>NZ_JABDWD010000002.1:0-516635 GCF_019685115.1 Rhizobium sp. NZLR11 | reverse complement strand
AAGCCGAGCTGCGCGGTCTCAACCCCGACGCACGTCTGACTGGAAGGCAGACACGGTCAGCGCTGTTGATCGCTAACATGCGGACCTGGCTGAGCCAACATCGTGCCCGTGTCGCGGGCAAGTCGCCGCTTGGCGAGGCGCTCGCCTACATCGCCAAATACTGGGATGGCCTGTGCGTGTTCCTGACCGACGGCCGCGTCGAGATCGACAACAACAGCGTCGAAAGAACGATCCGACCGATAGCGCTAAACCGCAAGAACGCTCTGTTTGCTGGCCATGACGCTGGGGCGGAGAACTGGGCGACCATCGCCTCGCTGGTCGAGACGTGCAAGCTCAATGATGTCGATCCATTCACATATCTGAGCGCTACGCTCACTGCCATCGTAGAGGGTCACAGGCAGAGGCACATCGAAGAACTTCTGCCGTGGAACTATCGGGCGGAACAACACATATAAAGAAGGCCATCATGAACCAGTGTCCAAGCGTTCGCAGAGAAGCTCCACCAGTTATGCTCTCCGAGAACCCTTGGTTTCATCGAAGAGTTTGCGCTCCATCGACGGTCAGAGAGGTTCCGTTCACATAGCTCGCCAGATCAGACGCCATGAACAGTACGGCCTTGGCAAGGTCGTCAGGATACCCGGTTCGGCCGAGCGGCATGTTGCCCAAATGCTCGGCCAAGCCGCCCTTCTGCAGCAATTCCTGTTGCTTGGCGAGCGTCAGCGGAGCGTCGGTCGGCGCATCCGAAAACGGTGCCTTGGTCGCGCTATTCTGCATCATGGCAATCCGCTCGGCGGTCATCGTTGCACCCGGAATGACCGCGTTGACCTGAATACCGTGTGGCCCGAGTTCCACCGCCATCGATTGCGTTACTGCCATCAGTCCGGATTTCGCCGCGCCGTAGGGGGCGAGGAAGCCGGTGGGTTTGAATATCTCTGTCGAGAGCACATTGATGATGCGTCCGCCATGACCGGCCTGGATCATTTCGAGTGCCGCCAACTTGGAGAGAAAGAACGGACCCTTCAGATCAGTATCGACGGTCTGATCCCAAATCTCCTCAGTCATTTCGACCGAAAGGCGCGGTGGGAAGACGGCGGCGTTGTTGACCAGAATATCGACGCCGCCGAGCTTGCTGACCGTAAAATCGATCACACGCTTCGCGTCTTCCATTTTGCTGGCGTCGGCCTGCAAACCGATGGCACGCCCGCCGAAGGCCGACACCTTTTCCTCGATCTTGGTGAGGGCTTCCTGGCCTCGCGCCGTTACGACGACTTCGGCACCCGCCTGGGCGAGCCTCAGCACGATGGCTTCGCCAATCCCGCGCGTTCCACCCGTGATAATGGCACGGCGGCCTTTCAGGGAAAGCAGGTCTTCAAACGGGGTAGATTCAGGTATGGCGAAAACAGGAGTGGTCATAGCTTGTTCCTTTGCGGATGGCGATGAACGATCAGTTCTCGTAATTGACTTCAGAGTCATTTATGCTCTCTTCAAGTCAAATCGTCAATGCAAGGCCCGTTTGTAGCATCGAGACAGGAGTTCACATGCCCTTTGGATGGTTCGATATGAACTGGCCGTGGATCGGGCTATTCATTGCAGCGATCCTCCTCGTGGTGCTGTTCGGGACTGATGCGCTACGCGGCGAAAGAAGCGAGTCGCGTTGGCGTGATCCCCGACGGCTGGCCTGGCTTGCTCCCGCCGGGTACATGCTCCACCAGACGGAGGAGTATGGCGTCGACATGCTCGGGCAGTTCTTCGCATTTCCTAATCTCGTCTGCGCGACATTCGGGCAACCGCCCTATCCGGACTGTGCTTACCCTCCGTCCCTGTACGTCGCGATCAACATTCCGGTGATCTGGATCGCAGGCCTGATCTGCGCGTTGCTGAGCCGCCGGTATCCGCTTGTCGGCCTCGGCCTCTACGGTGTCCATTTCGTCAATGCGTTGTCCCATATCGGCATGTTTGCAGCGACGGGCGACTACAATCCAGGCGTCCTCACGGCGTTCGTCGTGCTGCTTCCGCTGTCTGTCTGGGTCGCCTTCGCCACCTGGAAGAACCCGCTCATCGGAAGATCTGGCATCGCTACCATCTTTCTGGCCGGGCTACTGGTGAACGGCGTGTTGGCTGCATCATTGGTGGCTTTCTCGCGGGGCCTGATCTCGGGCGACACGCTGATCGGCATTCAACTGTTCAACTTCCTGTGGTCGCCACTCATTCCATGGCTAAAGGACTGGCATTCGCAGCAGGGTCGCCGATGACAGACGCGAAACCAAAGTGGAACCGCCGTAAAGACGCTCGACCTTCCGAGATCGTCGATGCTGCGATGGCGCTGTTTGCGGAAAACGGGTTTGCCAACACCAAACTCGACGACGTGGCACGGCGGGCGGGCGTCGCGAAAGGCACGCTGTATCGCTACTTCGATACCAAGGAGGCTCTGTTTCGTGCAGTTGTCCAACACCTGCTCACCAACCATCTTGAAGTGGTCGAGAAAGCTGGCAAGGCCTTTGAAGGGTCGCTCGCCGAATTCGTGCCGATGCTGCTCAAACGGGCCGCTCAAAGCCTGGGCGATGATCGTCTGCCCGGTCTGGCCCGCGTGATGCTTGCCGAAGGCCGTGCCTTCCCCGATCTGGCCGCCGTCTGGCATGATGAACTGGCGGCACGAATGCTCGATCTCATTGCAGGCATGGTCGCCAAAGCGCAGGACAGAGGCGAAGTGAGGCCGGGCGATCCAAGGCTGTATGCCTTTTCGATAATCGGCCCGATCTCGGTGGCACTCCTCTATCACGAGGCGTTCGGTTCGAGGGCCAATGCGCCCGATCTTGAAGCCCTCGCCAGCCAACACGCGGAAACGATCCTGCGCGGCATGGCCGCATCAATTCCCGACCAGAAGGAACCCACGCCATGATCCGATTCATTCTCGAACGAAATCTCTACGTCATGGCCGCGCTCGGCGTCGGCGTGGCAATCTATGTCAGCGTGAACTGGGAGGCACTAACCGTCCTTCAGAGAATGTCCGGCCTGTTCTTCATCGGACTGGTCATGCACCTGTGGGAGGAAGGGCGGTTTCCCGGCGGCTTCGTGGAACTGATCACCGAGCATCTCCACTTCACGGCCAGCAGCCGCTGGTTTGGAGAAGTCGTCACGGCCGCCTACGTGCTGGTCATCGCCTTTGTGCCACTGTTCTTTCCAAATGTCCCGTTTCTCGCAATGTCCGCGATGATGCTCGGCATCATGGAAGTGGTGATGCATACGGCTATGATCAGAATGTTTCGGATGAAGCACTTCTATTCGCCCGGCTTGGTCACGGCAGCCTTCGTACTGTTTCCGATCTCTCTTTACACCTTCATTTACGTGATCCAGCACGACCTTATGCGCCCGCTCTGGTGGCTGTTTTCGTTCCTTTACATGCTGTTTGGTCTCATGATTGCGCAACAGGTCGTTATCCGTGCGAGCGGCGTTAAGTACGCGGACTTTCTGAAGACCGTTCGAGCGGCCATCATGACTCGACGATGACCGCAACCGGCGCACATTTGTCGCGTCCTTCAACGCCATCGACCTCCGGAGTAACTCCCGTTGCTAATCCATAGAGTCGATCACGGATTAGGGCAGCCAGCGCAATGTGGCATCGGAACACCGGTTACCGTGAACACGAGGCAAAGGCAATTTCAAATCAAAGTGAATATGGAATTTAGGGCTTGCCTTTGTGGATGGTTGTGCATAATTTAATCGTACACGATACAAAGGAGTTTGATGATGGTGAAGATGTTTGTCGCCGCCGCCGCAATGACCGTAGCTGGCCTTTTGCATGCCAACGCGGCCGAAAAGCCGACGGTTGTACTTGTTCATGGCGCATTTGCCGATGCCTCCAGTTGGAATGGCGTGATCACACGTCTGGAAAAGGATGGATATCCGGTGGTGGCGGTCGCTAATCCGCTTCGAAGCGTCACGTCCGATGGCGATTATGTGCGCAAAGTGGTCGCCGGATTGAAGACCGACGTTGTTCTCGTCGGTCACTCCTACGGTGGCGTAGTCATCAACGAGGCAGCAGCACACAGCGCGAACGTTAAATCGCTGGTCTTCGTCGCGGCCTTCGCGCCCGATGTTGGAGAAACGGCGCTCGCGCTTTCAGGTAAGTTTCCAGGAAGCACGCTCGCACCCACCCTTGCCGAACCGGTGCTGTTGGATGGTGGAGTAAAGGATCTGTACATCAAGCAGGGCGAGTATCACGATCAATTCGCCGCAGATGTATCTAAGGCGGAGGGCAAGCTGATGGCCGCAACGCAGCGTCCGATCACGGATAAGGCTCTTGGCGAGGCTTCAACTTCGGCGAGCTGGAAGAATATCCCTTCCTGGTTCGTTTACGGCGATGCGGATAAAAACATACCGCCGGCAGCGCTTGCATGGATGGCGGAAAGAGCGGGCTCCAAAGAGACGGTTGTGGTTAAAGGTGCGTCCCACGTCGTAATGGTTTCTCATCCCGATAAAGTAGCGAAGGTCATCGAAGACGCTGCGTCCAACAAATAAGCGGTACGGTCCCGCGGCCGGATCAACATTGGTCCGGTCGTGGTGTGACAAAAGCTTGATTGCAGAACGTTAGCCATCGAACATGCCGCCTCCAGCGTTATTCGTTGCATTCTCCCCCGGTTCGTCGACCGCCCCGCGCAATGGTGAGCATAGTCTCGCCCATGGCGCGGGGCATTTGCCGACGATATTGCCTCATGTAGGCTTGGCCGCGGTCTGTGCGGAACGGATGATTTCCATCGGGCGACCGGCCAGGCGCCAGCGGACGCTACACGATTTCCGGCTATCGTCTCGACCCGACCGACGCGAGGTTTTCCGCCCGCTGGCTTCTCCGGGTCAAATTCGATGAATTCATGTGCATAACGACGGCATTGGCCTTGCTCTTCTGCAGCTCGGGTGGGCGCAAATTCCGCCGATTGGTCCGCCAAATCGCCAGCTTCCCGCGGCCGTTTCGCATGCCTCGACATGCCTTTTGGTTAAGCATTTGTAATTCAGTCACGAATCGCGGCATATAGTAACTGCGCAACTGGGGCGCTTTCGTTCAAAATTGCGCAGTTATTTGGGAAACAGATCATGCAGCCGAGTCTTGCTCTTCAGGACGATCAAGAGCATCTCCCTTCGCTTCTGGCAACAGATGCGAAGGAGTTGTCCTATCAACTTCAGCAGCATCAGGCAAAAATCTTCCCGCCGCTTTCCCAAAAGACCATCAGAACATTTTCGCCGGCGGAAGCTGCGTCCTTTATCGGCATCGGCGAAGGTTATCTCCGGCAGGTGGCTGCCGATGGCCATGGGCCCGATCCGCTGGCCAACGGACGGCGTCTCTATAGCGCAACGGATATGGATCGGATTCGCCGGGTTCTTGACGAGCGAAACGGAACACCGAAATATGTGCCGGCCCGCAGGCCGGGAGAGAAGCTCCAGATCGTCTCCGTCATGAATTTCAAAGGCGGCTCGGGCAAGACTACGACCGCAGCCCATTTGGCGCAGTTCATGGCGCTCAGGGGTTACCGCGTGCTCGCCGTCGACCTCGACCCGCAGGCCTCGTTGTCGGCTCTTTTCGGCCATCAGCCGGAATTCGACGTCGGTGAGGGCGAAACCATATACGGCGCCATCCGCTATGAGGATCCGCGCCCAATCGCCGACATCGTGCGCGCCACCTATACGCCCAATCTGCATCTCATTCCAGGAAATCTCGAGCTGATGGAGTTCGAGCACGAGACGCCGAAGGCGATGTCGTCGGGTAAAGCGGAGACGATGTTCTTCGCCCGCATTGGCGAGGTCCTGACCGAGATCGAAAGTCTTTACGACGTCGTCGTCATCGACTGCCCGCCGCAGCTGGGGTTCTTGACGATGTCGGCGCTCTGCGCAGCGACCTCGGTGTTGATCACGGTCCATCCGCAGATGCTCGACGTCATGTCGATGTCGCAGTTTCTGACGATGACGAGCGAGCTGATGTCGGTCGTGGAGAAGGCCGGCGGGCGCACCAGCTATGACTGGATGCGCTATCTCGTGACGCGCTTCGAGCCGAACGACGGGCCGCAGAGCCAGATGACTGGCTTCATGCGGGCGATCTTCGGTAACCGAATGCTCCACAACGCCATGGTGAAGTCGACAGCAGTCGCCGACGCTGGCGTCACCAAGCAGACCCTTTACGAGGTCGAGCGGTCGCAGTTCACCCGCGGAACCTATGATCGGGCGCTGGAGTCCCTCAACTTGGTGAATAGCGAGATCGAGGCGCATCTTCGCTCCACCTGGGGAAGGAAATAGTCGATGGCGCGCAAGAACCTCATCGAAATCTCTGCTCCGAGCCCGGCTAGGGTGGAAATGGTCCTACCGCGCGACAATCGCCCGATCGCCGGGTTCGTGCCGCAGGAGCGCAGCGCGGCGCCAGTCGGCGGCATTACCAAGACGCTGGGCAATATTACGGAGAAAATGGAGCGGGCGAGTGAACTGGAACGGCAGCTTGCCGCCGGCCAGACCATCGTCGAGCTCGATCCCGCCCTGATCGACGCCTCCTTCGTCAGCGATCGATTGGCGATCGACGCGACGGAACTCGCGCAGCTTGTCGAGCAGATCCGCGAGCACGGTCAGCAGGTTCCGATCCTCATCCGTCCGCATCCCGAAACCAAGGGACGGTATCAGGTTGCCTACGGCCATCGTCGTCTGGCCGCCACTCGAGTAATCGGCATCAGGGTGCGCGCTGTCATCCGCGAGCTCACGGACGGTCAACTGGTCGTCAGCCAGGGGCAGGAAAACAGCGCTCGAACCAATCTTTCCTACATCGAGCGCGCGCTCTTCGCATCGAGGCTCGAAGAACGGAGCTTCGGCCGCGATGTGATCATGGCGGCTCTCGCCGTCGATAAGGCGGCGCTGTCGAGAATGCTGATCGTCATACGGCAGGTTCCCCTTGATCTCGTCAATGCCATCGGCGCGGCGCCCGATATCGGTCGTCGGCGGTGGTTGGAGCTGGGCGAGCGGCTTGAAGGTGCCGACATCGAGAAAATCATCGCCGAGTTGTCCGCGGACGACGCTCGAAAAATCTCGAGCGACGAGCGGTTTCACCGGGCGCTCGTGCTGGCTACCAGACGGACGGCGTCGGCGAAACCGACGATTGCCCAAACCCAGCTTAGCGGCGTGCCGGTGATGATCAAAACGACAGCGTCCGGTGCGACCTTCGTCTTTGACGGCAAGACCGCACCCGGTTTCGATCAGTTCGTCCAGGAAAGGCTGAAGGGCCTGTTCCAGGAGTTCAACAAGGACAGAGGAGCGTAGCGCGCAAAAGAAAAAGGCCCCCAACGACGCCGTCGTGGAAGCCCTTCTCAGATCTTAAGCACATCGAGAATCGCATTTCCACGAATCACAGTCAAGCGTCTTAGGCACCAAATTGGTGGATGGTTTTCTTTTGCCTGAACGAAGGTGAAGGCAAATGGAGAGTGGATATGTGACGACGCCCTTTGGGCGGCGGCCGATGTCACTTGGCATGCTGGCAAGCCAGCAACTGGCCGAGACCATCGAGCCGGGAATGAAACGCAGCAAGTGGAAGCTGTTTCGGGCAATCTGCGAGGCGCGGCCGTCGCTCGGCGTGACCGATCGAGCGCTGACGGTGCTCGACGCGCTTTTGACCTTTTACCCCGATGATGAAATCTCTGAGGAGAAGGGCCTGATCGTCTTCCCGTCGAATGCGCAGCTTTCGCTTCGCGCTCGCGGAATGACGCCGGCGACGCTGCGGCGGCATCTGGCGGTTCTGGTCGAGTCCGGCCTGATCCTGCGCAAGGACAGCCCGAATGGAAAGCGCTATGCCCGCCGCGACGGGGCAGGGGCCATCGGCGAAGCCTTCGGCTTCAGTATCGCGCCGCTGCTCGCACGCGCGGCCGAGATCGAAAGCCTGGCCGCCCAGACGGTCGCCGACCGGGAACTGCTGAGAGCGACCCGAGAGCGCCTGACGGTTTGCCGACGTGATATCTCCAAACTGATTTCGGTGGCGCTCGACGAAGCGATTCCGGGCGACTGGGAGACGATGACGCTGATGTTTCGCGCACTTGTCGCGAGAATTCCGCGCGTGGCGACAGTCGAAAGCCTGGCTTCTGTGCTCGACGAGATGGGCCTCTTGCGTGACGAAGCCGTCAACCTGCTGGAAAGGCATGTAAAAAGACAAAAAACAGACGCCAATGAGTCTCACATTGAGCGTCACAAACAGAATTCAAACCCCAACTCCAACTATGAACTTGAACCAAGCTTCGAAACGAAGCAGGGCGAAAGCGCTGTGGCCGATAATGAGCCGAACGCCGGACCGCCTGACGAGCGAAGACTGGAGCAGCCGAAGCTTTCCGGCAGGATGAGCAACGGAGCGGGAGGCGCGGCCGATCCGGTGGCCGCGCCGAGCCTGAAATCCTTCCCGCTCGGCCTCGTTCTGCAAGCCTGCCCTCAAATCCTTGACTATGGTCCCGGCGGAGCCATCGGCAACTGGCGAGATCTGATGTCGGCGGCGGTGATCGTACGCTCGATGCTCGGCGTCAGTCCCTCGGCCTATGAGGAAGCCTGCTTAGGCATGGGGCCGGAAAATGCCGCGACGGTGATTGCCTGCATCCTGGAGAAGGGAGGGCATATCAATTCTCCTGGGGGTTATCTCAGGAATCTGACCCGAAGGACAGAGCGGGGCGAGTTTGCAATCGGCCCGATGCTGATGGCGCTCGTGCGGGCAAGCGGAGCAACAGCAAGGCATGTTGGATGAGGGACCGGGAGCGGCAATCGCATAACGATTGAGGATGCAATCACCTCTTTACAACTAACATGTCACTCTGCTACGTCTAGCCTCAATCATTGGAGGAAGCATATTTGACCCAGAAATTTGGGCTGTCAGTCGCTCTCGCCACGCCGTTCGGCAACAATGGCGATATCGCCATCGATGTTATGATCGAGCAGGCAAAGCGAAGCCTCGCTGCCGGATGCTCGAGCGTAACGCTGTTCGGAACGACGGGTGAAGGTTCGTCCATCGGAACGCAGGAACGTGAACGTGTTCTGGCTTCCATGATCGAGAGTGGGATAGAAGCGAGCAAAATCGTCGTCGGCGTGCTGGTCGACGCCGCCGAGGATGCGGCGTCGCAGGCAGGTCGTGCGCTTTCCAAGGGGGTTCGCAACATTCTGCTTGCTCCCCCTTCCTATTTCAAGAACGTCAGTGACGACGGCCTGTTCCAGTGGTTTTCGGCTGTGTTCGCCACCCTCGGCGTCAAGGCGCGAGACATTATCGTCTACAACATCCCCTCGGTCACCATGGTTCCGCTGACCGTATCGCTGATCGGCCGGCTGCGGGCAGCCTTTCCCGATGTCGTCATAGGCGTCAAGGACTCCTCCGGCGACTGGCCTTTTACGGAAACACTGTTGAAAGCGCATGGCGATCTCGTCATCCTGGTGGGGGACGAACGTCATCTGGCGAAGGGCGTGCGGCTTGGCGGCCAGGGTGCAATCTCGGGCATGGCGAATTTCGTACCGCGCGAAGTCAAGCTGATGGCGGAGGAAGGCAAGGATGATTCCCGCATCGAGGACTTCGTCGCCGAACTGCTGAAATTTCCGGTGACGGCTGCCGTAAAGGTCATGGTCGCGCAACTGACGTCGGATGATATATGGCTTGCTGTTCGTCCGCCGCTCGTTTCAATATCCGCGGAAGGGCAGGCGGAACTCGCTCTCGCTTTCGATGGTCTTTTCCGCTCGAAGGCGGCATAGGGCAAAGATGTTTCTGGGAGAGGCGATGGACGGCACAGACGAGCAGCCGACACTCCGGGAAAAGGCGTATGAGAGCTTCACGCGCCACCTTCTTGCGCGTGATGTGCGCCCCGGTCAGTTCGTTTCGCAGCGCCGCCTCGTCGAGTTGACAGGACTGACACTTGGCGCCATCCGAGAGCTCATTCCGAGGCTGGAAGCCGAAGGGCTGATCAAGACTGTGCCTCAGCGCGGCTTACAGATCGCCCATATCGACCTTAATCTCATTCGCGAGGCGTTCCAGCTGCGCGTTTTCCTGGAGAAGGAAGCTGTTGCGCTTTTCACCCGCTCTGCATCTGACGAGACGGTCGCCAGACTTTTGAAGCAGCATCGCGATATCGCCGATGCCATTCGCGGCGGCGATGGATCGCACGAATTGGAACTGCACGCGCAGGCCGTCGATTGGGGCATGCACGACGCTTTTATCGATGCCTTGGGAAATACCATCATTTCGAACGCCTACCGGGTAAACTCGATCAAGATGCGCCTGATCAGTCAGGATCGTTTTCGCATCGACGGTCACGTCGGACCTGTCATGGGTGAGCACCTGAAGGTGCTCGAGGCGATCGAACGACGATCGGCGGAGGACGCCGTCAACAGCCTTGTCGCACATATCAATCATGCAAGAGATCGTGCGCTCAGGATATAATCGGAAAATAAGCAGCCGGGGGTGAGGAGATCGCCGGCAAGAGGAGGAGCAATCAAATGTCATCGTTTTTGAATCCGACGAGGCGCGGCTTTCTGGCGGGGACCGCCGCTTTTGGAGCCAGCAGCATGCTCGGCATGCGGTCGGCATCCGCTGCCGTTGATTGGAAGCGCTTTGCCGGGACGACACTCGAAGTCAACCTGGTCAAGAGCCCGCGCAGCGAGACGCTCGTCAAATACCTGTCCGAGTTCGAGGAACTCACCGGCATCAAGGTCAATGCCGAAGCGACGCCCGAACAACAGCAGCGCCAGAAGACGACCATCGAGCTCAGCTCGGGCAAGCCGAGCTTCGACGTCGTCCACATGAGCTACCATGTGCAGAAGCGGCAATTTGAAAAGGGCGGCTGGCTTGCCGATATCAGCGGCTTTCTCAAGGATTCGTCCCTGACCGATCCGTCGCTCACGGAAAGCGATTTCGCCGAAGCCGGCCTGACCTTCGCCAAGGATTCTGGCGGCGTTCTGCGCTCGCTTCCGTTCTCTGTCGATTACTGGATCATCTACTGGAACAAGGCGCTGTTCGAGAAGAAGGGGCTGTCCTATCCGACGACGTTCGAAGAACTGGTAAGTGCGGCCGAAGCACTCACCGATCCGTCGACCAATACCTACGGCTTCGTCGCCCGCGGCCTGAAGAACGCCAATACGCCGGTCTGGACGTCGCTGCTGCTCGGCTATGGTTCGAGCCCGCTCGGCCCCGATGGCAAGCTGCGCACGACATCGCCAGAAGCGATCGACGCAGCCAAGCTTTACCAGAAACTAATGACCAAGACCGCCCCTCCCGGCGTCTCCGGCTTCAACTGGGCCGAGGCGCAGTCGGCCTTCCTGCAGGGCAAGATCGGCATGTGGCTGGACGGCGTCGGTTTTGCTCCGCCGATCGAGAATCCGGAAAAGTCGCGTGTCGTCGGCCAGGTCGGTTACGGTGTGATGCCGAAAGGCCCGAAAGCACAGGCCGCAGGCACATTCGGCGACGGCCTTGGTGTCGTTGCGGCAAGCAAGAACAAGGAAGCAGCCTACCTCTTCTGCCAATGGGCGATTTCCCACGACATGGGCGCACGCCTGCTGCAGGCCGGTGCCGGCGTTCCTTTCCGCCAGTCGATCCTTGCGGATGCCAAGGTTCGCGAAGGTGTCAAGATGCCGGCCGCATGGCTTGATGCGGTTGCGGGTTCCGGCAAGATCTCGCAGCTCGCGCTGCCGGTGATCATTCCGGTCACCGAGTTCCGCGACATCTATGGCGTCGGTCTTACCAACATGATCGGCGGCGGCGATCCAGAGACCGAACTCAAGGCAGCGACGGCACAGTTCGAACCCGTCCTGGCGAAGAGCGAGGGATAATGGCCTCGGCAAGCATCGAAACGGCCGCAGCGGCCAAGGCCGCCTCGAAGGGAAGGAGCAACGCTGGTCGCGTTGCTCCCAACTACTGGCCCTTCGTCATTCCGGCGCTGATCGTCATTGCGGCCGTCATCGTTTTTCCATGGGTGTTTACCCTTTGGATGAGCGTCAACAGCTGGACGCTTGGCCAGTCCCAGGTCTTTGCAGGACTGGACAATTACGCCCGCCTGGCCGTGGACATGCGCTTCTGGGAGTCGCTCTGGCATACGGTGCTCTACACGACGCTCTCGGTGGTGGCGCCGCTCTTTCTAGGGACGCTCGCCGCGTTGATTTTCGATACGCAATTTCCGCTCCGCGGTCTTCTGCGCGGTATATTCGTGATGCCGATGATGGCGACGCCCGTCGCCATCGCTCTCGTCTGGACCATGATGTTCCACCCGCAGCTCGGCGTCCTCAATTATCTTCTATCCTTGATCGGCATCGGCCCTCAGGAGTGGATCTATAATCAGACCAGCGTCATCCCTTCGTTGGTGCTGGTCGAGACATGGCAATGGACGCCGCTTATCATGCTGATCGTGCTCGGCGGTCTGGCGGCGGTTCCGCGCGAGCCCTATGAAAGCGCCGAAATCGACGGAGCCAATGTCTGGCAGAAATTCCGCTATCTAACCCTGCCGATGATCGCGCCTTTCCTGATGATTGCGGTGATCATCCGCAGCATCGATGCGGTGAAAAGTTTCGATATCATCTATGCCATGACCCAGGGCGGGCCGGGCACGGCGTCGGAAACGATCAATATCTATCTCTACAACACAGCTTTCGCCTATTACGACATCGGCTATGGCTCGGCCATGGCAGTTGTCTTCTTCATCCTCATCGTCCTGCTGTCCTTCGTCCTTTTGATGCTCCGGCAGCGTGCGAACTGGTCTGACGGGGAGGCACGCTGATGAAGCGCAGAACGCTCGATCGTATCGGACTGCTGTTTGTTGCCCTTGTGATGATATCGCCGGTCGTCCTGTTCTTCCTCTGGATGATCTCGCTGTCGCTGAAATATGAAATCGACAGCGGTGCCTATCCGCCGATCTTCATTCCTGAGCGTTTCGCTTGGTCGAACTATCTGAAGGTCTTCGAGGAGAACAACTTCTTCCTGTATCTGTGGAATTCGGTGGTGGTGACAGGTGCCGCCACGCTTCTGGCACTGCTGATCGGCGTGCCGGCCGGATATGGCATCGCGCGCCTGAAGGCCGAGAAGTCGGCGATGGTCATCATGATCGCGCGTATGACGCCCGGCCTTTCCTTCCTGATTCCGCTCTTCCTGCTCTTCCAATGGCTGAACCTGCTCGGCACGCTCCTGCCGCAGATCATCATCCATCTCGTCGTCACAGTGCCGATCGTCGTATGGATCATGATCGGTTATTTCGAGACGACGCCGATGGAACTGGAAGAGGCCGCCAGCATCGATGGCGCCACACCCTGGCAGATTTTCCGCTTGGTCGCTTTGCCGATCGCCAAACCCGGCATTGTCGTCGCCTTCATCCTGTCGGTCATCTTCTCCTGGAACAACTTCGTCTTCGGTATCGTGCTCGCCAGTCGCGAGACCCGCACGCTGCCGGTCGCGGTCTACAACATGCTTTCGTTCGAACAGGTCAGTTGGGGGCCGCTTGCGGCGGCGGCGCTGATCGTCACTTTGCCCGTGCTGATATTGACGGTGTTTGCGCAACGACAGATCGTGGCTGGGCTGACGGCCGGAGCCGTCAAGTGAGCCGGTGAGACGACGGTTTTGGCGACTTCTTCTGCTTTCGCCTGCCTGCTTGACCAGGATGATTTTAGGCCGGTCGGCCTAGAATCTGAATCCTATTCTAAATTAAAGAGTTAGAGCATGATGTCGTCCGAAAACCGCTCGCACTTTTCGGCATCACGCTCGGGTCCGGCGCGCAGCGTTTTATGTGTCGGCGCTGCGGTGCTCGACACGCTGTTTCGTGTGCGCTCGTTGCCGACCGGCCAGGGCAAAATTCTCCCCTACGATATGCTGCAGATCGCCGAGGGTATGGCGTCGAGCGCGGCCTTTGCGGTCGCCCGGCTGGGTGGCAATGCCAACCTCTGGGGTGCGGTTGGCGATGATGCCACCGGCGAACGCATCATTGCGGAGCTCAGCGATAGCGGAGTAGATACGAGCGGTATGGTTCGTGTGGTAGGCGCCCGCTCGGCGGTCTCGACGATCCTTGTCGATGATCAGGGCGAGCGGCTGATTGTGCCCTTCTACGATGCCGGGCTGCACGAGACGGTCAAACCAGTGACAAAACACGACGTGTCTGCTTTCGATGCTGTGCTCGTCGACGTCCGCTGGCCGAAGCTTGCGCTGCGGACGCTGTTCGCAGCCAGAGAGGCCGGCAGGCCAGCCATTCTCGATGGCGACGTTGCGGGCGATGGCGTAATCGAGATGCTTGCACCGGCGGCCAGTCACATCGTGTTTTCACAGCCGGCCGCCGAGCGCCTTACCGGAACTGCGGAGACGGCGAAGGCCGTTGGCCTCCTGAAGCGAAAGTTCGAGCAGGCCTTCATCAGCGTCACATCAGGGGAAAACGGCTCCTTCTGGTTCGATGACCAAACCGGCGAGATTTTCCATCTGGCGGCTCCGAAGGTGAGGGCCGTCGATACGCTCGCAGCAGGCGATATCTTCCATGGCGCTTTCGCTCTGGCGATCGCAGAATGCGTGCCGATCGCCGAGACGATGCGCTTGTCGTCGATGGCGGCGGCGCTGAAATGCCAGGTGTTCGGCGGACGCATCGGTGCACCAACCAGAGCCGAGGTCTGCGATGCCCTCCGCGGTTGGGGCGTCGAGCGGCAATCGTGCGGGCAGGTAGATTAAAAAAGCGATCCGCCCGCGGTATGAGTTTGCGCTCCCTCAGCTTTTGACCGAACCGGCGGTCATGCCCGCCAGGAAGTAGCGTTGAGCAACCAGGTAAAGCACCAGGAGGGGAAGGGAGCCGAGCACGCTCATTGCCATCATTTCATTCCATTCGAAAGCATGCTGGCCCATCAGCAGCTGGATGCCGATCGGAACGGTTCTGAGATTCATCGATTTTGTCAGCGTCAGTGCGAAGAGGAATTCATTCCACGCCAGCAGAAAAGTGTAGACCGCCGTAGCAACAATCCCGGGGATGGAGACGGGCACGATGACGCGCCAAAGTGCCGTCCAGCTCGAACCGCCATCGACGAGAACGGCCTCGTCCAGCTCTTTCGGTAAGGTGTTGAAATAGCCCGTCATCAGCAGGACTGCGTAAGGCAGTGTAAAGACCATATAGGTGAGGATCAGTGCCAGATATGTGTCGAAGATCCTGAAGGCGACTACCATTCCGAAATAGGGGATCAGAAGGGTGATGGGCGGAACGGTCTGCGTGCTGATGATGAAGATGTTCAAGGTATTCTTGAAGCGGAAGGAATAGCGGCTGAAGCCGTAAGCAGTCAGGATAGCGATGACGAGGGTGAGGCAGGTGACGACGCCGGCGACGAAGTAGCTGTTGATGAAGAACCGCACCTTCACCGGATCGTTGAAGATCGTCAGATAGGCGGCCAGGGTAAAATCCTTCGGCAAAAGCCGCGGCGGAAGAGCGAAGATTTCGGTATTCGATTTCAGTGAACTGAAAAACATCCAGACGATCGGGAAGGTCGAAAAGACCAGGCCGATCGCCAGTCCGAGATAGGTCAGGATGGTCGGCAGTGCCGAGTTCTTGAAGGAACGCTTTGCCATGACGGTCACCTTCGCTGCTGGTGTTTGATGTAGAAGTAGGTGACGCTCATCGAAATGATGAGGATGATCATTGCACTCGCCGAAGCCAGCGAAAATTCATATTGGGAGAAGGCGAGCTTGTAGGTGAAGGTGGATAGCACTTCCGTCGAATAGATCGGACCGCCGCCCGTCGTCATCCAGACGAGCGGAAAAACCTGCATCGTCCAGATAAAATCGAGAAGCGCGATGCTGATGATGATCGGCATCAGTTGCGGGATGGTGATGTACCAGAATTTTTCCAGTTCGTTGGCACCATCGATCCCGGCTGCCTCGTAAAGCTCCTTCGAAATGCCTTGGAGACCGGCAAGCAGGCTGACCATATAAAGCGGATAACCCGCCCAGATGTTTGCAAAGGTCAAGGCGTGAATGGCGGTGCGGGTCGAGGAAAACCACTCGACCTTGAAATTGATGATGTGGAGCGCCATCAGCACGCTGTTGACGACGCCGTTCGGATCGAGCAGCAAACGCCAGATGATGGCGATGATCACGGCGGTGAACAGCCAGGGCAGGATGAAGAGCACACGCAGGACGCTCCGAATAAGCGGATCGACGCGGTTGGTGTTCAACAGCAGCGCGAAAGCCAAGCCGATGATGAAGTGGAAGACGACGCTCATGATCGTGAAATACATCGTCTGGGCGACCGACTGCCAGAACACCGGATTTTCGAAGATGGTCAGGTAATTCTGGACCCCTGCGAACGCAGCGTCCTTTTTCATGATGGCGCCGTCCATCAATGAATATTTGAAGACCATCACCATGGGGAACAGCATCAGCAGAACCAGCAGCAGGGTGGCCGGCGACACGTAGAAATACGGCACCAGCTTCCTCAAGGTGCTGTAACGAAGTCTTCCTTTCCTTCGCGCTTTGACTTGCGCAGCGACCAGAGCCGGAGCGGAATGATTCATGAGCTGTGACTTCCCATTATGCGAAGATTTGACGACTTTCACCGGCAGCGCCAGGTCGCTCTGCCGGTGATCTCGTGAAAGCGACGTGCTTTAGTCCTTTGTTTTATGCATGTCGTTATCCCGGAACCGCCGCGCACTTCCGGGCGACATGCATTAGAACTTCGCGAGCCAGACCTTCTCGGTATTGGCAGCCGCATCCTTGGCCGACTGGCCGCCGTCGAACATCTTTTGAACTTCGACGTTCATGTCCCGCATCAGCTCTTCGGCTACCGGAAGGCCGACGAATTCGTTGGCAGGATAGCCGCTCTGGAAGATTTTAAAAGCTTCCGCGAAGATCGGGTCCGATGCCACGAAGTCCGGTTTGGCATGGACGTTGCCGGGGAAGGCGTTGGCAATCGAGACCAGACGGCCATTGACGTCGGGGCTCATCAGATATTCCACAAGCTTCCAGGCTTCTTCCTTGTGCTTGCTGCCGTCGCTGATGCCGATGCCCCAGGACGCATAGGGCATGCCGCGTTTGCCGGTGTAGCCGTCGGTTGCGGGCAGGGCCGAGATGCCGAACTTGAGCTTCGGATTGCGCTCGCGGATAAGGTTCACATGTGCGAGGGAATCGACCATCATGCCGACGCGGCCATTGACGAATTCCTCGACCTTGTCCTGTTCCTTCTTGGCGAAAATGCCGGGAGAAATAACGCCTTCCTTGTTGAGGGAAGCAAGATAGTCGAGCGTGCCGACGACGGCGTCATTTTCAAGATCGGGCTTGCCGTCCTTCATCATCGAGGCGCCGGAGGCCCAGACCCAGGACATCACGTCATTCTGGATTCCGCTCGGGGACTGCAGCGATAGCGGCAGAACCCAACCATACTGGTTCTTCGAGCCGTCGGTCATCTTCTTGGCGGCTTCGGCGAATTCCGTGCGCGTGGTCGGCAATTTGTCGACGCCAGACGCCTTGGCGATATCCAGGTTGACGAAGACCGGGTAGACGAAGGAAGCCAGCGGGAACATCACGCTCTTGCCATCGACCTTGACGATATCGGTGATCTGGCTCTTGTCGTATTTCGCCTTCTCCATCAGTTCGTCCATGGAGGCGATCGCGCCCTGCTTGGCGAGCCCGTTGACCCAGGCGCCATCCAGGCCGACGACGTCGCTGAGGGTTCCGGAGGCGGCGCCGACGACGATCTGGTCACGCGTCGTGGCATAGGGGCCGCTAACCAGCGTCACCTTGATGCCGGGGTTTGCCGCCTCAAAATCGTTCATGATGCCGCGCAGGGCCCCGGACGGCATTTCCGGTTCCCACCATTGAATAAATTCGATGGTGGTGTCGGCAAATGCCGATGTGGCGCAAAGCGCCCATACAGCCACGGCAGCCCGCATCGTCATGCTGAATTTTCTAATATTCATCTGTGCCTCCCATAGATTTCAGTTAATCGATCCTCCTCAAGACCGTAGACAAAGTAGGTTCCCTGAGGCACCTATCTGTCAACGAAGAACTGCGATCGAGAAAGGATGAGAGACCTGCGTTGGCGGCGAATAACAGGATAAGTAACTGACAAGACAGGATAAAATCTACCGTTGGAATCAATTCTTTTTTCAAGCATTTGTGTTGCTTGTGACTCATTTTTTCTTTACTTTCGTAAACAAATGAAAGTTTGCTCAACAAGACGAAACATGGGAAGTGCGTCATCTTCACTGCGAAATTTTCCGATTTGCGGCCTGAAACAAGCGTTTTTGCAGCCACGAGGCGCAGCCGCCGCAAATCGCAGGTGGAGGGAATATTTCGGTTTTCGAAAGGGAGCCGAGTCTGCAATTCCGGGCGCCAAAAACGCTCTGTACAAATTGCCCCATGCGTGATTTGGCGCGTCAGTGGATTTGCCGTTGATGCGAAATCATTTTGATCCGGCGCCTCGTCCCGCCGATAAGGAACTGAATGGCCAAGAAAAGTTATAAATCGATGGACGATTTCGCGACCGCCTCCGGCGTATCGCGTCCGACGCTGTCGAAATATTTCGATGATCCCTCGCAGATCAAGGAGGTGACCCGCAAGCGTATCGAGGCGGCCCTCAAGAAGTCGAATTTCGAGCCGAACCTTTTCGCGCGGCACCTCAATCGCAAGCGGACCAGAAATATCGGGATCCTGGTCCCGACCATGTCGGATCCCTTTTATGTGCAGGTCGTGTCGCTGATCGAGCTGGAGTTGCGCGAAAAAGGCTTCTGGCCGGTCCAGATCTCTTCGCACACGCGGCCGGAGCTGGAGGCCGAGGCGGTGCGGACATTGCTCTCGCTGAAGGTTGCAGGTGCGATCGTGGCGCCGCTCGGAGCCGGCTTGCGCCGCTCCGCGCTGGAAAGACTGAAGGACGCAATCCCCGTCGTCTGCTTCGACAATCCGGCCAGCGGCGACCTTCCTTATGTCGGCAACGACAACGCACAAAGCATGGCAGCCATCGTGCAATATCTCTGCCGGTCCGGTGAGCCGCCGATATTCCTGGAAATTCCGCATCTGACGGAAAACGCCGGCGAGCGGCAGGCGAGCTACCGCGCGACCATGGCAAGGGAAGGGCATTCACCGCTGGTCATCGATTGTGACGCACCACCGTCCTGGGAGTTCGAGCGTCTCGGATACGAGCAGATGCAGAGAATTCTTGCGCGTGGCGGCCTGCCCGGCAAAACACTGCTCTGCGCCAACGACCGCTTCGCTTTCGGCGCCATGGCGGCCGCATTCGCTTCCGGCCTGAAAATCGGGCGCAACGACGGTTGCGACGTGCGCATCGCCGGGCACGACGATCATCCGCTGAGCCGATATACCTGTCCGTCGCTGACGACGATGGCCCAGAACGCGCCGGAGATCGCAGCGAAATCCGTGGAGCTTTTGCTGTCTCATATCGAAAGCGAGGACGAGGGGACGACCCCTTCGATAAAGAGGGTCATCCTGGAAGCAACACTGGTGATGCGCGACTCGGCTTGAGGCGGGCTCAACGCGTGAGCGCCGGGTCCATGGTGCGCCATGCCGTTGCAATGGCTTCAAGAGCCTCTTGCGCCTCCGGAATGGCCCGGCGCTTCGAGACGAAGCCATGGATCTGTCCAGGCCAGGTGTGGCTTGTGGCCTGGGCTTCGGAGCTCAGCCGCTCGGTATAGAGGGCCCCTTCGTCAAACAGCACGTCGTGGCCGGCAAGGATCACGACGGCGGGCGCCACGCCCGCCAGTGACGCGGCGCGAAGCGGCGAGGCCCGCCAGTCGGACCGGCTAGCAGGGTCCGGCAGATAGTGGTCCCGGAACCATCGCATCGCCACTGACGTCAGGCCGAAACCCTCATCGTAACGCAAGTAGCTGTCGGTTGCCTGCAACTGGTCGGTCACCGGATAGATCAGCACCTGACCGATGACAGCCGGCACCTGTCCGTCGCGTGCCAGCAGAGCGATGACGGCGGCGAGATTTCCGCCGGCGCTGTCGCCGCCAACGACAATTCGCGCCGGATCGATGCCGAGTGCAGCAGCCTGATCCGTCATCCAGACGAGCGCGGCTGCGCAGTCTTCGATCGCCGCCGGAAAGGGATGTTCCGGGGCGAGGCGGTAGTCGGGCGAAACCACGACGGCGCCAGCCATATTGGCAAGCGTCCGGCAAATGTCCTCATGGGTTTCCGGCGCGCCGATCACAAAGCCGCCACCATGGATATAAAGCAAGGCGGGAGCCCGCTCGCGCGGCGTTGTGCGGCCGCGCCATATCTTCAGCCGGATGGCGCCGGCATGCCTTTCCAGTATCTCGGCCACATCCTCGAGCGGCCACTGGATGTCTGCGAAACCGTCCAGATATTGTTGCCGCGCCAGCGCCGGCGTGCAGCTTTCCACAGGCTCCTGCGGATCGCCCGGCCACGCAAGTGCGCGTTTTGCGGATTCATCCAGTTGTGTCATGCAAGCAGGCTCCGTGCTTCGTCTTCCCGCAATTCCCTTGGCTGGGCAACAGTACCTGGAATGGTCTGCGCGACACCGGTTTCACCTGCCCGGAGGGTTGCTTCCATGACATCTAGCACATGCAGCGCGAGATCGCCTGAAGCGCGCGGCGTACGGCCTTCGATGATGGCGCGGGCAAGATCGGCAAGACCAAGCATGCGATAGTTGGCGCGGTCCGGTGCTGCGATCGGCCAATTGGCCGCACCGAAGAGTTCGCCTGATGTATCGGTTTCCTGCCAGGGCGCGCCACGGCTGGAGAACGCGACGCGGCCGCCGAAATTGTCCGGATCGGGCAGGCGCAGCGAGCCCTCGGTGCCGTGCAGCTCGATGGGGTGGTTGGAATGGCGGAAGACATCCCAGGAGGTGCCGAAGGTGACCGTGGCGCCGCAATCAAATTCCAGCAGCGACAGCACGCTGGTCGGTGTTCCCACCTTGAACGTGGTGCCCTGTTTCGGCCCTTCGGCGGTAATGAGCCGCTCTTCCTGCCCGCTTGTGGCGACGGCCTGCACACGGCGGATCGGCCCCATGAGATTGACCATCATCGTGAGATAGTAGGGGCCCATGTCCATCACCGGGCCTGCGCCGGCCTGGTAGTAGAAGCTGGGATCGGGATGCCAATGCTCCATGCCGCGGCCCATCATGAAGGCTGTTCCCGTGACCGGCCTGCCGATGGCCCCGGCTTCCATCTGCCGCCGGGCATGGCGTCCGGCCGCCCCCAGGAACGTGTCCGGCGCCGAACCGAGCATGAGGCCCTTTTCGGTGGCGGCATCGACCAGCCGGCGTCCTTCCGCAGCCGTGACGCCCAGCGGCTTCTCGGTAAAGACATGTTTGCCTGCCGACAGCGCCCGCATCGAGACGTCGAAATGCGCAGCCGGGATCGTCAGGTTGAGGATGAGGTCGATGTTCCTGTCGTCAATGAGGGCGTCGACGTCGGCCGCCCGCAGGTTGAACTCGGCGGCGCGGCGCTTGGCGGCATCTGCGTTGATATCCGCACAGGCGGTGATTTCGACGCCGCCAAACAGCGGCGCGTTGCGCATATAGGCGAGCGAAATGCTGCCGCATCCGACAACGCCGATCCTGAGTTTCATATCATTGGTCTGCGCCATGGAAGAACCTGACCTTGCCGTTTTTGATCGGAGAGCTGCGGATGCGCGTTGAATTCGCGAGGAATAAATTATGTTGACGCACGCTAACATTTTACCCTACGAAATGACAAGACGTTGTGAGGCGTAGCAATTCCCCGAGGGAAAACCCCTTCGCTCGGGATATCGATCCCTTCTTGAAGACGGCTTTTCGATAATGCCGGGTACCAGGTGTCCCGATGTCGCCTGCGCCGAGGCTCCGGCTTCGATATCGGCTGTCACCAACGAACAGGTCAGGACCAAGCCATGAACAATGCCGCGCTGAAGATCGGCTGCCAGACATTCACCTGGGAAATGCTGGGCAAAGGGTGGAGCGGTGGGCCGGATGATCTGGTGCGCGCCATCGCCGATGGCGGATATGCCGGTCTTGAGATCACCGACACGATGATCGGTCGCTATGCGCTTGATCCAGCCGGCTTTGCCCGGGTTCTCGCGGATGCCGATTTGACGCTGGTTTCCTTTGCCTTCGGCTCGGGCAGCGGCTTCACGGTGGCGGAAAAGATCGCCTCCGATCTGGAGGCGGCGCGGCGATGGGTGGATTTCGTGGCGAACTTTCCCGGTGCGATGGTGTCGATGGGCTCGGCCACCGTCGTCTCGGATGGTCCGCGCGATGAGAAGTTCGCCATTGCGGCGGAGTGCTATAATCGGGCGACCGAGATTGGACAGTCGGCTGGCGTCACCGTCGCCGTCCATCCTTCCTCGCACCACAACACGCTGCTCTTCACCCGGAACGACTACGACCGGCTGTTTGCTCTCCTGGATTCGCGCGTGGGTTGGGTGCCGGATACCGGCCATATCCTGCGCGGCGGCCAAGAGATCGACGATACGCTGGCGGCTCACCGGGACCGTATTCGCTACGTGCATCTGAAGGATGTCGACGCCGGCGGGGTCTGGGCGATGCTGGGCGAAGGCGTCTGCGACGTGCCCGGCGTGATTTCGGCCGTTCGGGCTGCACCTGAATTTATCGGCTGGATCGTGGTGGAGGAAGAATCGGACCATGCCGGAACCGATCCGGCCGCCGCCGTTCGCTTGAACCGTCAGACGCTTCGACGACTGGGGTTTTAGCCGACCTCGTTCCCCCCGGCATCGGTCAAAGCCCTTGACGCGCGCCAAAAACCTCTCCTGGCTCTGTTCCGACGTGGAGAAGTCGGCTGCAGGTCACGCGTAGCGAACCTCTACGCCAAGCTTGTCCAGCCGGTGACGAATGCCGTGCGGCATGTTGCTGTCGGTGATGATCAGATCGACGCGCGACAGCGAGAAGGCTTTGGAGGAGGCGCCGATATCAAATTTGCTCGAATCCGCCACGAGCACGACACGCCGGGCCATGCGAACCAGATTGCGTTTGGTCCGTGCAATATCCTCGGAGACATCGACGACGTCGAAGGCTTGATCAATCGCATGGGCGCTGACAAAGACCTGGTGGGCGACGAGACCGCCGACCGCCTTGTCGGAATCCGATACGATCGTGCTGACGGTGCTCGGAAACACCCGGCCGCCGATCATGTGCACGTCGAGGCCCGGCCGGTACATCAGATGCTGGGCGATGTTCATCGCCGTCGTCGCGACCACGACGTTGTTGACCGGCGGCATCTGCATGGCGACCTGGAGCAGCGTCGAGCCGCTGTCGAAGACGATGGACTGATTGTCGATGATCTGCCGCGCGGCCATCTGGGCAATGCGCCGTTTTGCATCGAAATTGCGCTGCATGCGTTCCTCGAAGGCTGCGGCCGGCGAGTCGGACGGCAGGGCGATTGCCCCGCCGTGCGTTTTGATCAACTGCTTCTTCGCGTCCATGATTTCGAGGTCGGAGCGGATCGTGACTTCCGAGACCTCGAAGAATTCCGCGAGCTGCCGGGTGCGCGCCTGGCCGACCCGTTGAAGTTCCAGCATGATCTGCTGCCGCCTCTGTTCTGCAAGCATGTGCGATCCCGACTGCCGCGCGCCTCGTTGCGATAAGGCGACTTTTGAAAAACGAAAGACGGCCGTGCGGTCGTACGGCCTATGCTGTAGAAATAGCCACTGCCAGCAAAAAATGCACGTCAAAAATTATCTTTCCGCGTGAAAACGAAAGAATTCGAAATATTGAACATTTGTTTGTTTTCGAGTTAGGATTTTCTCAGCAACGGCGCCGGCAGTCGCAACGCCAGAAATCGCAAAGCCAGAAATAGCAAAGGAAGCCTCGCCATGGGTCTCGGAACCAAAATCCGCCTCGCACGCCTGTTCTCGAATCCATCGGGTCATTTGTTTGGAGGCGCGGTCGATCATTTTGTCGGTTATGGCAATGTCCGGGAGGGCGGGCTTGCCGATCTGCCAGGCGCGCTCAAACGCGTCATGGCGGGAGGCCCCGACTATGTCAGCATCCAGCCCGGCGCGGCCCGCCACCTCTGGTCGGACTATGCCGGAAAGGCAGCCCTCGTCATCCAGGGCGGCTGCTTCACGGCCGACGACCGGATTCGCCAGCTCATCGCGACCCCGGAAGACGCGGTGCGCTATGGTGCGGATGCTCTGGCTGTCGCCATTCCGGTGCGCGGCGCCACCGAAGGAGAGTACATCCGCTGGCTCACCGATACGGTCAACGCCGCCGCCCGCTTCGAGATGCCGGTCGTCGCCCACGTCTATCCCCGTGATTTCTCCGACGGCGGCAAGATCGTGTTCACCCCGGATGAGATTGCCTATGCGGTGCGCATCGGCTTCGAGGCCGGCGTCGACGTGATCAAGGTCGGCTACACCGGCGATTTCGACTCGTTCCGGGAGACCGTTGCCACCTGCCCGATTCCGGTGGTGATCGCCGGCGGCCCGAAGACCGATACGCTGCTTGGCGCGCTCGTCCAGACCTCGGAAGCCTTGCGCGCCGGCGCCAAAGGCGCGGTCGTCGGCCGCAATCTTTGGGGTCACGGCGATACGACCATGGCCGCGCGCGCCTTCAAGTTCGTCATTCATCAGGGGATGGCGCCAGAGGAGGCGCTGGCGGCTGCCGGTGCTTGAGAGGTGTCGCGCCCGCTCCAGGTTCTGGGCTTCGGCGCCCTTGCCATCGATGACATCATGTATGTCGATCGCGGGCTTTCGGCCGGCAAGGGGAAGGTGACGAAGCGTGCCACGGACCACGGCGGCAATGTGGCGACGGCCCTTGTTGCCGTCGCCCGGCTTGGCGGGCGCGCCGGTTTCATCGGCTGGCTCGGCGATGAGCCTGCGACCGATCTGGCCGGTGCCGAACTCGAGCGTGAGGGCGTCGACATATCCCTGGCGCCCCGCCATGCCGCTGCCGCGCCGATCCGCTCCGTGATCACCGTCGGTCCTGACGGCGACCGGTTCATAGCCTATGACGACGATGTGCTGCACGGCACATCCGATGCGCTGCCCGATGACGTTTTGATGCAGGCCCCAGTCCTGCTGATCGATGGATATGCCACGCATTCGGAAAGCGTCGTGGCGCGGGCACGGGCGCTCGGCCTTGCCGTGATAGCCGATATCGAATGGACGGTCGGTGCCGCGACGGACCGGATCCTAGCCTTCGCCGACCATCTGGTGCTGCCGCTCGCTTTCGCAAGGGAGTATACCGGCGCAGGCGATCCGGCGACCATCCTGGAGAAGCTTTGGTCAACGGATCGGTCCGCTGTCGTGCTGACAGATGGTGAACGAGGGACCTGCCTCCGCCAGAAAGGCGATCCCACCCGGTGGTATTTGCCGGCCTATCAGGTTCAGGCGGTCGACACGACCGGCGCCGGCGATTGTTTTCACGGGGCCTACGCTCTTGCTCTTGCCGAAGGGAAAGCCCCGCTTGATTGCGTAGCCCATGCCACAGCGGCTGCTGCCATTTCCGTGACCGCACGGGGAGGGCGCAGGGGGCTGCCGGACAATCGCACGTGCCAGGCATGGATGGCAGGGGAGAATGCACCGGCGCCGCGCCCGATTCCGGGATGTCACGATTAGCGTGCAGTTGCTCGGTGTCGGAGTGGTTGGCGGCTCGAGCGGAAACGCACGCTGCTCGTAGGGCTTGAAAGATCCTTCAACAGCCGCCGCGCTGGCTATAAAAATTACGCGCGTAAAAAAATATTAGCGCGCAGACAAATCTTGTATTTTTGATTAAATCCGAAATATTTCAAATGGATACGGTTATTTTTCGGCAACGCGTGGCAGAAACCGCTCAATTCTTTTGTTGACTTTGAAGCTCAGGCCTGAGCCTTCTTGTCGAAAGGATCGGAGGTGGCGGCAAGCGCCGGTCGAAGACGTGAGCGGACTGATACGGGAGGACGAGACGTGGCTGTGGTTGTACTGGACAAAATCTGCAAGACCTATGGAAACAGCTACCATGCGATCAAGGATCTGAGCCTGACGATCCATGATGGTGAGTTTCTGATCCTGGTCGGTCCATCCGGATGCGGAAAATCGACGGCGCTCCGCATGATTGCCGGCCTCGAGGAAATCAGCAGCGGAACCTTGAGCATCGGCGGTCAGGACGTCGTCGATCTTGCGCCCAAGGATCGGGACATCGCCATGGTCTTTCAGAGTTATGCGCTTTATCCGCACATGACGGTGTTCGACAACATCGCCTTTTCGATGAAGCTGGCCGGAAAGACCAAGGCCGAGCGCGCCAAGCGCGTGCATGAGATCGCCAAGATCCTGCAGCTGGAAAGCCTGCTTGGGAACAAACCCGCCCAGCTTTCCGGCGGCCAGCGCCAGCGTGTTGCGATGGGCCGCGCCATGGTTCGCGAGCCCGCGGCATTCCTGATGGACGAACCGCTCTCGAACCTCGATGCCAAGCTGCGTGTTCAGATGCGCGCTGAGATTGCCAGCCTGCAGAGACAATTGGGCGTGACGACGATCTACGTGACGCACGACCAGACCGAAGCGCTGACCATGGGCGATCGCGTCGCGGTGCTGAAGGGCGGCGTGCTCCAGCAGGTGGATACGCCGAAGGTCCTCTATCACCGCCCGGTCAATGTATTCGTCGCCGGGTTTATCGGTTCGCCGTCGATGAACCTTTTCGAGGGGCGTCTGGAGAGTGGACGGATCCATCTGCCAGGCTTCTCCATCCCCTTGTCCGACGGCGCCTTCGAGCGGGCTCCCGGTCTTTCCGCCTTCGAGGGAAAGGCCCTGATCTTCGGCGTTCGGCCCGAGGATCTCTATGACAGCCGGTTGCCGTCCGGAGCCTCCCATCCGACGATCCCGGTTGTCGTGAAGTCGATCGAGGAGCTTGGCTCCGAGTTGATCGTGCATTTGAAGATCGACGCGGTCCGGATCGATTCGGGCGACCCCGACGCCGTCGAAGATCTAAGCGGTGCCGCCAACGCCGTCGCGAGGTTCGAGGCTGTCAGTACGGTCGAGACAGGCCAATCGATCAATCTGGCAATCGACCCGGCGAAACTGCACTTTTTCCATCCTCAAACACATATGGCTTTGAACTGACGAGGGAGCCGGGAGGCGCTGATGGCGGTTCGGCTGGCAGAAGACGTCTTCGGCGTTTGACGTCTTGAAAGCCAATCCGTTCGGCGCCGAAACCAGCGTTCATCTTCAACATCCGACCCAGAGGGCTTATCGATGCCAGCAAAACAGCAACAACGCCTCCGCATCGGCGTACTGGGAGCCGGCCAGATTGCCCAAGCCGCGCACTTCGAGAGCTGCACGAAGGCTGTGAATGCCGATCTCTATGCGATCTGCGACGTAGCCGCGGATCTCCGCGAACGTATGGCAATCACCCATGGAGCGGAAAAAACCTATGACGACTACGACAGGATGCTGGCCGATCCCGAGCTCGATGCGGTGATCATCGCGACCGCCGATGCCTTTCACGTCCCGGCCTCCATTCGCGCCCTTCAGGCGGGCAAGCATGTGCTGTGCGAGAAACCCGTCGGTGTCACCGTCGAGGAATGCCTTGAACTGAAGGCTGAAGTCGACAGGTCGGGAAAGGTGTTTCAGGTCGGGCATATGAAGCGTTTCGACGCGGGGCTGCAGGCGGCGAAATCCTTCATCCGCGATGAGATGGGTGAGATGGTTGCCCTGAAAGCATGGTATTGCGACAGCACGCACCGCTATCCGATGACCAATGCGGTCCAGCCCCTGATCGTCAGCAGCGCCAATGCGCGCAAACCCTCCGCCAATCCGAAAGCCGACCTGCGCCGCTACTACATGCTGGCGCATGGTTGCCACCTGATCGACACGGCCCGTTATTTTGCCGGCGACATCGTCTCGGTCAATGCCCGTTTGTCCGAGCGAGCCGGCATCTGGTGCTGGTTCGTCGACGTGGAATTTGCCTCCGGCACGCTCGGTCATCTCGATCTCACCGTTCAGGTGCGCATGGACTGGCACGAGGGCTTCCAGATCTATGGCAGGAACGGCAGCATTTTGGGCAAGACCTATAACCCGTGGTACTACAAGACTAGCGAGGTCGACATTTTCCGGGAAGCCGATGGCGCAACCCATCGTGTTCTCGGCGCCGATGGCCATTTCTACCGCCGTCAGGTCGAAGGCTTCGCCCGCACCATTCTGGACGGCGCGGTGATGGAAGGCGCCGACATCGATGATGGCCTGGCCTCCGTACGGGCCATGGTCGCCGTCGCGCGTTCCGTCGAAAGCGGCAAGGCGGTTGCACTGGCTGACGTCACGGGTGGCGTGTGATGAAGCTCGGCATCTTCGCAAAGACCTTCGAGGGAATTGAGCCCTCGACCGTCCTCAATTCGGTCGCCCGGGCTGGGTTCGCGGCAGCACAATACAATATGGCCTGCTCGGGTCTGCCGCCGATGCCGGAAAGGATTACGCAAGCCCAGGCCCGCGCGGTTACGGAGGCGTCGCTCAAAAGCGGCGTCGAGATCGTTGCCGTTTCCGGCACCTACAACATGATTCATCCCGATCCCGCCCTGCGCGAGACAGGCCTTCGCAATTTGGCGACGCTGGCCGGGCGCTGCGCCGGCATGTCGACCGCCCTGATCACGCTCTGCACCGGCACCCGCGATCCCATCGACCAATGGAAGGCGCACGCCGACAACGACACGCCGGAGGCCTGGCGCGATCTCCTCGACGCCATGGAAGCGGCCATCGCAATCGCCGAGCGCTATAATGTGGATCTCGGCATCGAGCCCGAACTTGCCAATGTCGTCAACTCGGCTGAGAAAGCCCATCGGCTGATCACCGCATTGCAGAGCCCGCGCATCAAGATCGTGCTCGATCCGGCCAATCTTTTCGAGGTCGCGACGCTGGACGAACAGCGCAGCATCGTGTCTTCCGCGATCGACCTTCTGGCCGATCGGATCGTCATGGCGCATGCAAAAGACCGCAATGCTAACGGCAGTTTCGCGACCGCCGGCAAGGGCGTCCTCGACTATGCGCATTATCTCGGCCGTCTCAAGGCAATTGGTTTTACCGGCAGTCTCGTCACGCACGGTCTTTCGGCCTCGGAAGCGGCCGGTGCGGCGGCCTTCCTGAAAAAGACTCTCGACGGCGAAGGCGTGGGGAGAGGACGATGAGACGGGCTGAACCGTTCGAAACCAGCGACGGGACCATTCTCAACGTCGATATGGCGGGCGAGGGTGCGTCGGTCATATTCCAGCACGGCCTATGCGGAGACGCGGCGCAGACGGACGAGGTCTTTCCGCTCGAAACCGGATATCGCCGGGTTACGGTCGAAGCCCGCGGCCACGGCCGTTCTTGGGCCGGTAATCTGGAGCAGTTGTCGATTGCGACCTTCTGCGATGATATCGCCGTTTATATCGAGAAGAACCTTATGCTGCCGGTTGTGGTCGGCGGCATCTCGATGGGTACTGCGATCGCCTTGCGTCTCGCGGTCAAACGGCCCGATCTCGTCAAGGCGCTGATCCTGGCAAGGCCGGCCTGGCTGACGGCATCGGCGCCTGACAATATGGCGCCCAATGCCGAAGTCGGCCGGCTTCTGAAAACTCTGCCGCCGGGTGAGGCAAAGCAGGCATTTCTTGCCGGACCTGTGGGCGTGCGGCTCGCCGCCGAGGCGCCTGACAATCTGGCCTCGCTTGCCGGGTTTTTCTCCCGCGCGCCTCTGGATGTGACCGCCGAACTCCTGACCAGGATCTCAAATGACGGCCCTGATGTGACCGACGCGGACGTTGGCAATCTCGCCTTGCCGACGCTCGTCATCGGCCATGATCGCGACAGCATCCATCCTCTTGGCCACGCGCGTGCTCTTGCCGAGCAGATTGCCGGCGCGCGTTTCGCGCAGATCACGCCGAAAACGGAGAGCCGTCCGTTATATGTCGCCGACTTTCGGCTTGCCGTCGGCAATTTTCTGAAGGAGCTCTGAGACAATGCCTACCCCCTCCAAGACCTGGATCGAAGATCTTCCGAAGGATCGACTGATTGCCGAATTCTCCGTCTGGTCGGCCGATCTCATGCGTCTCGCGGATGATCTCGGACGTGTCGATCCTCACGTCGACATCCTCCATATCGATGTCGCCGACGGCCATTTCGCGCCGGCAATGTTGTTTTTCCCCGATCTCGTCGCCGGTGTGCGCAAAGTTTCCGCACGCCCGATCCATGTTCACCTGATGGTTGCCGACAGCATCATCCTGTCGCAGATCGATCAGTTCGCCGATGCGGGCAGCGACCTGATCAGTCTTCATGTCGAAAACGAAAGCGTTGCCGACGAGGCTCTCGATCTTCTCGACCGCCGCGGTGTCGCAGCCGGCATGGTCCTCAAGGTCGAGACCCCGGTCGAGCGGATAGAAAGATACGTTTCCCGGCTGAGCTTTGTGACGCTGCTCGGCACGGCGATCGGCGTGAAGGGCCAGGGCCTCGACGAGAAAGCCGGCGCCCGGCTTCAACAAGCAAAGCAGATCATCGCCGGCTGCGGTGCGGCTCATCGGATCGTGCTTGCCGCCGACGGCGGCATTCGCGAGCACACTGTGCCCCTCCTGCGCCAGTCCGGTGCGGAAACGGTCGTTCTCGGCTCCCTGGCTTTCAATGCGCCCTCGCTCGACGAGCGGATGGCGTGGGTCCGCACACTCTAAAGCTTGGTCTTCACATGCAGCAGGTTGCCATTGGTATAGACCTCGGCGGAACGCAGGTGCGCGCAGCCCTTGTCAACGAGCAGGGCAGGATCCTGACGCGCTTGGCTGAACCAACGGATGCGCTGGATGGCCCGAACCGGGTGCTCGCCCAGATTTGCGGCTTGGCCGATCGGCTGCTTGCGGCATCCAACCCTGCTTCGGTGGTCGGCGTCGGCGTATCCGCCCCAGGCCCGCTCGATACCGTCGCCGGTGTCGCAACCGATATCCCGACCCTTTCGGGCTTTGTCGATTTTCCGCTGAAGGCGGAGTTGCAGAAGCGGTTTCCGTTTCCGGTCGATCTCGAAAACGACGCCATTGCTGCGGCGATCGGCGAGTGGCAATTCGGTATCGGCAAGGGACTTGATAACCTTATCTACGTCACGGTGAGCACCGGGATCGGCGGCGGGGTTATCTCGGATGGTCGCGTGATCCGGGGCCGCAAGGGCATGGCAGCCCATGTTGGCCACATGTCGGTCGTGCCGAACGGCGAGCTTTGCCCTTGCGGCAACAGAGGCTGTTTCGAGGCCTATGGCTCCGGACCGGCTTTTGCGCGGCGCGCCCAAATAAGGGCGATGGAAAGTCGCGAGACGACGATCGGCAGCGACGGCGGCGCCATCGACAGCCGCAGCGTTTTCGCGGCGGCCCGAAATGGCGACCGTCTGGCAAATCAACTGGTCGACGAGGAAGCGGAAATTCTCGGCCGCGGCTTCACTAGCCTCATCCATATCTTCAGTCCCGATATCATCGTCATGGGGGGAGGGCTCTCCCACGAGTTCGACCGTCTGCAACCGGGCATTCAGGCCTATATCAGCCAATGGGCAATGCCGGCATTCAAGGATGTCAAGGTGATGCTGGCGGCATTGGATCAGAACTCGGGCCTCATCGGCGCGGCGGCTCTGGCGTTTCTGGCGGGGAAGGTCGCTCCGATCGATTCTCTTTAGAAAACTACGCCGAACCCACGCTCATCGCGAGGTTGCTCTGTCAGGGCGGCTGGGCGGTACTTTCCCTCAGGATCAGTTCGACCGGCCACAATTCGTGGACCTCCTCCGCGGCCCGTCCAGCGATGAGCTGCAGCGTCAGTTCCGCGCAGCGTGTGCCCGCAGCACGCATGGAGGATCGCGTCGTCGAGAGCGACGGCGCCATGTTTTCGGCCGTCAGATAAGGGAAGACGTCGTCATGGGCGATGACCGACACATCCTGCCCCACCGTCATCCCAAGCGAACGCACGGCGCGGTAAACACCGAGCGCGGTCATTGTGGAACCGGCGACGATCGCGGTCGGCGGGTTCGCCCTTTCGAGGAAAGAGCGGGCATGGCGAAAGCCGATCTCATCGGAGAATATATCGCAGACCATCAGGTTGGGATCTGCGGCGAGCCCACGCTCCTGTAGTGCAGTGCGAAAACCATGCTCGCGATGGATAGAATAGGTTTTTCCCCGCAGGCCGTTGATCATGGCGATGCGCCGGTGCCCGAGGTCGAGCAGGTGTTCGGTGGCCCTGCGCACGGCATTTTCATTGTCGATATCGAGCCAGGCGTGAACCTGATCGGTCTCCGACCGGCCGTGAACCAGGAAAGGCAGATGAAGGCTGTTCAGCAGCTCGATCCGCGGATCCTTGGGGCGAGGCGAATGAATGATGATCGCATCCACCCGGCGGCTTTCGACCAGGCGTCGATAGGCCTGCATCTCGTCGCCGTCATTGTCGGCGGTAATAGGTGTGATGAGGATATCAGTATCGGCCGTTTCCAGACGCTGCGCCATGCCCGACATGAATTCAGCGAAATGGATTTCCCCCGAACGCGCCATCATGACGCCTATCGCTCCGGCTCTTCCGGTCTTCAGCCTTACGGCATTGATATCGGGGCGATAGCCAAGCCGCATTGCTTCGCTTGCAACCCGGGCTCGCGTGGCTTCGCTCACCTCTGGGTAGCCGCTAAGTGCACGGCTGACCGTCGTCGGAGAAAGCCCAAGCTGCTTTGCAAATTCACGAAGTTTCATCGGATGTCTTCTTTATCTCGGCAATCAATGGACGATGCATTGGCGATGCGCAACGGGCAAGTGCCTAATTCAGCGGCGATTGAAATCGATTTCAATATAGCTGACTTGGGGTGTTGCCTGTAGGCGCCAGAAATTGCCTCGTAAGCTGTATATGGTGCCAGTATTGACATGTTGCGCAACTGTTAAGTGTTAATTTTGCGGCTTGACGCCGCCAAGGCCTTCTGCAATGTTCTGTGGGCCAAATCGATTTCAATTTCTGGGAGGAGATCATGAAACAGTTTGCCTTTGCCTTAACCGCGCTTGCCGTCGCGGTCGCCGGCCCGATCCGCGCTGCCGAAATTTCGTTCGCCGCCAACACCACCGGGAAAAGCATCGAATTCCTTCAGAAGCAGGTGGCGGTTTTCGAGAAGAATACCGGCAATCATGTCAAGCTCGTCACAATGCCATCATCGAGCAGCGAGCAGTTCTCCCAATACCGCCTATGGCTTGCGGCCGGAAACAAGGACATCGATGTCTATCAGACCGACGTGATCTGGGCGCCACAGCTTGCCGACCAGTTCATCGATCTCAAGGAGGCCACCAAAGACGTGGTCGGCCAGTTCTTCCCGTCGATCATCGCGTCGCAGACCGTTAATGGCCGGCTCGTGGCGTTGCCGTTGTTTACCGATGCTCCGGCGTTGTTTTACCGAAAGGACCTGCTCGACAAATACGGCAAGCAGCCGCCGAAGACCTGGGACGAGATGGCCGCCACCGCTAAAGAGGTTCAGGATAAAGAACGTCAGGCCGGACAGAAGGACCTCTGGGGCTACGTGTTCCAAGGGAATTCCTACGAGGGGCTGACCTGCAACGCGCTGGAATGGGTGAAGTCGTCGGGCGGCGGCCAGGTCGTCGAGACGGACGGGACGATCTCCATCAACAATGAGAAGGCGGCTGCAGCACTCGAACGCGCCAAGGGCTGGATCGGCACGATCTCACCGCCAGGCGTGCTCGCCTATCAGGAAGAAGAATCGCGCGGCGTCTGGCAGACCGGTAATGCCGTCTTCATGCGCAACTGGCCCTATGCCTATTCCCTCGGCAATGGTGCCGACAGCGCCGTAAAGGGCAAGTTCGACGTGATGACGCTACCGGTCGCGGCCGCCGGCGACAAGCCGTCTTCGACGCTTGGCGGCTGGAATCTGGCAGTGTCGAAATACTCCGACAAGCAGGAGGCGGCCATCGCGCTCGTGAAATTCCTGGCGTCGAAGGACGTTCAAAAGGCGCGTGCCGTCGAGCTGTCCAATTTGCCGACGCTGACGGACCTTTATGACGACAAGGATGTTGCCGCGGCACAGCCCTTCATGCCGAACTGGAAACCGATCTTCCAGGACGCGGTGCCGCGTCCTTCAGCGACGGCCAAAGTCAAGTACAATGAAGTGTCCTCGAAGTTCTGGACTGCAGTTCACAACACACTGTCCGGCAGCGGCTCAGCTGCCGAGAACCTCGAGCTTCTCGAAGCCGACCTGACGACCCTCAAGGGCGACGCCTGGTGACTATCGGGACCGGCGGCTGCCAAGCCGTCGGTCCGGTCTTCGGCCTGAGCCAACGAGGAGTAGGCGTTTCATGACAGAAATCGTAGTTCCACAAGCAATTGAACCAAGGGTTACCAAGCTCAGAGCCTCTACGGAGCTGCAATCCGAACGCATTCGATCTGCCTGGATGTTTCTGGCGCCGACGCTGCTGATCCTGGCGATCGTCGCCGGATGGCCGCTGTTCAGAACGATCTATTTCAGCTTTACCAATGCGTCCCTCAACGACCTTGGCAACGCGCAGTTCGTCGGCTTTTCCAATTATTTGTCGTGGGTGACGCTGAAGAGCGGAAGGACTGTCTATCGCGGGCTGCTTGCCGATCCGGTCTGGTGGCATGCCGTCTGGAATACCGCCAAGTTCACCGTCCTTTCGGTCGTGATCGAGACCGTGCTCGGGCTGATCGTCGCCCTGGTGCTGAATGCCCGATTCGTCGGGCGTGGGATCGTTCGGGCCGCAATCCTCATTCCGTGGGCGATCCCAACGATCGTCTCGGCCAAGATGTGGGCCTGGATGCTCAACGACCAGTTCGGTATCCTGAATGACATTCTGCTCGGCTTCGGCCTGATCAGCGAGAAGATTGCCTGGACCGCCAATCTGGAAACGGCAATGATCGCAGTGCTGATCGTCGACGTCTGGAAGACGACGCCGTTCATGGCGCTTCTGATCCTTGCGGGACTGCAGATGGTTCCGGGCGACATCTATGAGGCCGCCAAGATCGACGGCGTCAATCCGATCAAGGTGTTCTGGCGTCTGACGCTGCCGCTGATCCGGCCGGCCATCATGGTTGCCGTGATCTTCCGGATGCTGGATGCGATGCGCATCTTCGATCTGATCTATGTCCTGACGCCCAACAATGCGCAGACGAAAACCATGTCGGTGATGGCGCGCGAGAACCTGTTCGACTTCGACAAATTCGCCTACGGCGCCACCGCCTCAACGGTGCTTTTCCTGATCATTGCCTCCGTCACCGTCCTTTATATCTGGCTCGGCCGCGTCAAGCTCGGTGGGGAGGAACGTTGATGCTGCTTTCGATCGCCAAAAATACGCTCTTCTACCTGCTCGTCACGATCATCGTCATCATTGCGGTGTTTCCGTTCTACTATGCCATCCTTACGAGCCTGAAAACCGGCACGGCCCTTTTCCAAGTCGATTACTGGCCGACCTCGATCTCTTTCGCCAACTACACTTCCGTGATGGGCCAAGGCGGGTTCGTTCGCAGTCTTGCGAATTCCGCGATGGTCGCCTGCGTCGTGGTTTCCGCATCGCTGTTGCTTTCGATCACGGCGGCATTCGCCTTAGCGCGGGTGAATTTCCGTGGGCGGGCGCTGTTGATGCTGACCATCCTCTCGGTGTCGATGTTTCCGCAGATCGCCGTTCTTGCCGGCCTCTTCGAACTCATTCGCTGGTTCGGCATCTTCAACACGCCTTTCGCGCTGATCTTCTCCTACATGATCTTCACCCTGCCGTTCACCGTCTGGGTGCTGACGACCTTCATGCGGGAATTGCCGATCGAGATCGAGGAGGCGGCGATCGTCGATGGCGCCTCACCATGGGTCATCATCACCCAGGTGTTCATGCCGTTGATGTGGCCGGCGCTGGTGACGACCGGGCTGCTTGCTTTCATCGCCGCGTGGAACGAGTTCCTTTTTGCGCTGACATTCACATCATCGGATACGCAGCGGACCGTCCCAGTGGCCATCGCCCTGCTGTCGGGCAACAGCGAATTCGAGATCCCCTGGGGCAACATCATGGCGGCGTCGGTAATCGTCACCGTGCCGGTTGTCGTGCTTGTTTTGATATTCCAGCGCCGGATCATTTCGGGACTGACCGCCGGCGGCGTCAAGGGTTGAGGAGTAGGACATGGCAGAAATTCGACTGGAGAATATCCGCAAGAGCTTCGGTGCTTTCGAGGTGATCAAGGGCGTGACGATGGACATCCGCAGAGGCGAGTTCATGGTGTTTGTGGGGCCGTCGGGATGCGGTAAGTCCACGCTGCTGCGGCTTATCTCCGGCCTGGAGGACATTACGTCAGGAACCCTCTCCTTTGACAGCACGATGGTGAATCAGCACGCGCCATCGAAGCGAGGGATCGCCATGGTGTTCCAGTCCTATGCGCTCTATCCGCATATGACGGTCTTCGACAACATGGCTTTCGGCATGAAACTGTCCGGGCGCACCAGAGACGAATGCCGCCAGCGTGTTGAAGAGGCGGCGGGTATGCTGCAGCTCTCACCCTATTTGGATCGCTTGCCGCGCCAGCTTTCCGGCGGACAGCGTCAGCGCGTCGCAATCGGGCGGGCGATCGTCCGCGATCCCAAGGTCTTTCTTTTCGACGAGCCGCTGTCCAACCTCGATGCGGCGCTTCGCGTCGCGACCAGGCTGGAAATCGCCAAGCTTCATCGCAGCATGCACAACACGACGATGATCTATGTGACTCATGATCAGGTCGAGGCGATGACGCTGGCCGATCGGATCTGCGTGTTGAGGGACGGCGTCGTCGAGCAGATCGGCACGCCGCTGGAGCTTTACGAAAGCCCCAATTCGCTCTTCGTTGCCGGCTTCATCGGTTCGCCAAAAATGAACTTCCTGTCGGGCGGGCTGGCACAGCCCTATGACAGCCATACAATCGGCGTGCGCGCAGAGCACGTTCGCATCACGGCCGAGTCGCCGATTTGGAGCGGCACGGTCATTCATTCGGAAATCCTCGGCTCCGATAGCTTTGTCTATGTGGATATCGGGGCGGACGAGCCGCTCATCGTGCGGGAGGCCGGTGTCTCCCGTCACGAGCCAGGCCAGACGCTTGGCCTTGCACCACTTGCCGGCCATGTCCACCGTTTCGACCCCTCAGGCCGGGCGCTGGAGCGGGCATCCCTGCGGGCTGCCTGATCTTCCCAGGGTCGATGCTCTTCCCAAGGCTCGATCCGTTTAACTACCAGGAGTGAACAACGTGACCATTCGCACCATTGTCTGGGGTGAAAACATCCATGAGAACACCAATGAAATCGTCCGGGGCATCTATCCCGAAGGCATGCACACGGCGATCGCCAATGCGCTGAATAGCGATTCCGATATTTCAGCGACGACAGCGACGCTGCAGGAGCCGGAACACGGCCTCAGCGAAGCCCGCCTTGCCGAAACCGACGTGTTGACCTGGTGGGGCCACAAGGATCATGGCGCGGTCTCTGACATCGTCGTCGAGCGGGTCGCCAAGCGCGTCTGGGAAGGCATGGGCCTGCTTGTCCTGCATTCCGGGCATTTCTCGAAAATCTTCAAGCGGCTGATGGGCACGCCCTGCGCGCTGAAATGGCGTGAGGCGGGCGAGCGCGAGCGGCTGTGGACGATCAACCAGCGCCATCCGATCGCCGCAGGCATCGGCGAGCATTTCGAGCTCGAGAACGAGGAAATGTACGGCGAGCAGTTCTCGGTGCCGGAGCCGCTCGAAACGGTATTCATCTCCTGGTTCCAGGGCGGCGAAGTGTTCCGCTCGGGCCTGACCTGGCGCCGTGGCGCCGGCAACATCTTCTATTTCCGCCCCGGCCACGAAACCTATCCGACCTATCACGACATCAATGTCCAGAAGGTGCTGATCAATGGCGTGAAGTGGGCCTATAACCCGCAGGGGTCGTTGACGAGCATTACCGACGCTCCAAATGTGCCGGTAGAAAAAGCACTGGAGCCGATCGTTGAACGTGGCCCTAGACTTCACCAGGCCGGCGAAGCCGGTTACCGCTGAGGAGCTGAGACACCTTACTCGCGTGGACGCCAAGCCAGGGTTGGCCCGGAAGAAACGGGCTGATCTCTTCCTTGGCAAGAGCGTCGGGCGCTTGCGAAAGACGACCGATTTTGCTGCCAACAATTCGACAAACAGCCATGAGGACAAAGATGCGCTTGATCATTCTCGGAACCGGAGGATGGGCAAATACCCATGCCATGAATTTCTCGGAAATCGCCGGCGTCAAAATTGTTGCCGCCGTCGATACGGACGAGGTCCGGTTGCGGGCTTTCGCGCTCAGGCATGCTATCCCGCTGACTTTCACATCGCTCGATGACGCTCTCGCCTGGGGGGAGTTTGATGCCGTGACCAATGTCACGCCGGATCGCGCCCACTATTCCACGACGATGAAGATACTTCGCGCCGGCAAGCATGTGCTCTGCGAGAAGCCGTTGGCGGTGAACTACCGCGAGGCCAAGGAGATGGCCGACGCCGCGGCGGCGTCCGGCAAGGTCACAATGGTAAACCTGACATACCGGAATGTCGCGCCGCTGCAAGCAGCGCGCAGGATGGTGCTTGACGGACGTCTCGGCGCGATCCGGCATTTCGAAGCCTCCTATCTCCAGAGCTGGTTGGTCTCAAAGGCTTGGGGAGACTGGACCAAGGAATCGCAATGGCTTTGGCGGCTGTCGACGAAACACGGCTCCAATGGTGTGCTTGGTGATGTCGGTATCCATATTCTCGACTTCGCGGTCTTTGCCGCCGGAAGCGACGTCAAGGCGGCGGCATCGCATCTTAAAGTGTTCGACAAAAGCCCTGGCAACCGGATCGGGGAATACGACCTCGATGCAAATGACAGTTTCTTGATGATGGCTGAACTCGAAAACGGTGCGGCTGGCGTTATCCATGCAACGCGATGGGCGACTGGCCATCTGAACGAATTGCGCCTGCGCCTGCATGGAGACAAGGGCGCGCTGGAGGTGGTGCATACGCCTGAGGGCTCGACGCTGAGGACCTGTGAAGGCGCTGACGCCGACAAGGCAATCTGGCGCAAGATCGAAGTCGAACCGGTCATCACCAATTTCCAACGATTTGCCAACGCCGTGCGAAAAGGACAGCCGGACGAGCCAGGTTTCGGCCACGCTGCCAAGCTGCAATTTGTTCTTGATCACGCGGTGAAGACGGCGGGCGCTTTGACTGATCTTTAAAGCCCTGTCAGATTGAACCATTCTGTTGGCTCAAACGGAGTCGGATGGTGGATCGGCGTCGAGCCTCGCAGGGGCTCCTCGCCAAGAGCAGCAGCAGGTGGCGGCCGACCTCGTCAAATGCGCTGATTCAGCTCGTCTTCGTTCACGCCGAAATGGTCGAGGATGATGCCGACGTTGCGGCGATGAGACTTGAAATAGACGTCGAAAATATCGCCGATCAGGGGAACCGTGCCGCAGGCGGCGTCGACGCCGAGATTGGCGGCCATGCGTGCGAGTTTGTGAGTGGGAAGGCCGAGACGCCTTGCTTCATCGATGATGAAAAGACCGATCAGGGATCCGGCAATGTCGCCGACGGCCGGGATGAGGCCGAGGACCGAGTCCGCGCCGATCCGTACGCCGATGACCGGCAACCGAACCGCCGTATCCATCAGACGGGCTATGCCGACAGCGCGCCGAATTCGCCCGAGTTCGGCAGAGGTGAGGTATGTCGTTTTGCCCGTGTCCATGGCCGTGAAACGCCGCAGGGCCGATAAGGTTCGCCTGCGGCGTGCTCGGAGATCGCGCTTATCTCTTGTCTGGAACCACGACCAATTTGCCGACGAAGTTCTTCGCCACGAAATCGGTCTGGGCGCGGTGGAATTCCGACAAGGGGTAGACGCCGCCGACGAGGGGCCGGATCTTCCGGCTCTCGATATAACCGACAAGCCGGCGGAAGTCGGCGCGGCTGCCCTGGCTTGAGCCGTGCAATTCCAACTGCTTCAGATACATGGTCCTGAGGTCGAGCTGGACGACCGGGCCGGCGATGGCGCCGGCCGTGGTGTAGCGCCCTTCCGGGCGCAGGATCTTCAAGAGGTCGTTGAACAGCGGGCCGCCGACCAGATCGGCGACGACATCGATCGGCTGTCCGCCGGCTGCCGAATAAACGGCTTCGACCAGATCGCCCCTGCCGCGGGTCACCACAGCTTCGGCGCCGATCTCGATCATCGCCGCCTCCTTGCCGGGACCGGCGACCGCGATGGGGATGGCGCCGCGGGCGCGTGCAAGCTGGATGATCGCCGAGCCGACGCCGCCCGAGGCGCCGGTGACGAGGATACGTTCGCCGGCGACAAGCCTTGCCCGCTCCAGCATGCGTTCGCCGGTCAGATAGGCGCAGCAGAAGGTGGCGAGTTCGACGTCGGTCAGATCGGTTGCGACGAGATGGGCGTTTTCGGCCGGCAATGCCATATATTCGGCGTAGCCGCCGTCGCGGCCATGGCCCATGTAATCGATGTCGGCGAGGCTGTCGTCGTCGCGGTTGTAGATCGAGAAGTCGACCATGACACGTTGACCGATGCGTGCCGGATCGACGCCGGCACCGACGCCGACGATGTGACCGACCGTATCGGTGCCCTGAATGCGCGGGAAGCTCAGTGTATTGCCCTGCCGGCGCCAGGTGGAGACGGCGGCCGGGTCGTCCTCGGTACCATAGGCACCCTCGCGCACCCAGACATCGGTATTGTTCATGCCGCAGGCGGTGACGCGGATCAGCACCTCGCCGTCCGCAGGCGTCGGCACCGATACGTCGTCGCGGTAGACGAGCTTGTCCATTCCGCCATGGCCGATGAGCAATACGGCCGCCATCTTTTCCGGGATCGTCATGCCGCTCTTCTCCCTCAGATGCTGTTGAAGACGGTTTCGATCGTCTCTGCCGCGGCCTTGACGACGATGTCGGCCTCTTCGCGTGTCAGGCAGAGCGGCGGGGCAAAGCCGAGAATATCGCCCTGCGGCATGGCGCGGCCGATGACGCCGCGTTCAAGAAGGGCGGCGGCCACCTGCGGGCCGATCTTGCGGCTGGGATCGAAGAATTTGCGGTCGTCCCTGTCCTCAACGAATTCGATTGCCGCCATCAGCCCGTCACCACGGACTTCGCCGACATGTCGGTGGCTGCCGAGAGCTTTTGTCAGTTCCGAGCGGAAATAGGCGCCGGTCGTACCGGCATTCTCGACGATGCCGAGTTCGTCGATCAGTTCGAGATTGGCAATGCCGGCGGCAGCGCAGATCGGATGGGCGGAGTAGGTCCAGCCGTGACCGATCGCCCCCATCTGGTCGGAGCCCTGCACCAGCACCTGCCACATTTTGTCGGAGACGATCGTGCCGGAAAGCGGAGCATAGGCCGAGGTCAGGCCTTTGGCGATGGTGATCAGATCCGGCTTCATGCTGTAGTGATCCGAGCCGAACATCGTGCCGAGACGGCCGAAGCCGGTGACGACTTCGTCGGCGACGAGCAGAATGTCATATCTGTCGAGCACGGCCTGGATCTTCTGCCAATAGCCTGTCGGCGGCGGCACGATACCGCCTGTGCCGAGGATGGGTTCGCCGATGAAGGCAGCGACCGTGTCCGGGCCTTCGGCGATGATCATCTCCTCGAGCTTGTCGGCGCAATATTGCGAAAACTGCTCCTCGTCCATCGACCGGTCGGGGCGGCGGAAATAATAGGGCGCTTCGGTATGCAGCACCGGCGCCCGCGGCAGGTCGAAGGCGTTGTGGAAGAGCGCAAGGCCGGTCAGGCTGCCGGTCATGACGCCGGAACCGTGATAGCCGCGCCAGCGCGAGATGATCTTCTTCTTCTCCGGGCGGCCGAGGATGTTGTTGTAGTACCAGATCAGCTTGATGTTGGTCTCGTTGGCATCCGAGCCCGACAGGCCGAAATAGACGCGGCTCATGCCATCAGGCGCGCGGTCGATGATCATCTTCGACAGCGTAATCGAGGCTTCGGTGCCGTGGCCGACATAGGCGTGGTAATAGGCCAGGTTCTTCGCCTGTTCGGCGATCGCGTCGGCGATCTTCTGGCGACCATAGCCGACATTGACGCAATAGAGGCCGGCAAAGGCGTCGAGGCTCTTCCGGCCTGTTGTGTCGGTGATGTAGACGCCTTCGCCGCCGGCAACGACCCGGGTCGGCGTTTCGCCGCGCGCATGCATGCCCATATGGGTCGAGGGATGGAAGAAATGATCTCGGTCCCAGGCGGTAAGTTCGTTGCTTCTGTCGAGCATGTCCTATCCTCTTTCTTGAAATGCGGGCGCGCTTGACATCGAGGGTCAGACGGCCGTGTCGATGCAGAGATACTTGAGCTCGGTGAAGGCTTCGAGCCCATGGCGGGAACCCTCGCGGCCGAGGCCGGACTGCTTCCAGCCGCCGAAGGGTATGGGGCCGCCGGTGATCTTCACGCGGTTGACTGCCACCATGCCATATTCCAGTGCGCGCCCGAGGCGCATCTGGCGGGCGCCGTTCTCCGTGACGATATAGGCGACGAGGCCGTATTCGGTATCGTTGGCGCGGGCAATGACCTCTTCTTCCGTGTCGAAGGTGGTCACGGCCGCCACAGGCCCGAAGGTTTCCTCGCGCATGATCAGTGCATCCGCCGGCACTTCGGTCAGCAGCGTCGGCTCATAGAAAAGCTGGCCGGCCTTGTGGCGCCTGCCGCCGGCGATGAGCCGGGCGCCGCGCGCCAGCGCGTCGGAGACCTGCTCCTCGACCTTGGCGACGGCGCGTTCATGCATCAGCGGCCCGATCTCGGCGCCATCCTCGAGCCCGGCGCCGACCCTCAATTTGGCAATTCGGGCGGCAAAAGCCTTGGCGAATGCATCGGCGATCCGCCGCTGGACGAAGATCCGGTTGGCGGCAAGGCAATCCTGGCCCGATGTGGCAAACTTGGCGTCGACGGCGATCTCGACCGCCTTGGCGATATCAGCGTCGTCAAAGACGATCAGCGGGGCGTGACCGCCGAGCTCCATCACCAGCCGCTTCAGGGTCGGCGCACATTGGGCAGCGATCAGCCGTCCGATCCCGGTGGAACCGGTGAAGCTGATGGCACGCAGGCGGGTGTCGGCACACATGCGTCCGACGATCGTCGCGGCATTGCCGGTGACGACGTTGAAGACGCCGGCCGGAATGCCGGCCCGTTCGCCGAGTTCGGCAAGCGCAAGCGCCGAAAGCGGTGTCTCGGAGGAGGGGTGGGCGACGACCGTGCAGCCGGCGGCGAGCGCGGCGGCTGCCTTTCGGGTGATCATCGCAGCGGGGAAATTCCACGGCGTGACGATGCCGACGACGCCGAGCGCCTCGCGCCGGACGATCATTTCGGCGCCGGGCAGGTGGCTGGTGACGCTCTCGGCGTTCAGCCGCTTGCCTTCCTCGGCATACCATTCGACGAAGGAGGCGGCGTAATCGATCTCGCCGCGCGATTCCGCCAGCGGTTTGCCCTGTTCGAGCGTCATGATCAGCGCCAGATCCTCCTTGGCCGTGAGCATCAGCGCGTGCCAGTTGCGCAGGATCGCCGCGCGGTTCTGCGGCAGCATCGCGCGCCAGGCGGCAAAGGCCTCCGATGCTGCATCGATCGCCGCTACCGTCTCCTCCGCGCCGAGGTTCGCAACCCAGGCCAGCGTCCCCGAGGAAGCCGGATCGGTAACTTCGAAACTTTTGCCCGTCGTGCCGGCGATCCATCGGCCGCCGACATAGGCAAGATCGCGCAGGAGATGACGGTCGGAAAGCCGCGACAGCGCGTCATGATAGGCGGGGCGGGCAAAAACGGCGGTCATGTCCAATCTCCTTTGCGGTGACATGAAGTCTTCCATGGGAGCGGACGAGAGATTGTCTGTTGGCGGAGGCGAAAAGAGAGAGATGGTCTAAAGGATGGCGCCTTAACAGAGAGATTGGCTAGCGCATAACCCCGAAAATCGATTTTTGGAAAGGATTATGCGCCAGTTAAAGGTGTTAGAGCGTCCTTAGCGCGTCCTTTTGGACGCGCGGCGCTCTAGCGCGCGCTTTGTTCATCGCCGATGGCGGCGAAGGAAGACACCGGAAGCACTGTTTCCTCCTTCACCGTTTTGGTGACGATGTAGGTGAAATAGCGGTCGATGCCGAGTTCGCGGTCGAGAAGCCCGTCGACCAGCCGCTGATAGGCGTCGATATCGGGGGCGATGATCTTTAGGATATAATCGACGCCACCGCCGACCGACCAGCAGGCGACGATCTCCGCGATTGCGGCGACGGCGCGCTCGAAGCGTTCGAAATCCGCCTGACGATGGTTGGCGAGCGTCACCTCCATCATCACGCTGGCGACCGGGGCGATGCGCCGCGGCGCGACGCGGGCGTGGTAGCCGGTGATGATGCCTGCCTTTTCGAGCTTGCGCAGCCGCATCCAGCACGGCGTCGGCGACAGTCCGGCCTTTTCGGCCAGCGCCAGCTTGGTGATGCGGCCGTCGCGCTGGACGGCGTCGAGAATGCGCAGGTCGATGGCGTCGAGCTTCATGGTGCTTTCTTTAGAAAGAAATCATTTCAAACGCAGCGAAAAGACAATGGAAGCGCATTTTGGCATTGTCAATTGAACTGATTTTCAGCAGTGTTGAAATCATGACAAAGTGGCGCCCCGATCCCTCGCAACTCCGCAGGCCGGCCTATCTCTCGCTTGCCGAGCAGATCGCCAACGCGATTACCGACGGCAAGCTCTCCGACGGCACGCAATTGCCGCCGCACCGCAAACTGGCGGATGACCTGCAGCTTTCGGTGCAGACGGTCAGCCGCGCCTATGACGAGCTCAGCCGCCGGGGGCTGATCTCCGGCGAGATCGGACGCGGCAGCTTCGTCCAGACCAGGCCGCGCGAGCCGGAGCCGCCTTATCTGCCGGAACGGCTGGGCGAGGTGATTGATCTGTCGATCCTGAAGCCGGTCTGCGAGCAGATCCATCTGGAAAGGCTGCGCCAGGCCTTCGGCTGGCTTTCGGAAAACCTGCCCTCCAGCTCGGCCCTGTCGTTCCGGCCGAACATGGTCTTTCCGCGCCACCGCGCCGTTGCCACCGAATGGCTGGCGCGCTGCGGACTGGAGGTGTCGCCGCTGAATATCAGCGTGACGAACGGCGCGACCTCGGGCATGACGGTGGCGCTGATGAGCGTCGCGCCGCCCGGCTCGACCATCGCGACAGAGGCGGTCAGTCACCATACGCTCGTGCCGCTCTGCGGCTATCTCGGCCTGCACCTCGAAGGGCTGGCGATCGATGAGCAGGGCATGATCCCCGAGGCGCTTGATGAAGCCTGTCGCACGGGGCCGATCCGGGCAATTTTCCTGCAGCCCTCGGTGATCAATCCGATGGCGGCGCTGATGAGCGCGGAGCGCCGGCAGGCGCTCGCCGCCGTCGCCGCAAAGCATGACATCGCGATCATCGAAAACGATGTTCTCGGTCCGATGGTCGAAAACCGCGCGCCGCCGATGGCCGCCTTTGCGCCGGAGCGGACGCTCTACGTCACGAGCTTCACCAAGATCACCGTTCCGGGGCTGCGGATCGGCTACCTCGTCGCACCCGACCGCTATGTCGCCGCCGTCGCCAATCGGCATCTCGTTTCCAGCTGGATGGCGACACCTGCCATGGCCGAGATTGCTACCCGCTGGGTCAGCGACGGCACGGCGATGGAACTCGTCAACTGGCAGCGCCGCGCCCTTGCCAGCCGGCATGCGATTGCGGCGGAGATGCTGGCCGGTTTGTCCTACCGGGCGCATCCGCAAAGCCTGCACGTTTGGCTGCCGCTCTCCGGCAACCATGAGGAAGACGGGTTCGTCTCGCAAGCAAGGCTGCGCGGCGTAGCGATCGCGCCTGGCAAATCGTTCCGCACCGCCGATCAGGGCTGGACGCCGGCCGTGCGCATTTCGCTGGGTTCGACGACGGAAGACGAATTGCGCACCGGGCTTGGTATCGTCGCCTCACTGGCGCAGGGAAATCCGGAAGAGCTGCTGCTTGCGATTTAAGCCGTTGCCGTGCCTTTGAGCACACGCAGAATAATTGTCATGATATTATTTTACGAATTGACATGATTTTGATCGGCCGTCATCGTTAGGGCATTGCTTGTCTCAACAGGGAGAGACATGAATGCCTCAGCCCATCATCCGCATCGACAACATCGTGAAGAGATACGGCCCGCTGACCGTGCTCGACGGCCTGTCGATGAATGTCATGCCGGGCGAAAAGCTGGCGCTGATCGGGCCGTCCGGCTCCGGCAAGACGACGATCCTGCGCATCCTGATGACGCTGGAGACGATCAGCGGCGGCCATATCGAGGTCGATGGCGAACAGCTCTATCACATGCCTGATAGCAACGGGTTGGTGGCAGCCAATGAGCGGCACCTGCATCGCATGCGCGAAAAGATCGGCATGGTTTTCCAGCACTTCAATCTCTTTCCGCACAAATGCGTGCTCGACAATGTGACCTTGGCGCCGATGCTGACGAAGGGCATCAAACGGCCGCAGGCCGAAAAGCGGGCAATGGAGCTTCTCGACATGGTCGGCCTGGCCGACAAGGCGAGAAGCGTCCCGGCGCAGCTTTCCGGCGGGCAGAAGCAGCGCGTCGCCATTGCCCGGGCGCTGGCGCTGTCGCCGAAGATCATGCTGTTTGACGAGGTGACCTCGGCGCTTGACCCGGAACTGGTCGAGGAGGTGCTGAACGTCATGCGCCGGCTGGCGTCCGAAACCGACATGACCATGCTTCTCGTCACCCATGAAATGGGCTTCGCCCATGATTTCGCCGACCGTGTGCTGTTCTTCGATCGCGGCAAGATCGTCGAGGAAGGCAAGCCGGGCGATATCTTTCGCAATCCGACGCAGGAGAGGACGCAGACCTTCCTGCGCAAGATCATTGCGGCGGGGCACCGCGTCTGACCACAGACATTGCCCGCAAAGAACAAACTCAAGGAAAGCCAGAGGAGTTGGGAACGATGAAAGCAGGATATCTTTTGACCGCCGCCAGCCTGTCGGTGCTGCTGATGGCGGCGGCCGGCCCGGCATCCGCCGCCGATGACAAGCTCGAGCAGCTGAAGGAGCAGGGCTTTGCCCGTATCGCCATCGCCAACGAGCCGCCGTTTACGGCCGTCGGCGCCGATGGCAAAGTGTCGGGCGCCGCGCCCGATGTGGCGCGCGCGATCTTCGAAAAACTCGGCGTCAAGGAAGTGGTGGCTTCGATCTCGGAATATGGCGCGATGATCCCCGGCCTGCAGGCCGGTCGTCATGACGCGATTACGGCGGGGCTGTTCATGAAGCCGGAGCGTTGCAATGCCGTTGCTTATTCCGAGCCGATCCTCTGCGACGCCGAGGCCTTCGCTCTGAAGAAGGGCAACCCGCTGAAGCTGACGAGCTACAAGGACATCGCCGACAATCCGGACGCCAAGATCGGCGCGCCGGGCGGCGGCACCGAGGAGAAGCTGGCGCTTGAGGCCGACGTGCCGCGCGACCGTGTCATCGTCGTTCCGGATGGCCAGAGCGGCATCAAGATGCTGCAGGATGGCCGCATCGACGTCTATTCGCTGCCGGTTCTGTCGATCCACGACCTGATGGCCAAGGCGAATGATCCCAATCTCGAAACCGTCGCTCCCGTTGTCAATGCGCCGGTCTATTGCGATGGCGCCGCCTTCCGCAAGCAGGACGTCGCACTGCGCGACGCCTTTGACGTCGAGCTTAAGAAGCTGAAGGAATCGGGCGAATTCGCCAAGATCATCGAGCCCTACGGCTTCTCGGCCAAGGCGGCGATGTCGACAAGCCGCGACAAGCTCTGCGCCGCGGCGAAGTAATCGAGGCGAGCAGCTGGCCGTGCCTTGGGCACGGCCAGCTTATCCCCGAACGATCTCCAGAGAAGTGAGTTGCCGATGTCGGTATGGTCCGGCTATCTGACACTGATCCTTGATGGCGCCCTGGTGACGCTCCAGCTGACGATCATGGGATCTGCGCTGGCGCTTGTCATGGCCTTCCTGGCGGGCCTCGGCCGTCTGTCGCGCTTCTTAGCCGTGCGGGCTCTGGCAACCGCCTACATCGAGTTCTTCCGTGGCACCTCGATCTTCGTCCAGCTCTTCTGGGTCTATTTTGTGCTGCCTTTTGCCGGCCTGACACTCACGCCGCTGCAGGCGGGTGTCCTGGCGCTCGGCTTGAACGTCGGCGCCTATGCGGCGGAAGTGGTACGCGGTGCCGTCAAGGCCGTCGGGCGCGAACAGTCGGAAGCCTGCGTTGCGCTCAACCTGTCACGATACCAGCGCATGCGCCACGTCATCCTGCCGCAGGCGCTGCCGCTGATGCTGCCGACCTTCTGCAACAACGCAATCGAGCTTCTGAAGGGCACGGCAGTCGTATCGCTGATCTCGCTGACGGATATGACCTTTCAGGCGCAGGTGGTGCGGGCGCAGACCGGCAATACGCTGGTGCCCTTCGCGACGATCCTCATTCTCTATTTCCTCATGGCCTTGGCGATTTCGGCGGCGATGCGCTGGCTGGAACGGCGGATGGCGCGCAGCCTCGACGGCATAAGGACCTGATCGGATGGAATGGGATTGGGACTTCGTCTGGCAAATCATGCCGACCCTTCTCGAAGGGTTCAAGATCACTCTTCTTGCGACCATCCTCGGCGCTGCCGTTGCCATGGTTGTCGGCCTGGGTCTTGCCATTGCGCGGCGGTCACCGGTCGCCGCCGTGTCGCGCACGGTCGGCTTCATCTCGGAATTTATCCGCGGCACGCCGCTGCTGGTGCAGCTCTACTTCATCTTCTACGTGCTGCCGGATATCGGCATCCGGCTGGCGCCGTTGGTCGCCGGCGTCATCGGTATGGGCATTCATTATGCAACCTATACTGCCGAGGTCTATCGCGCCGGCATCGAGAATGTGCCGCGCGGACAATGGGAAGCGGCCAAGGCCACCAATCTGACGACGCGCCAGGCCTGGATCCACGTGGTCCTGCCGCAGGCGATCCCGCCGATGATCCCGGCACTCGCCAATTATTTCATCGCCATGTTCAAGGAGACGCCGCTGCTTTCGGCGATCACCGTGCTCGAACTGATGAACCAGGCAAAGAGCATCGCCAACAGCAACTACCGCTACATCGAGCCGATGACGCTGGTCGGCGTATTCTTCCTCGTCATCAGCCTGATTTCGGTCGTGGGCTTGCGCTGGCTCGAGGAACGTTACGCCAGGATGGATGATTGACCATGCCCGCAAAGATCGAAATCATCCCGGCCGGCCGGCTGCCGCGACTGGACGATCGGCCGCTCGAAAAGCGCATCGGCCTGGTCATTCTGGCGACGGACCACACGACGGAGGTGGACTTTCAGCGCATGGTCGCCAGCGATCGCATCGGCGTCTATGTCAGCCGCATCCACTACGCCAATCCGGTCACACCGGAAAACCTCCTGAAGATGCAGCCGTCGCTGACGCAAGGCGCAGCCCTGATCCTGCCGGATGAGGCGCTCGATGCCGTCATGTATTCCTGCACCTCCGCCTCTGTCGTCATCGGCGACCGCAACATCGAAGCGGCGATCCACGCGTCCAAACCCGGCGTTCCCGTGGTGACGCCGACGGCTGCGGCGGTGAAGGGTCTGAAGGCGCTCGGCGCCAGGCGGATTTCGATGCTGACGCCCTATACGATCGAGACCAGCCGGCCGATGGCGGATTATTTCGCGGATCTCGGTTTTACGATCGACCGCTTCACCTGTCTCGGCCTGACGGATGATCGCGAAATGGCGCGGATCGCGCCGGATGAAATTGCCGCTTTCGCGCGCCAGGTGCTGGCGCCGCAATCCGATGCGCTGTTCATCTCCTGCACGGCCCTGCGCGCCGCTCAGGTCGCCGCCCGGATCGAAGTCGAGACCGGCAAACCCGTGGTCACCAGCAATCTCGCGACGGCCTGGGCTTGCCTCAGGCTTTGCGGCGATGATCGGCCGCGGCCCGAACTCGGTCAGCTGATGACCAAGCCTTATCGCGAAGGCTGAGATCATGGTGAGCGCTTTGTCTGTTACGCTGGAGGACATTCGTGCGGCGGCGCGGCACATTACGGGCCGGGTGCTTGCCACACCGATCGTGCAGTCGGCATCGCTCGGCGAGATCGCCGGCACTCCCATCTGGCTGAAGCTCGAACATTATCAGACGACCGGCAGTTTCAAGTTGCGCGGTGCGACCAATGCGGTGCTGTCCCTGTCGCCGGAGCAACGCTTGCGCGGCGTCGTTGCAGCCTCGACCGGAAATCATGGCCGGGCGCTTGCCCATGCGGCGAAGGCGCATGGTGCTGTCGCAACCATCTGCATGTCGCGGTTGGTGCCGGAGAACAAGATTTTAGAAATCCGCCGCCTCGGTGCCGATGTGCGCATCGTCGGACGATCACAGGACGAGGCGCAGCAGGAGGTCGACCGGCTGGTCCGCGAGGAGGGGCTGGTGATGGTTCCGCCCTTCGATCATCCGGTTGTTGTCGCAGGCCAGGGGACGCTGGGGCTCGAAATCATCGATGCCTTGCCGGACGCCGCGACTGTGCTGGTACCGCTCTCGGGCGGCGGCTTGGCGGCGGGCGTTGCCGCCGCCATCAAAGGCGTCAGTCCGAAGACCAAGGTGATCGGCCTGACGATGGAGCGGGGTGCGGCGATGAAGGCGAGCCTCGATGCCGGGTGGCCGGTGCAGGTCGAGGAGGTGCCGAGCCTTGCCGACTCGCTCGGCGGCGGCATTGGCCTCGACAATCGCGTGACCTTCGCGATGTGCCGCGAACTTCTCGACGGCGTCATCCTGCTGACGGAAACGGAAATCGCTGCCGGCATGCGCCACGCCTATTTCAGCGAACGCGAGATCATCGAAGGCGCGGGCGCCGTCGGCATCGCAGCGCTGCTTGCGGGAAAGATCAGCTCCCGCGGTCCCGTCGTCGCGATCCTGTCCGGGCGGAATGTCGACATGGAACAGCACCGCCGGGTGATCAACGGCGAGACGGCAATCTTCGGGGAGGGTGGGCCATGAGCCGGATGATCATTCTGACGGAAGCAGAATTGCGGAAGATCATCGCGCTCGATCGCGATGCGGTCGCCTGCATCGAGCAAGCTTTCGCAGCGCTTGCCACCAAGACCGTCGCCATGCCGCCGATCCTGCGGCTCGACATTCCGGAATATCGCGGCGAAGTCGATGTGAAGACCGCCTATGTGCCCGGCATCGAAGGTTTCGCAATCAAGATCAGCCCCGGCTTCTTCGACAATCCGAAGATCGGCCTGCCGAGCACCAACGGTATGATGGTGCTGCTGTCGAGCCGAACGGGCCTGGTGCAGGCGCTGCTGCTGGACAATGGCTATCTGACCGATGTGCGCACCGCCGCAGCCGGCGCCGTCGCGGCAAAACATCTGTCGCGGGAAAATGCCTCCGTAGCCGCCATCTTCGGAGCAGGCGTTCAGGCGCGGCTGCAGCTCGAAGCGCTGACGCTGGTGCGGCCGATCCGCGAAGCCAGGATTTGGGCGCGGGATGCCACCAAAGCGCAAGCCGCGGCAGCCGAACTCGCGGGAAAGCTCGGTTTTCCCGTCACCGTGACATTGGACCCCAGGGGTGCAATCGGCGGCGCCGACCTCATCGTCACCACCACACCCGCGGAAAGCCCGATCATTGAGGCCGGGTGGCTGGAACCCGGACAGCATCTGACGGCCATGGGCTCGGATGCGGAACACAAGAACGAGATCGATCCGGCCGCCATCGCCGGCGCCGGCCTCTATGTCGCCGACAGCCTGAAACAGACGCGGTGTCTGGGCGAGCTGCACCACGCAATCGATGCCGGCCTGGTCGCGATGGAAGAAGTCTTCGCCGAACTCGGCCAGATCGTTGCCGGCCAGGCGCAAGGACGGACGAGCGACCACCAGATCACCATCGCCGACCTCACGGGAACCGGCATCCAGGATACCGCCATCGCCACGCTCGCTTTTGCCCGCGCCGGCGCGGCGAATGCCGGGACCCCATTCGAAAGCTGACCGGCATTCGCCGGAGAAGGGAAGAAACATGACCCAGCCCAATTTGAAGTTTTCGCTCGGCGAATATGCCGCGCGGCTGGAAAAGACACGGCGCGCCATGGAGGCGAAGGGCGTAGACCTCCTGATCGTCAGTGACCCGTCGAACATGGCCTGGCTGACCGGCTATGACGGCTGGTCCTTTTATGTGCACCAGGCGGTGATCGTGCCACCGCAGGGCGAACCAATCTGGTTCGGCCGCGGCCAGGATGCCAACGGCGCCAAGTTCACCGCCTATCTGAAGCATGACAACATCGTCGGCTATCCCGATCACTATGTGCAGTCGACCGAACGTCATCCGATGGACGTCCTCTGCGGGATCCTGACCGAACGCGGCTTCGGCAAGCTGACGATCGGCGTCGAGATGGACAATTACTGGTTCTCGGCGGCAGCCTTTGCGGCCCTGCAGAAGCACCTGCCGAACGCCCGCTTCGTCGACGCGACCGCGCTGGTCAACTGGCAGCGGGCGATCAAGAGCGAGACCGAGATCAAATACATGCGCAATGCCGCCCGGATCGTCGAAGCCATGCACGCGCGCATCTTCGACAAGATCGAAGTCGGCATGCGCAAATGCGATCTGGTCGCGGAAATCTATGACGCCGGCACCCGCGGCGTCGACGGCATCGGCGGCGATTATCCGGCGATCGTACCGCTGCTGCCGTCCGGCGTCGAAGCATCTGCTCCGCATCTGACCTGGGACGACCGGCCGTTGAAAAAGGGCGAGGGCACCTTCTTCGAGATTGCCGGCTGCTACAATCGCTATCATCTGCCGCTGTCACGCACCGTCTTCCTCGGCAAGCCGACGCAGGCCTTTCTCGATGCCGAAAAAGCGACGCTGGAAGGCATGGAGGCCGGTCTTGCGGTCGCGAAACCCGGAAACACCTGCGAGGACATCGCCAATGCATTCTTCGCGGTCCTGAAAAAATACGGCATCGTCAAGGACAACCGCACCGGTTACCCGATCGGCCTATCCTATCCGCCGGACTGGGGCGAACGCACCATGAGCCTGCGGCCGGGCGACCGGACGGAGCTGAAGCCCGGCATGACCTTCCACTTCATGACCGGCCTCTGGCTCGACGACATGGGTTTCGAGACGACCGAGAGCATCCTCATCACCGAGAGCGGCGTCGAATGCTTCGCCAACGTGCCGCGCAGACTGATGGTCAAGGATTGAGGCTGTCATGAACGAGATTGGCTTGCGACCGTCGCCGATCAGCGCGACGGTGGATTTCGCCGCCGAGGGTGTCCAGCACGGCTTCCTGCGGCTGCCTTACAGCCGTGACGATTCCGCCTGGGGGTCGGTGATGATCCCGATAACCGTCATCCGGAACGGCAAGGGGCCAACGGCCCTTCTGACCGGCGGCAATCACGGCGACGAGTATGAAGGACCGATCGCGCTCTTTGATCTTGCCCGCACGCTGAAGGCCGAGGCGGTGAAGGGCACGGTTATCATCGTGCCGGCCATGAATTATCCGGCGTTTCAGACGGGAACCAGGACCTCGCCGATCGACAAAGGCAACATGAACCGCAGCTTTCCGGGCCGGCCGGACGGCACGGTGACGGAGAAGGTCGCCGATTATTTCCAGCGTGTGCTTCTGCCGATGGCGGATATCGTTCTCGACTTCCATTCCGGCGGCAAGACGCTCGATTTTCTGCCGTTCTGCGCAGCCCATATCCTGCCGAACAAGCAGCAGGAGGCGCAGGCTTTCGACTTCGTGACTGCCTTTGCCGCGCCCTATTCGATGAAGATGCTGGAGATCGATGCGGTCGGCATGTACGACACCGCGGCCGAGGAGATGGGCAAGGTCTTCATCACCACGGAACTCGGCGGCGGCGGCACGGCCACGGCCAAAAGTGCGGCGATTGCCAAGCGCGGCACGATGAACGTTTTGCGCCACGCGGGGATCGTCGCGGGCGCTGTCGATGCCGGTCCGACGACTTGGCTCGACATGCCGGACGGCCGCTGCTTCTCCTTCGCGGAGGAAGGGGGACTGATCGAACCTGTCATCGATCTCGGTGACGCAGTCACTGACGATGCCGTCATTGCGCGCATCCATCCGACCGGGCGGACCGGGGTGGCGCCCCGCGAGATCCGCGCCGGAATGAGCGGCATTCTCTGTGCCCGGCATTTCCCGGGGCTGGTCAAACCAGGCGATTGCGTTGCCGTCGTGGCGATCGTTACAGGCTGAGGTGAACGGAGTTCCGGCGGCAGCTCATACGTCAAGCCGCTTTCTGCGGTCTTGACGCGCTGGCTCTCGCATCAACCTGGAAGCGGTTGACGACCCCTTCCAGCGTCTGCGTCTGAGTGCCGAGCGCTCGACAGGCCGAGGCGGTTTCGACGGCCATGGCCGCGTTGCGTTGCGTCACTTCATCCAGAGCATTGACGGAGGCGTTGATCTCGCCGATCGCCACCGCCTGTTCGGAGGACACCGAAACGATGCGGGCAATCAGGCCGGCGACCTGCTCGACCTGTCCTTCAATTTCCAGAAGCGCCTTGCCAGTGCGGTTGACAAGCTGCACCCCGCTGGAAACCTGAGCCGAGGATGTGGAAATCAGAGCCCTGATCTCCTTGGCGGCGTTGGCCGAGCGCATGGCGAGTTCGCGCACTTCCTGCGCCACGACGGCAAAACCCTTGCCCGCTTCGCCAGCACGGGCGGCTTCGACCCCGGCATTGAGCGCCAGAAGATTGGTCTGGAAGGCGATTTCATCGATGACGTTGACGATGTCGCCGATCTGCGACGACGAACCTTCGATCCTTTCCATGGCGGCGATCGCTTCGCGAACGACGGCGGCCGAATGTTCGGCGCTGGTGCGGGTCTCGGCCATCATGCCGGTTGCCTTGCCGGCATGCTCGGCGGCGTCTTTCGCCTTGACGTTCATCTCATCGAGCGCAGCCGTGGCCTGTTCGAGCATCGCGGCCTGCTGTTCCGTGCGCGACGCGAGACTCTCGGTTGCGCCCGTAATGCCGTCCGAGGAACTGCCCACTTGCCTGGAGGTCAGGGCGATCTCGGCCATCGAGGCGCAAAGTGCGTCCATGCTGTCGTTGAACTTGGCGCGCAAAGTCTCGTAGGCGGCGGCGAAGGGTGTGGCGATCCGGCAATCGAGATTGCCGTGTGATAGCTGGTCCAAGCCGTACGTCAGCTGATCGATCACCATTTCGCGGATCTGCTCGTCGGCGGCTTTTTCGGCCATCTGGCTGCGTTCGCGTTCAAATTCCGCATCGCGAAGCGCCGTCTCGCGCTTCTGCGCGCCCTCGCGTTCCAGCGCGTTGCGGCGGAAGACGGCCACGGCCTTGGACATGGCGCCGATTTCGTCGGAGCGGCTGGCATAGGGAACGTCTGTCGAATAATCGCCGTCTGCGAGGTTGCCCATATAGGCTTTCATACCGTCGAGCGGCACGATTGCCCGGCGACGCAAGAGATAGAGACCCACCAGCAACAGGCCGAATGAGCCGAAGCCCGCGGCACCCGCATAGATCGTCCAGGTGACGATTTCCGAGGCGGCATTGCGCTCCTCGCCCTTCAGGAAGGCATCGGAATTTGCGACAAGTTTCTCGACCGCATCCTGATGCGAATGAAAGGCGACGCGCAATTGCTCGATCGCACCATGCGCCTTGTCTTCATCCTTGGCGGTCAGGGCGGGAATGATCTCGCGGTTCATCACGTCCCAGAATACATCGCCCTTGGCGATGACATCGTTTTCAAGCTCGTCCTTCAAAGCCTGCGGCAGCCGGGTGGTTTTCCAATAGGCGCGGCGATCGTCGTAAGCAGCCTTGAGATTCGCGATCTTGGCCAGATTGGTATCGGTCAGTTCGGGAAATTTGCTCGCCTCGAAGGAGAGCATGTAGGACTCGACGACAAACAGCGGCGGCGGCAGAATATCGGCGATCAGATCCTTTCCGTAAACGACCTGTTCGTAAACCGGGCCATTGACCTTCAGCCGTTCGAGCGCCGATTGCTGCAATCCGATCGACATGAAGAGGCCGGCCGAAACGGCGACGCCAAACGCCACCAAACTGCGCGCAATAGTAAAGGCCAAGACCGTCTCCAAATAACTTATGGCCTCTCTTCTTCGAGACGCCTGATCTACGTGCAGCATTATTTCGCAAGAACGCTGAGATATGGTTAATTCTTTCGTTGGCAGGGGGTTGGCTCACCTGTGAAAGGCCGGTGCAACCGTCCAAAATTGGGGTGATGGCAAACAACGGCCACTTTGGTAGTAAGCCATTATCCGTCAACTCACTGGCCGGGATGCTGAGCGTCATATTTATCAGAAAGGAGATCAGTATGGCCGAACCTCAGCTTGCCGTACGGAGTGCAAAGGCGCGTGATCTTGCGCGACGGCTTGCCCGCCGCGAAAATCGTTCAGTCGCCGAGATTGTCGAGCGGGCTCTCGAACACTATGAGATCTGTCAAGTCGGGCCAGAGCCAGCCATGTCCGTCTATGCCCGCCTTTCACCGCAAAGCGGGGCGGATCTCGATCTCGAAGCAGTCGTCGATGGAAGCCGCGAGATTCACAAGGGCATAGAGGTCTAAATTCTGGATTGGGTCGTTCCGGTGAGAATTTAGGCCAATCGCATCAGCATTTCGTTGAGGTCGCCGATCTTGCGCAGCAGCTCGACCAATCTATCTGTATCGTCCTGGCTGAGCCGGCCGGTTTCGCCGCTGCTGTTCCAAAGCTGTTGGAATTCTTGGCTCATCTGGAGCGCGCTGTTCATTATGCCGATGATTTGCGCGCGGTTTTCCCAGGTTGCAACGACGGTTGGTTCGTCCATCTCGATCGAAATATCCGGTTCGCGTTCCAGCAAAAGCAATTTCTGATTCCTCTTGGGCGAAGATGACTTGGTTCGGATGGCGCCATCGGGTCGGCGGTGGGCCATCTCTGCAACTACGCGGGAATACGGTTCGACTTAAAAAGCGTTTGAAACAATTGGCTAGCGGGTATGGGGCGGACCCGTTAGCCAATCGGCAAACCCTTCCCGGAATCACCCAAAGCAGGATTCGCAGGAGCAATAAAATGGGAATATTTCCCATTTGTCAATGTGGGTGACAGCGTTTTCAGTGCGGAACCGGATCGGGGGGCGGCGACCCGGGAGGCCCCGAGCCGGGAGGCGGGCCGCCAGGGCCGGGTGGCGGACCTCGCCTGCCCGGATCGGGAAAATCGCCGCCCGGCCCGCCTCTGCCGAAAGGCGAGTGATCGGGCCCCGGTCCGTTCCCGGGACCATTCGGCGGGCGCGGACCAACGCCATTGGGACCAGGTCCGGGAAAGCCAGTCATTCTGCTCGAATCCCGCACGCCGATATCGACGAAGCCATGACCATCGGGGGAGAGTTGCATCGACCCGGAAGGCGCCGAACCTCCAGGTCCAGAACCCGCCATGCCTCTGTCCCCCGGCCGGAAGGTCTCGATGTTGACTGTACCGCGTTTCAGGCCCGGCACGACAGGTTCGGCCTGAATACGAGTGACGATCAATCGATCGGCAACCGCCTTCAGACGCACGAGTGTTTGTTTGCCGGCCAGATACCCATGCGTGCTTCCAAGCGAAAGGCCGCCGATCAGGACGTGATTGCCGCTCTTGACGAGGACACCACGGACATGGACGCCATCGGAAACGGAGCGGGGCTCGATGCGCCGGGCAATGATCGTGCCGTCAGGTTTGCGGATACCGAACACGGCAACCCGCTTGCCTTTCCGCAGGCCCTTCGTCGCCAAACCTGATGCGTCGACGGTTTGCGAAAGTATTCTTATCCCGGTCTTATCAATCCGGTCGATGCGGCCCTGGACCTCGCTGACGATCGTAATGCGGGCGGCGCGCTTGCCTGTGAGCAGCACCCGGGCGACATGACCGACCTTCATCGCGCTGGCGGGAACGCGTCGTCCATCGATCTCGATCGGCGTCGTGGCGCTGAACGGTATGTGGATATCGTTGACGATAATGCTGCCGAAACCCTGGATGGTCCCGACGATGCCGGTTCCGCCGATGCCGTGATCTTCGTTCTCGCCGCCTCCCTGAATGGAAAGACCGGACCCGCCGATTCCATGATCGCTGGTGCCGGTCGGCTGCGCGGCTGTCATCGCAGGTATCAGGACCTGAAGCGCAATTCCGCCCAGCAGAAACTGTCGTCTCGAGATCGTTGACGGGCTCATTCGTCCGCCTCCGTCTCGGAAGCGGCGTCTGCCTGAGGATCCGGCTCACGCTCCTCGGTCATGACGTAGAGGCCCGAGATCCAGCGGCTGCTGCCGCCCGGATCGTCCTTGATGGCCTGATGGGCGATCTTGTTGAGCTTGAGAAGCATCGCCATCCCTTCCTCGCGCGCGATTTCGTCGAGCCGGGCGGCGAGCGCTGGCGACATCCCATCATAATGAACGGCACGTTCGAAATAGGGAGGAGGGTCGTTCATCAGGTTCATGACCGACGCCTGCACATGGTCACGAAGGTTGCGGGTAAAATAATGCCGGCGGGCTTCGTCGCCGGCATTGGGCACGATCGATGAAAGGTTGAGCCGGACCCAGCCGTTGTCGTCGACAACGACGATGCCCTTGTCCAGCCAGTCGTCGAGGATGGAGCGGGGATGGACGTCTTTGGTGATGTCGCTGACCAGGCTCTCGAATGAGGGAACACCATCGCTGGACGTCCGGGGCAAAGTGCTCGGCCTGTCCTCGGCATCGCAATAAAGCGGATCGGCAAGCCACCGCGCAAGGATGCGGCTCGTCTGCGAAACGCCCACGGTCAGGAACGATGGATCAAGCGCCAGTCCGCGCAGCCGGTTGACGTCCTTGCGGTGGATGCCTGTCAGCAGCGAGATGCGGCTATCCGTCTGCTGCTTGTTCGGCAGCGCGAATTCCTTCTCCGCCACCTCGATATAAAGCCGGCGAAGGACGACCGAAAAAGCGGTGAAGTTGAAGCCGGAGGCGAGAGCGAGTTTGACCAGCGGGCGGAGCACGCGGACCAGCATGGCCTGCAAGGTCTCTTCGGAGAACGGAAGCTTCGCGCGCGGCTTTGACATCAAGAAACACTCGGCCTGTGAAAGACCATTGCCGGCAGACTTCGACAATCGTCCTTGGTCTTCCCTATGGCAAAGTCCACACTGCCGCAACGCACAGGCGACAAGCAAGCCCGGTCCTTGCCATGCTCCCTGGCGGCGCGCGCACGATCGCGACGCCTTCCTGAAGGTATTTTTCTTATTCTATCAATGTCTTGTGTTCTCCGACTCGGGGGACAGCAAGGCGCCCTGGCGCCAGTCGATCAACCGGTCGATTCGAGCAATCTTGTGGAAAACCTCGAAGACGTCGAATGACGAGCCTTTCTCGATGTAGGAGGCCAGGAGCTCGCAAAGCTCGAAGATTTCGGGGGGCGTTCCCGTCATCTCTACACCGTCGTCGGTGAAAATCCCCGATCGCGGCCACGCCTGGGCCTGTTGCTCGTCGAGCTTGCTGCCGACGAAAGGGATCGTATTGATGATGCCTGAGGCAAGCGCAAAGGCGGCCTCAGCCACGATTTCGGAGCAGCTCGTGTTGGGCTCTCTCGTTAAGGCCGGTATTTGCAGCCGCTTGAATTCCCGCATTTTCAATCCGTCAGAGATAGTTGACCAGGCTCAGGCCCTGGAGTTTTGAGACGAGCGTGTAGGCCGTTTCCAGTTGCGTCTGCAGCTGGTTGACGAGCGTCGAAGCCTCATAGGCATCCACGCCCTGGAGATCGACGAGGTTTCCCTGAAGCAGGCTCGACTGGGCATCGAGCGCGTCATTTGCCTTTTCGACCCGTTCTTGCGAGAGGCCGAGCTGGCTTTGCTGCGTCACGATGCCTGAAGTCGCCTGCGCGGCATAACCGATCGCCTTCGATGCCACCGTGCTCTGTGCGTCGGCGCTGAGATCCTGGCCGAAGAGCGCGGAGACGACGACGGAGGCAAGCGCCAGATAACGCATGCCTTCGGAATTGGCGTTGGTGGACGAGGTGATGGTTTCCGAGCCGCTGATCCGGCTTGTCATGTCGGTGCTGGAAGCGGTCGACCAGCCTCCCGAAGCGTCCGTCCAGGCGCTTTCGGAAAACATCGGCTCGACGGTATCGGTGATGAAAGTGCCGATTTCCTCGCCGGTCAGATCGTTGACGTCTTTTCCAAGGCCGGTTGCATAATCGCCCAGCGCGGTCACGATCGCATCCGAGACCGTAGAGGACTGATCGGTCAGAGGCTGGCTGTCGAGGTTCGTTCCGCCAAACAGGAACTCGCCATTCACCTCGGTGTTCGCCGTCGAGATCAGCTGAGAAATCGTGGCGCCCGCCGTCTGCAGGGCAACGGCGATGCTGGTCGTATCCTGGCTCGCCTGGAGCGCTGTCAGGTTCGAGACCAGGCTATCGCCGGCATCCTTGAGGCTCGAAAGGGCGGTCTGCGATGCGTCCATGCGCAATCCGACGACGGCATTACTTGACTGGAACGAGGCGGCCTGGTCGATGGCGCTGGTCAGATTGATCGTTTTCGCGGCGCCGGCGCCAAGGGAGACGCCGATATCGGCGTAGGTTCCGGTCGTCGCCTCCGTCGAGGCCTGCTGCAGCTTGGTTTGGGACTGGCTGATGGTCAGACGCAGGACGTTCTGCATCGCCGATGACGAGACAAAAGAGGCTTTCATGACTAGCTCGCTATATCGAGGAGCGACTGGAACATCTCGTCGATGACGTTCAGGATCTTTGTCGCCGCTTTGTAGGATTGTTCGATATCGAGGAGGAGCGTCAGCTCCTCGTCGAGGTTGACGCCGGCCTCGTTGGAATAGGCCTCGTCGGAGCGCGATAGCGCCGCAGATGTGTTTTCGGAGGCCGCCGTCGCATCGCTGCGGTATTGTTCGAGCCAGCCGATCGAGGAACTGGCATAGTCCATCAGGCTTTGCGATGTGGAAAGACCGGCGTCGGAGGAGAACGAGCGCTGTTCCGTCAACGCCGTATACAGGGCGTCGAGATTGTCCGAGAAGCCGCTGTCGCCCGAGCTGTTGAGATCGGTGATGCCGCTGATCGTTCCGTCGCGCAGCTTCGTTGCATCCCCGCCCTCGCTGGTAACGACGGCAAGATTGACCGAGATCGAGGACGCGATGCCGGTGATATCGTCGGAATCCGAGGGTGTTCCTCCAGTTGCTCCGGCCGCCGTCGTCCAGACGAAAAGTGCGGGTGCGCTGGTGCTGCCGTCGGTTTCCGAGAAGGCCTGGACGAGGGACTTGGCGATCTCGTCGAGCTGAGCCTGGAATGTCGGGGCGATTTCGTCGCGAAGCTGCAGCAGCGCCTGCAGGCTGCCCGAGGCACTTGTCGTCGATCCCTCGCCGGCGTCGAGCGCAACGCCGTCTATATAGACGGAATTGCCCTCCGTTCCGGCGACGTAGGTTGTCGTGGGCACGTATGTGACGGTGCGCGGTATGGTCTCGAACAGCACGGTGCCGTCAGAGGTGTAGAGCGCCATGTCGTTATTGTCGCGGACGGCGGTGGTCACACCGACGATCGAGGAGATCTGCTTCAGAAGCTTTTCACGCTCGTCGAGAGCCGAGGACGTATCGGCGCCCGTCGCTGTTGCCCCCTTGACCGCATTGTTGGCGGTTTCGAACTGCGACAATAGCGTATTCAGCGATGAGACCTGCGTGGCGATCTCCGCATCGGCATCGGCTCTGATCGACTGGACGCCGTCGCTTGCGGTATTCAGCGAATTGGCCAGATCCTGCGCGGCGGTGACAGCCGATTGCGCGGCGGTCGTGCTGCTCGGCGATGTAGCGAATGTCTGCAGCGCCTGCTGAAATGCCGAGAGATAAGTGCTCGGCGAGGTCTCGTAGTCATTGCCGCCCGTCAGCGACTTCAGGCTTTCGAGGCCGGTCACAAGCGTCTGCTGGGCGCTGTCCTTGGCGTTCGATTGCAGATACTGGGCCAGCAGCGCGGTTTCCTGCGCCCGGCTGATGCTGACGACCTGAGCGCCGGACAGAGACGTCGTTATCGACGCCTCGCGTCTGACATAGTCGGAATTTCCGACATTGGCGATGTTGGTCGAGACGACGCTGCTTTGCTGGCCGGTATTGTTGAAAATACTTTGGACGCTGTTCAAGGCGGAGGTAAGCGACATCTAGGCGCTCCCTTTATCGTTTCAGGTTGACGAGGACATCCATGATGTCGGAGCCGGTCTGAAACACCTTCGAATTGGCGGTATAGCTGCGCTGCGCCTCGATCATTTCCGTCAGTTCGCCGGCGAGATCGACGTTCGAACTCTCGAGGGCGCCGGACCGGATGGAGCCGAGCCCGTTCGTCTGCGGAAAGCCGGTGACCGTGACGCCGGACAATCCGTTGGCGCTGTAGACGTTGCCGCTGAGCAGCGTCAGATTGTCGGGGCTGGCGACCGTCGCAAGCGGGATCTGATAGAGCGCCTTCGTCGCGCCATTCGCATAGGAGACCGATACCACGCCGTCCGTCCCTATGGACACCGAGCTGACGGCACTGGCTGCCTGACCATCGGTAGAGCCCGTCGCCGAGAAGTCGGAGGCAAGCTGGGTGAAGTCCGAATAATCCATGGTGATCGTCTTTGCCGTGACCGGATCGACGATATCCGTGTCGGTCGCAGACGTCAGCTGGCCGTCGGCGTCGAAGGAGAGCGTCGCGACGCTCACCGCACTGGAGGAGTAGGGGAAGGACGTCGTGCCGCCGGTCGCTGCATCGGCATTGCGGTAAACCGAGACTTCCCAGGTGCTTCCAGTGACCGCGCCGGCTGAATCCGTCGTGACACCCGTCTTGGTGAAATAGTAGTCGTACTGGACGGTGCCGCCGAGGCTGTCATAGGCAACCAGCGACATCTTCTGCGTATCGTCGGTGACACCAGAGGAATTGGCGCTCGGCAGCGTCGTCGCATCCGTGACGACAATTGCCTCGGAATTCAGGTTGCCGCTGAAATAGGCGCTGGTCGAAGCGATCGCGCTCAAGCCCGATTGGGCGACGTTAACCGGCACCAGGCCGTCGAAACCGTTGACGACAACCGCCGGCACGCCGGAATCATAAGAATACCCCATAAGGGTGAAACCGGCGCTGTTGACCAGATTGCCGTCGCTATCGACCGAGAAGTCGCCGGCCCGGGTAAGAACCGGCGTGCCGTCGGGGCTTTGCACGATGAAGAACCCGTCTCCTGATATCGCCAGGTCGTAATCCGAGGTCGTATAGGAGATGTCGCCCTGTTCGGAAATCGCCTGGCGCACGGATGTCTGGACGCCGCCGGAATTGTAATTGCCTGAGGACGACGGCAGGACCAGCGACGAGAAGGAGGTGGAAACGGCTTTGTAGCCGACCGTGTTTGCGTTGGCGATATTGTCGGAAACCGTGCTCAGCCGGTTTGCCTGGGCGCTCATGCCTGAGACGGCGGTTTTCATACTTCCAAAAATGCTCATGGCTCAATCCTTAAAGGTTGGGGAACATGCCATGTGGCGACAGGCTTCCAGATCCCGGATTGCGGGCGCACGACATCGCTCGCGCCGGGCAAAGCCCACACCGGTCGATGATCTGATTGTCTGGACTGACCCCGTGATGGCGATAGGCGCTTCGGCTCATCCGTGCGCTGGTGTCGTGCGCCTATTGCGGCGCACCATTTGTTCGGCTGACGGCTATGGCGGCGTTCCTGCTAGAGCATGATGCCGAAAAGTGTGAGCGGTTTTCTTATGACATCATGCGCTAACTCTCTAATTTAGAACAGGATTCAGAATTTAGGCCGACCGGGCCTAAAATCATCCTGGTCTAAACAACTAGGCGGTCGTCAGCCCGTGGCAGTGGACAATGAACCGGTGCCGGATGTGTCGAGCAGATCAAAGAGCTGGCTCGCCTGGCTTTCGGTGACGTCGTCCGGCCTACCGGCCATGAATTCGTCCAATGTCACGAGTCCGTCTCCATTCGTATCGAGATCTGAGAGCAGGGATGCAGACTGGTCATTGTCGGCGGGCGGCGGTGGCGGCGGTCCGTCGGGACGTTGCGATGACTGAGAGGACATGGCCTCGGTCAGCGCATCGACCGATAGGGACCCGGCGCTTTCGCTGTCGAAGCTATCGAAAAGCGTGCCGGCCTGATCTTCCGTCACATCGGACGGCCGGCCTGCGACGAACTCCGCCTTGCTCACCAGCCCGTCACCATCGGTATCGAGATCGGAGATCAGGGATGCAGACTGATCGTCGTCGGCCGGCGGCGGCGGTGGCGGTCCGTCGGGACGTTGCGATTGCAGGGCGGACATGTCCTCAGTGAGCGCATCGACCGATAGCGAGCCGGAATCTTCGCTGTCGAAGCTGTCGAACAGCGTACCGGCCTGATCCTCTGTCACGTCGGACGGCCGGGCTGCGACGAACTCGGCCTTGCTCACATAGCCGTCGCCATCGCTGTCCAACTGCGCAACGTCCATGCCGGCGCCGCCGCCCTGCTCTTGGCTGGAGCCGGACTGACCGGTGAGGCCGTTCATCGCCAGCGACATCAACTGGGCCATGAGTTTCTCGGCACTGTTGGTCGTGTCTTCGTCGGACTGCTGGCTTGTGGTTGATTTTTTTGCCGAAACCGTATTACAGGATAGGATGTCCTGGGATGCGGATGTCGAGCTCTTGCTATAGGAATAGGAAGAAATTGATGTTGCGGCCGAAATGGTCGTCATAAGCGCTCCATCGCTAGAGGGTGGGGATGCAACGCATTACAGAACTTATGAGTTCTCTAAATCGAAATTGCTAATGCCACAACCGAAAAAATCATCCCTCAGAAATCGCAGTCCGCTTTTCAGGCTCGTCGGCATGCGCTTCGGTAAGGCGGTCTAGATCGTCATGGATGGTGTCGACGAGCCCGCAGATGAGCCGCGCAAGCGAGGCCGGCCGAAAGTCTCCAGCGATGAGGACAAGCGGGCACATATCGTCGAAATCGCTCGCCGTGTTTTTGTAAAATGCGGCTATGCCGGAAGCACGACCGCGGTCGTCGCCACGGAGGCAGGCGTTTCGAAACAGACGCTCTACAAACTGTTCCAGAGCAAGGAAGAGCTGTTTGCCGCCGTCGTCGGCGCGCATCGGCGCATGATGCTCGATCTGCCCAGGCCCGCGGAAGATCTCTCGATCGCCGAGAGCCTCGAACGTATCTTCATGATCGACATGGATGAGGAGAAGGACGCGGATCGTGCCGGTTTCCTGCAGCTCGTCTTTCGCGAGGCGGCTCAGTTTCCTGAGCTTGTCGACATTCTGCAGCATGAAGGCATGCTTGCCAGCCGCCAACACCTTGCCGACTGGTTGAACGATCGCCGGGCCGAAGGCAGGTTGGCGCTCGACGACCCGGCAAGCGGCGCCCGCATGCTGATGGACATGATCTTCGGCGGTATGGGCCCGCCGGAAGGGCGGGCCCAGGCGTGGCCCGATCGGGCGAGGCTGCTTGCCCATCTTCGCCGTTGCATCGCCATCTTTGCCGCTGGCGTCGGCGCCGCCTGAAGCGCATCGCATTTTTCAACTTCCAATTCCGCATCAGATGAATTATAGAACTATGGAGTTCTATTAAATTGATTCGGCCACATGGACGTGGCTGTGCTTCGCCATGATCGGCGCCGACATTCCCGCAGAGATGAAAAGTTCCCCCGTGATTGCCGGCAGGCTTTCGCGCGGCGCCGCCGTGCTTAAAGCATGTCGCCCGGAAGTGTGCAGCGGTTCCGGGATAACGACATGCATAAAAACAGAGGACTAAAGCGCGTCGCATGAATCAAGTTTGATGCGACGCGCTTTAGCGCAAATCCAGCAAAAGCCGCAGAGCGATTTTGCGTTCGGAAACGCGTAAAAACCAGAGGTTAGAGGGACAAACGTTGGTTTCCACTTATGTAAGCTACCTCTCGGTCGCTCGAAATCTCGGCGCCAGTCTTTCGAACGTCGCATCCCAGGCCACGGTTGCCCGCGACAGCGCCTATTACAAGGAAAACATCGGCAAGGTCACGACGGTCGATGACTTCATGGGTGATTACAAGCTCTATTCCTATGCCATGAAGGCCTACGGGCTCGACGACATGACCTATGCCAAGGCCTTCATGAAGAAGGTGCTGGAAAGCGACCTCAGCGATTCATCGAGCTTCGCCAACAGCTTGAGTGACAGCCGCTATGCCGAGTTTGCAGCCGCCTTCAAATTTTCCGGCGAGACGAAGACGGCGCAATCGGACGTGCAGCGGGACAATCTGCTCGATGCTTATGAGACGTCCTTCGACACCGAGGCGGACGACATCGCGGATGAGACGGATTATTTCGAAGAGAATATCTCGTCGATCACCTCCGTCGATGATTTCCTGTCGAGTTCGAGGCTGAAGAACTATGCGCTGACGGCCTTCGGTCTCAGCACCGACTATACGTCAAGCAGCTTCTTGAAGGAGGTTTTGACGAGCGATCTCGACGATCCCGACAGTTTCGTCAACCAGCTCGGCGACGACGTCTATGTCAGCCTGGCAAAAGCCTTCAACTTCAACGAGGACGGCTCGACCGACGGCGACGTGATGTCGGAAGATCAGATCTCGCTGATGACGAGTGGGTATGCGGTGGCCTCGTCGACCACTGCGTCTTCGGACACCGGAGAGGCCTATGACACCTATTTCGCTGCAGAAATTGGAAACGTCACCTCCGTCGATCAGTTGATGAGCGACGATAAGCTGGTCGGCTATCTCAGGATCGCCTACGGGCTGACCGACGACGAATCCGACACTTTCATTTCCGCGGCGCTGAAAAGCGCCGACATCGCCGACGCGATCGGCCTGTCCGATTTGCACGACGCCTTCAATTTCGATGAAGACGGCGCGCTTGCCGATGGCGACACCGCCCAGACGTCGGAACAGACCGCCACGACCACGGCAGCCTTCGATGAAAATTACCAGGTGCTGGTCGCCAATACCAGCACGGAAGACGCCACCGACAACTATACGACGCGCATCGCCAGCGTTACCTCGATCGATGATTTCCTCGTATCGAATGCCGATGACGACGATGACGACAACGACGATCTCCCGGAAATGTGGGAAATGGCGTTGCGCGCCTATGGCATCGATTCCACCGAGGTTTCGAGAAGCGAGGTCCGGAAGATACTCGAAAGCGATCCAACGGACGCCAAAAGCTATGTCAACAGCCTGAACGATGACCGGTTCGTCGCCTTTCGCAAAGCCTTCAACTTCGACAGCGACGGCGACGTCACCGTTCCCTTGCAGGCCATGTCGGAATCCGTCGTCGACGACTATGCCGCCTATTACAAGCAGAACAAGATCCGCTACCTCGAAGGGAACGAACTGACCGAGGCGACCGATGCGGCGGATGACGAGATCAGCTATTTTCGCGAGCAGATGGCGACGATCACCACGGCGAGCGAATTTCTGGCCGACGATCGCCTGGTTTCCCTGGCGCTCGAGGCCAAGGGGCTCGACCCTGACGATGTCACGTCGGACGAATTGGAGAAGATGTTTTCTTCCGATCTCGACGACGAAGATAGTTATGTCAACAAGCTGGACGACAATCGTTTCGCCGAACTCGTCGGCTCGTTCAATTTCGACCAGGACGGCAATATTTCCACCGATCCCACCGGGACGGTGCAGCAGCGCGGCGATGTGCTCGACACCATCGACTCCTATGTCAGGCTGACGCTTGAGGACGATCAGGGCGATAGCAACACCGGCGTGCGCCTCGCGCTCTATTTCCAGCGCAAGGCGCCGGAGATTTCGAGCGCCTATGACATTCTGGGTGACAGCGCGCTCTTCGAGTTTTTTACCACGACCTTCAACCTGTCCAGTTATGTCTCCAACATGGACGTCGACAAGCAAGCCGAGATGGTCAACAATTTCATCGACATCAAGGATCTGGCGGATCCTGACAAAGTCGACGATCTGATCAAACGCTTCACCGCCATGTATGATGTCGCCAACGGCACCGGCACCACGTCGACAGCACTTTCGATCCTCACCGGCTCAGCGACGATAAGCTCTGACACGCTGCTTGCAATGGCGCAGTTGAAAAGCGGCTGAGAGATCTTTACTCCCCGGTTCGTGAGGACCCGCCCACATCAAGATTGGCTGTCTGCCAGACGTTCGCGGCGTCGCGAAGGACTTGGCAGCGGGATGAATTGCCTGCCTCGACTTGCCGGTTGATAGGCGCCGGCACCTTCAGGGGCGCCGGTGCCTCGTGGGTTTTCGTATTGACCGACTGAAGCGTGATGGCGATCAGCTGCAGCTTGTCCTTGAGTGACCGGATATTCCCGGGCGCATGCGCTTTGAGGTAGCTGATCGGCTTGACATGCGCCGACAGCGTCCTGCGGTAACGCCCTTTGGCCCAGAATATCGAACGCCCCAGGCCTGGCCTGGAGAGGCTCCGATTTCCATCTCAGGCGCGGCCGCTTTTTTCACGAAACCTCTGCGAAAGAGAATGTCATTTCTTATAACGAAGTTTGTCTACTGATTTTATAGATTATACTTTGCAACCAGCGATCGGCTCGTGATGTCATGACCTATCTCCTCAGTCTTCTCGACAAAAGTCCGATCGAACAGGGTTTCACCGCTGCGGATGCGTTGCGGACGACGGTCAAGATTGCTGCCCGAGCCGAGGAACTCGGTTATCACCGTTTCTGGGTGGCCGAGCATCATAACATGTCCAATCTGGCGAGCTCGGCGCCGGAAGCGCTGATCGCCTACCTTCTCGCCAGGACCTCGAAAATCCGTATCGGCTCGGGCGGCGTCATGCTGCAGCATTACAGCGCCTACAAGGTTGCCGAGACCTTCAATCTTCTGGCATCGCTTGCACCCGGCCGCGTCGATCTCGGTGTCGGCAAGGCGCCGGGCGGCTTTCCGCTTTCGACACGCGCGCTGCAGCTTGGCGTCGATCCGGCAAGCAAACCGGATTTTGCCAGCCAGCTTTCCGATCTTAACACCTATCTCGCAGCCGACCCGAATTACGAGGGTGCGCAGGCGACCCCTTTCCCGCCCACCGCTCCCGAACGTTTCCTGCTCGGCGCCAGCGTCGACAGCGCCAAACTTGCTGCCGAGAAGGGCTGGGAACTGGTTTTTGCCGGTCACCTGAACGGCGATCCCGACAATCTGCGCAGGACCTTTGAGGCCTATGAGCAGGCATCCGGCGGCAAGCGGCCGATCCTGGCGCTCGCAGCCTTTGCCGCCGAAAGCGAGGATTATGCCCGCGAGCGCGTCGGCAATCTGCGCATCGTCAAGGTGTTTCTGCCGAACGGCCAGACCGTCAATGTCGGCAGCGAGGAGCAGGCGGCTGAATTTGCCCGCCAGGCCGGCGTCACCGATTACCGCATCGAGGAGAAGGTGCCGAGTGTGCTGCACGGCACCGCAACGCAGATCCGCAAGGAATTGGACGAGTTTCACCGCCGCTACGGCGTCAACGAATTCGTGCTCGACACGCCGGCGCTTTCAACCGCCGAGCGCCTGGCCTCCATCGAGCTGCTCGCCGAGGAGCGGCTTTCCCTCGTCGCCTGACCGTTTTCAAGGAGATCGATCCCATGGCTCAGAAACACGTCACGTTCGGCATCATGCTGCAGGGTCCCGGCGGTCACATGAATGCCTGGAAGCATCCAAGCGGGCCGGCGGATGCCAGTGTCAATTTCGACTTCTTCGTCACGACGGCGCGTAGCGCGGAGGCGGCCGGCATCGCTTTCGCCTTCGTCGCCGACGGGCTCTATATCAACGAGCAGTCGATTCCGCATTTCCTCAACCGCTTCGAGCCGATCGCCATTCTCTCGGCGCTGGCGGCATCGACCTCGAAAATCGGTCTCGTCGGCACGGTCTCGACCTCCTACAGCGATCCCTTCACCATTGCCCGGCAGTTCGCTTCGATCGACCTCATCAGTGGCGGCCGGGCAGGGTGGAACGCGGTGACCTCGCCGCTCGAGGGCTCGGGGCGCAACTACAGCCGCGAACATCCCGAACATGAACTGCGCTACGAGATCGCCGAGGACTATATCGATGCGATCAAGGGTCTGTGGGATTCCTGGGACGACGACGCCTTCGTCCGCAACCGCGAGACCGGCGTCTTTGTCGACAAGACCAAGATGCATCGCCTCGACCATAAGGGCCGCTTCTTCCGCGTCGAGGGGCCGCTCAACATCGGCCGTTCGAAGCAGGGTCAACCGGTCGTCTTCCAGGCGGGCGCTTCGGATTCCGGCATCAGGCTCGCCGGCAAACATGCCGATGCCGTTTTCACCAATGGCGGGCCTATCGAGGAGGCGCAGGCCTTCTACCGCCAGCTCAAGGACAGCGTGATTGCGCATGGCCGCCCGGCGGCGGAGGTCGGCATCTATCCCGGCATCGGCCCGATCGTCGGGAAGACGGCCGAGGAAGCGGAAGCCAAGTACCAAGCGATCCGCAACCTCGTCACTATCGAGGAGGCGCTGCTCTATCTCGGCCGCTTCTTTGATCATCATGATTTCGCCGTCTATCCGCTGGACGAGCCGTTCCCCGAACTTGGCGATATCGGCAGAAACAATTTCCGCGCTACCACCGACCGCATCAAGAGGACGGCGCGCGATAAGGGCCTGACGCTCCGCCAGGTCGCGCTTGATTCCGCGACGCCGCGCACCGCCTTCATCGGTACCGCGGAGCATATCGCCGACGAGATCATCCGCTGGGTGGACCATGGCGCTGCCGACGGCTTTATTCTCGGTTTTCCCGTCATCGCCGAGGGTTTCGCCGACTTTGCCGAATACGTCCTGCCGATCCTCACGGAGCGCGGTTATTTCGATCCGGTCCTGAAAGGCGAGACGCTGCGCGACCATTTGGGTCTGCCCTTCCGCGAAAGTCGGTATGCGGCCGGTGCGGACCGCCTCGAGCGCGGAAAGGCCGTCGGCGCCTGAGGCGCTGACGAACCGTCATGGACATCATCGCTCGGAACCCGCGCAGCAACGATCCGGTCGAAAAGGGCATCGCCGCCTATCTCGACGAGATCATCGCGCTTCGCCACGATCTGCACCAGTATCCGGAGCTTGCGTTCCAGGAACTCAGGACCAGCAAGCTCGTGGCATCCCGCCTTTCCTCCTGGGGCTACGAGGTGGCGACGGGCATTGCCGGCACCGGCATCGTCGCCACCCTCAGGCGCGGCGACGGCAGGAAGCGGATCGGCATTCGCGCCGACATGGACGCGCTGCCGATCGAGGAGGCAACCGGTCTTGCCTATGCCAGCAGCAATCCCGGCGTCATGCATGCCTGCGGCCATGACGGGCATACCTCGATCCTGCTGGCGGCCGCCCGTTATCTCTCAGAGAGCGGTAATCTCAGCGGCACGCTCAGGCTGATCTTCCAGCCCGCCGAGGAAATCGGCGCCGGCGCACGCAAGATGATCTCGGAAGGCATGTTCGAACGGTTTCCTGTCGATGCGGTCTTCGGGCTGCATAACTGGCCGGGTGTGCCGACGGGGCAATTCGGCTTCGTCACCGGTCCTGCCATGGCTTCGGTCGATCAGGCGGTGATCAAGATTGTCGGCAAGGGCGGCCATGGCGCGGAACCGCACCGCGCCGTCGATCCGGTGCTGGCGTCCGCCTCCTTCATCACCGCCCTGCAAAGCGTGGTCTCGCGCAATGTCGATCCGCAGGACATGGCGGTTGCCACCGTCGGCTCGATCCATGCCGGCTCCGCCTCGAACGTCATCCCTGAGAGCGTGGAGATGAAGCTCACCATGCGGGCCTTCAGCGAGACGGTTCGCCAATTGCTGCAGGAGCGTATTCCAGCCCTTGCCCGCGCCCAGGCCGAAAGCTTCGGCGCCGAAGCGGACGTGAATTATCGCCTCGGCTTTCCGGCGTTGGTCAATCACGCCAAGGAAACGGCATTTGCCCGTGATGTCGCACAGGACGCACTCGGTCTGGCGGCGATCGAGAAGGATTTCCGGCCGAGAACCGCGAGTGAGGATTTCGCCTTCATGCTGAAGGCCAATCCCGGCAGCTACCTGTTCGTCGGCAATGGCGACAGCGCTCCCCTCCACAGCGCCCACTATGATTTCAACGACTCGGTCATTGCGCCTGCCGCCCGCTACTGGGTGCGGCTCGTTGAGGCCTTCCTCACTGATGACAACGGGTGATGAACGATATGAGCGATACGTTTCTCTATACGAGCCCTCTCGACCCCCGCGCCAAGCCGCTGATCGATGAGTTGATCCACGAATATGACAGCCGCTACGGCACCTATTTCAATGCCGAAGGTGCAGCGGCCGAGCTCAATCGCTATCCCTCCGAAGCCTTTGCGCCGCCGCACGGCAACTTCCTCCTGTTGATGCGGAATGGTCAAACCATCGGCGGCGGCGCCTTCAAGCAGTATGACGAGCGCACGGCCGAGTTCAAACGCATCTGGACGCGCTCCGATCTGCGCCGCCAGGGCCTTGCCCGCAAGGTGCTGGTGGAACTGGAGGCCCAGGCCGCCCGCCAGGGCTATGCCCGCATCTATCTTACGACCGGCTTTCGCCAGCCCGAGGCAGTCGGCCTCTATCTGACCTATGGCTACACCGCTCTCTTCGACACTGCTGTCGATCCCGAGATCTACAAGAGCCTGCCCTTCGAGAAGGACATCACCCATCTCGCTCAGCCGGCTCCCGAAAACGAAGCGGCCGAGCCACGCCTGCGCGTCGCCAGCGCAAATCACTGAAAGCGGCAAAGACCGACAATCATAAAAGGGAAGCACAATGGCACTGACGACGGATTTCGTGGGCATCGACCCCGGCAGCAGGACGGCAGAACCGAAGCAGGATCACTCCCGTTACCGCATCGTACCGGCGCGCCATCCCGGCCAGCTCGTGGGCACGATCTTCGCCGCCTTCGTCATCATCGCCGTGCTTTATTCCACCTTCACCAATCCACGCTGGGGTTGGGGCGTCTTTGCCGAATGGTTCTTTGCCGAACCGGTGCTCGTCGGCCTCGGCAGGACACTGCTTTTGACCGCGCTTGCCGCCATATCCGGTTCCATTCTCGGAACGGCTCTGGCGCTTGCCCGCGTTTCCAGGTCGCCGCTGCTTTCCGGTCTCTCATGGGGCTATATCTGGCTACTGCGCTCGATCCCCGTCATCGTGCTGCTGCTGATACTGAACAATCTTGGCTACCTCTACGAGACGATCAAGATCGGCATCCCTTTCACCGATACGGTCTTCATCGACTATCCGACGGTGCAACTGCTGACGCCCTTTGCCGCTGCCTTCCTCGGCCTCACGCTCAACCAGTCGGCCTTCTTCGCCGAGATCGTGCGCGGCGGCATTCTTTCGGTGGATCATGGGCAATTGGAGGCTGCAGCCGCACTCGGCCTGCCGCACCGCCGCCAGGCCTTCCGCATCGTACTGCCGCAGGCCATGCGCTCCATCCTGCCGACAGGCTTCAACGAGCTCATCGGATTGGCGAAGAGCACATCCATGGTCTACGTGCTGGCGCTGCCGGAACTCTTCTACACGGTCCAGGTGATCTACCGCCGCAATCTCGAAGTCATTCCGCTGCTGATGGTCGCGACCGTCTGGTATCTGATCATCATGACGGTGCTGTCGGTTGCCCAGCACTATATCGAACGCTATTTTTCCAAAGGCGCCGTGCGCAATCCGACGCCGCTTCCCTTTCAGGCATTTTTCGCGCGCTTCCGGCGTCCGCTGCCTGTCCTCGATACGGCGATCGACACCGTGCGCAAGATCGGCTTTCAGGATGCGGCGGCCCTGCGGGCCGCGGGCGGCGCGGTGCGCATCCACGGTATCTCGAAGAGCTTCGGTTCGCTGAAGGTGCTCGATGACATCGAGCTCAGCCTGCCTGCCGGCAGCGTGACCGCCATCCTTGGCCCGTCCGGCTCCGGCAAGTCGACGCTTTTGCGTGCCATCAATCATCTGGAGCGTGTCGATGAGGGCTTCATCTCCGTCGATGGCGATTTCGTCGGCTACAGCAGAAAGGGCGATACGCTCTACGAACTCAAGGAAAACGAAATTCTCAAACGCCGCGCCGATATCGGCATGGTCTTCCAGAACTTCAATCTCTTCCCACATCTGACCGTGCTCGAAAACCTCATCGAGGCACCGATCCAGGTTCGCGGCATCGGCCGCGAGGAAGCGGTGCAGCTGGCGCAGGAGCTGCTCGCGCGCATCGGGCTCAGCAACAAGATCGACGCCTATCCACGCCAGCTCTCCGGCGGCCAGCAGCAGCGTGTGGCGATCGCCCGCGCACTGGCGCTCCGCCCTAAGGTGCTGCTCTTCGACGAGCCGACCTCGGCGCTCGATCCCGAGCTCGTCGGCGAAGTGCTCGATGTCATCAAGGAGCTTGCCCGTACCGGCACGACGCTCGTCATCGTCACCCATGAGGTTGGCTTTGCCCGCGAAGTCGCCGACACCGTCGTCTTCATGGACAGTGGCCACATTCTGGAGGCCGGCCCGCCGGCGCGCATCTTCAACAAAGCGGAACATCCCCGCACGCGCGAATTCCTCGCCAAGGTTCTCTAGCGCCCGACAGCGCTGGCGAAATGCCGGGCCGCGACGGGCTGCACCGGCCGACTGACAACAACCACAACTTAAAAATGAAAATGGAGACGGGACATGGCATTTGCAGATAGAACAAGGCTTCTCATAGCAGGGGCCGTCACCATCGCCGCACTCGGTTTCGGTTCGGCTCAGGCGCAGCAGAAGTTCGATCTCAGCCCCGAGCAGCCGAACCGGCTGCGGGTCGAGAAGAACGAGAAGCGCGTTGACGAAGTCAAGGGCTTCAAGTTCGTCGAAAACGGCGCCTTTACCGTCGGCATCAGCTCGAGCGGCAATCTGCCGCTGCATGATTATGCCTCCGATTCCAAGACGGTCATCGGCTATGACGTCGATCTAGCGCAGGCCATCGCCGACAGCCTCGGCCTGAAGCTGGAACTGGTTTCCGTTGCCTGGGCCGACTGGCCGCTGGGACTGACGTCGGGCAAGTTCGACGCGGTGATCTCGAACGTGACCGTCACGGAAGAGCGCAAGCAGAAATTCGACTTTTCGACCTACCGCAAGGACGAGCTTGGCTTCTACGTCAAGGCCGACAGCCCGATTACGGCGCTCAAGCAGCCGAAGGATATTGCCGGCCTGAAGGTCATCACCGATGCCGGAACCAACCAGGAGAAGATCCTGCTGGAATGGGACCGCGAGAACGTCGCGGCCAGCCTAAAGCCGATCGAGGTGCAATATTATGACGACGACGCGGTCAAGGATCTCGCCGTCCAGTCCGGCAGAGCCGACGCGGTCTTCAGCGTCAACGCGACGCAGGCCTACTCGGCGCGCATCAATGGCAAGACCAAGCTCGTCGGCACCGTCAGCGGCGGTTGGCCGATCACTGCCGAGATTGCGGTCACGACGCGCAAAGGCAGCGGTCTGGCGGCTCCCTTGACCGATGTTGTCAACGACCTGATCGCCAGCGGAGCCTACAAGAAGATCCTCGATACCTGGAATCTTGGCCCCGAGGCGATCGACCAAGCAAAGACCAATCCTCCCGGCCTGCCGAAGAGCGGCTCCTGACATTGCCCGACGGGCTGGCGTTCAAACGCCGGTCCGCCGCTGCTTCTCAATGCAAACGGAGAGATATCGAACGTGACGATTTTTTCGACAATCCGCGCCTTGCTGCTTGCGGCGCTGACGTCTGCCTTGGCCGGCTTCGGGGCGGCCCATTCAGCCGACGATTTCGACCTCAGCCCGCAACAGCCGGGCAGGCTGCATGCCGCCAGGAACGAGGCGGCGATCACCGCGATCCCGAAGCACTTCAAGTTCGTCACGCCAGGCAAGTTCACCATCGCCGTCAGCCCCGGCGGTGCTCCGCTTGGCACCTATGCCACCGACGCCAAAACCGTAGTTGGGGCAGATCCCGACTATGCCTATGCCATCGCCGACAGCCTTGGCCTGACGCTGGAAATCGTGCCCGTCGCCTGGATCGACTGGCCGCTCGGCCTCACCTCGGGCAAGTATGATGCCGTCATCTCCAATGTCGGGGTCACCGAGCAGCGCAAGGAGAAGTTCGATTTCTCCACCTACCGCCAGGGACTGCACGGTTTTTTCGTGAAATCCGACAACCCGGTCATCTCAATCAAGGAACCCAGGGATGCGGCGGGCCTCAGGATCATCGTCGGTGCCGGCACCAACCAGGAGCGCATTCTACTGAAATGGAGCGACGAGGATGTCACCGCGGGGCTGAAGCCGATCGAACTGCAATATTACGACGACGAGGCGGCAAGCCTTCTCGCACTGCGTTCCGGCCGGGCCGATGTCATCGTCCAGCCGCACGCCGAGCTCGTCTTCATCGCCGCGCGCGACAAGAACATCAAGCGCGTCGGCACGCTGAGCGCCGGATGGCCTGATCGTTCCGACGTCGCGATCACCACCCGCAAGGGAAGCGGGCTCGCCGATGCGCTGACCGTTGCCACCAATGGCCTGATCAACAACGGCACCTACGCCAAAATCCTCGACCACTGGCATCTCTCCGAGGAAGCCCTGCCGGCATCCGAGACCAACCCGCCCGGCCTTCCAAAATATTGATATCGGATAGCACCTGTGGAAGGGACGACATGAGCCCCGGCAATATATCCATCAGCCATATAGGCTTCCTCACTCCCGGCAACTATATCACCGACGATCCGTTGTCGGGATTGGAGCAGACGCTCCAGCAACTGCAATATGGCGAGGAGTTGGGCTTCGACAGTGCCTGGGTCCGCCAGCGGCATCTTGAGCCGGGCATCTCTTCCGCCAGCGCCTTCCTGGCGGCGGCGACCCAGCGAACCAGCCGGATCGAACTCGGAACCGCGGTCATTCCGATCGGCTATGAAAGCCCCTACCGGCTGGCCGAAGATCTCGCCACCGTCGATATTCTGTCGCGCGGCCGGCTGAATATCGGCGTCAGCGCCGGCCGGCCGCTGCATGCCGACCTGATTGCCCCGCTCGTGTTCGACGGTGACTGGACGGGCTACGATTTCTCGCATGATCGCGTGCTGCGCTTTGCCGACAATCTGCGCGGCACTTATCTCGGCGACGAGCAGACTTTCATCAAAACGCCTTTCGGGCAGCAGCGGCCGCGCCTGCAGCCCTATGCCAAGGGCCTGATTGACCGGATCTGGTATGGCGGCGGGTCGCAACGCTCGGCCGAGTGGGCCGGCCGCAACGGCTTCAACCTGTTGACCGGCAACGTGATAACGGGTGAGGGGACGGATGATTTCTTCGTCGCTCAATCCAGATTGATCAAAACCCATCGCGCCGCCGGAACCGCGCGGCGCGTCGCGCTCGCCGCGTCATCGTGCCTTTCGACAATGCCGACGCGGTCACGCGCCGCCGCTACCGGGATTATGCCGAGGGCCGCCATGAACGGACGCTTTCGCCCCAGGGCGAACGGCGGACCTTGTTCGCCCGCGATGTCATCGGCACGTCGGACGAGATATTGGAGCAGCTTTTCGCCGATCCGATCCTGCCTGACGTCGGCGAGTTGCGGCTGGAGCTTCCTTACGAGTTCGAGCACGAGGAATATCGCCAGATCCTCCACGACTTCGTGACAACAATCGCATCGGAACTCGGATGGAAAGCGCAGCCGGAAATTCAGGCCGCTTCCTGAAGGCCATCGAGCCGATGCCCTATTCGACGCCAGAACGATCATCTACGAGGAACGCCATCAGTGGCCAGAACGATAGAATACTTCTTTTCGATTGGGTCCCCCTGGTCCTACATCGGCTTCGACGCCTTCACCGAACTTGCCGCAGAGAACGACGTCGTCATCACGCCCTATCTGACGACGGTGGTCGAGGAAAATGGTGGCATCTTCTCACGCAACCGTCCGGAGATCCGGCGCGCCTACTGGACGCGGGACCTCAAACGCTGGGCGCGCGTGCGCGGCAAGGATTTGCGGCTCGAACATCGCCCGGAGCTCAGCGATCCGACGCCGGCCTCCCTCTTCGTGATTGCCGCCTATCTCGACGGGCAAGATTGGATCGGCGTTACCAGGGCCTTGCAGCATGCCTTCTGGAGCGAGGCGAGAGATATCGGCAAGCCCGATGTGCGCGAGGCGATCGTTGCCGCAGCGGGTTTCGATGGCGCAGCGCTTCTCCGGCGGCAAGCCGACGACGATGTCCAGAATAAATGGTCGGCAGACCGCGTGCATGCGCGCGACAGCGGCGTCTTCGGCTTTCCCACCTATGTCTATCATCGCGAGATTTACTGGGGGCAGGACAATTTGCCTTTCCTCGAACGTCATCTTCGCGGCGACAGGCCTTAGGTTGGATCATCAAGACGAATGTTTTTTCAACCGAGCGCCGAACGAGAGACGCCCATTCCTTTAATCCAGTAATTTTATAGACAATATTTGAAGCAACCATAGAGAGGAAAAACCATGTCAGGTTTCAAACTCGTCGGCATCGCCGGCAGCTTCAACCGTCCGTCGAAGACACTGGCACTTGTTCGGCATGTCGCCGACCGCGCGAGCCTCCGATACGGCTTTGCGAGCAAGACCTATGATCTGCACGATCTTGGTCCGTCGCTCGGCCGCGCCTTGTGGCGCAAGGACCTCGACGAGCAAGCCAGGCGTGTCGTCGACGAGATCGTCAAGGCCGATGCTTTGATTATCGGCTCGCCGACCTACAAGGGTTCCTATCCCGGTCTGTTCAAACACCTGATCGATCTGATCGACCCGCAGGAACTTCGGGGCAAGCCGATCATCATCACGGCGACGGGTGGCGGCGACCGACATGCATTGATGGTCGAGCATCAACTTCGGCCGCTGTTCGGTTTTTTCATGTCCCATACGCTGCCGACGGCTGTTTATGCGTCCGATCGCGATTTCGCGGATTACGCGGTCTCATCAGAAGCGCTTTCGAGCCGCATCAGCGAAGTCATCGGCGAATTGGCAGCCTTCTTTCCTGAAGCAAGACCGGTAATAGCGGCCGCCCAATAGGGATCGTTCCCATGGTTCGATCTCGGGAGGCCACGATGAACGATACGGAAAGACCGGGGGCAAGCGAGCAAATCTGGAGCGTATTCGAATTTGCTCGGCGATATCGCCTCGCCAAACGTGAAGAGAATCGCCTGCTGATGCTCTACGGACCAACAGCATCGCTTCGCGATCTGCTCGCCAATGCGCGACGTCATTCGCTGATTTCCTAACCGCGGAAGATGGTTCCAGACAGGAGGTTCGCATGAAACTTGATTTCCATTTCTGGCTGAGGCGCACGATCGGCCGCCTCCCCGAGCCTAAGGCGCGGGAGCCCGTAAACGCATTCTCCCGGGACGAAGAGCGGGACCGGTCGGCGCACGAATACGAGCTTCACTATTGGGGCGCGATGCCCGGACTTTGGTATTGAGGAGGGTGGTGTAATGGCAATCGTCATTGAGACCGGCTTCCGTCGGCCCGATAAGGGAAGAGCAACGGGCAGCGTCATCTCGCAGTTCAGGCATGCGGCAGGGATCCGCACGGTCGTCAGTTCCTTCACCTTCCTGTTCGCCCTGGTGATCGGGTTGATCTGATGAGCGACGTTCTTATTCTTCCAGGACTTTTCGGCTCGGGAGAGGGGCATTGGCAACAGCACTGGCTACAGGATCAGCCGGGCAGTTGTTGCGTCGTCCAGGATGACTGGGATCATCCGGACCTCGACAACTGGCTGCCGCGGCTGGAAGGCGCGCTTGAAGAGGCCGGTGAGGCATATCTGGTTGCCCATAGTCTTGGATGCCTGCTCGCCGCAAGGCTGGCCGGGCGAAGCGCTGCCCGGCGCGTGAAAGGGGCATTGCTCGTTGCGCCATGCGATCTGCCGGTCACGGAAATTCTGCATCCGGGGCATATCGCCTTCGACGGCATGCCGACGGCGCCGCTGCCGTTTCCGAGCATCGTCGTCGGCAGCATGAACGACGCCTACATGACGGTCGATCGGCTGACCCTTTTCGGCCGGCTGTGGAAGGCCGAAACCAGGAATATCGGCCTTGCCGGGCACATCAATATCGCCAGTGGTTTTGGCCGCTGGCGTAACGGCTATCGGCTGCTGGATGCCTTGACGGCGCGCATCGTTTCCGCGCGGCCGGCTTTTGCGATGTGAATGGAGGCGGAATGTCGGACATTGTCGATGATCTCCTGCGCCTCAGCGAAGATCCGAATAGCGACCCTAAAAGTAGGCGCCGGCAAACCATGGAGCGTTTGGTGCAGACGCTGCTCACCATGGCCGATGCCGAAATTAGGCCGGAAGAGGCGCAACATCGCCATTCGATCATCCATTTAACGACGATTATCGGCGACATGACGGGCACGATCGCGGAGGCCGACGATCCGACATTTGCGGCGATCGTCAGGGAGGCGGCGGTGCTGATCCGCAGCCTGCAGCGGCGTCAGGCCGATGCGGCCAGATTTACGGTGCATTGATCCTCCTCAGAGCTTGCCTTTCCAGGGCAGGAGGAATGCCTCCAGAAAGCGGAGGGCGGCCGAGAAGGTGAAGGCGCAGATCGCGATGATGCCGATGCCGACGAAGACGACGTCGGTCGCCAGGAACTGCGACGCCGACATGATCATGAAACCGATCCCGCGCGTAGACGCGATCAGTTCGGCGGCGACCAGCGTGCCCCAGCCGACGCCAAGCGCAATGCGGATGCCCGTAAGGATCTCGGGCAGGGCGGAGGGAAAGACGATATCGATGAAAAGCTGCAGCCGGCTCGCGCCCAGCGAACGGGCGGCATTGACCCGCTCGATCGGCAGTGACCCAACGCCCGCCTGGGCCGAGAGGCAGATCGGTGCGAACATCGCAAGCACGAGCAGCGTGATCTTCGACGTTTCGCCAATGCCGAGCCAGATGATCATCAGCGGCAGGTAGGAGAGGGGCGGAAGCGGCCAGTAGAACTCGATCGGCGCGTCGAGCACACCTTTCGCCCAGCGGTTCAGGCCCATGAGCAATCCGAGCGGAATGCCGACGGAGATGGCGACGAGGGCTGCGACCACGATGCGGAACAGGCTTGCAAAGACATGTTCGGACAGCGACGCGCCGGCATAACCGTCGCGATAGATGACGCCGATCTGCGTCAGCACCTCATCCGGACGCGGCAGGAACAGGTGTGGTACGACACCGAGCGTGGACACAAGCCACCACAGCAGCAGTATCGCCAGGGCGGCGGCAATGCTGACGGCCACAGTCGATTTCTCACCGGCGCCGAAGCTTGCCATTTTCACCAGCTTGACCTGGCGGTCTTCTACATCAGCCGCAATCGGCGGAGCCTGGACGATATCGCTCATGCGGCGCTCCTGAGGTCTTCGGTGCTGTGCAGAATGGCGCGGATTTCCTCGCGCAGCTCGGCAAATTGCGGCGACGCCTTGATCGATCTTGCATCGCCGGTTTCGGCGAAGCGGCGGATGAAATCGAGATCGAAGCGCGCCACGACGCGCCCTGGCCGAGGCGACATGACCAGGACCTGCGTGCCCAGGAACAAGGCCTCTTCGATCGAGTGGGTGATGAAGAAAACCTTCTTTGCCGTTTTATCCCAAATGGAAACCAGCAGTTCCTGCATCTGCTCGCGTGTCAGGCTGTCAAGCGCGCCGAACGGTTCGTCCATCAGCAGGATGTCGGGATTTGTCGCGAGAGCTCGGGCGATGCCGACCCGCTGGCGCATGCCGCCCGACAGCTCGTAGGGAAAGGCGCCGGCGAATTCGTCGAGGCCGACGAGCCGGAGCAGCTCGAGGGCGCGCGTTCGGCGCTCCTTCCGATTTATGCCGGCGAATTTTAGGCCGAGGGCGACGTTGTCGGCCACCGATTTCCAGGGCAGCAGCGCATCTTTCTGAAAGACGACGCCGCGATCGGCACCTGGCCATTCGACCGCGCGGCCGTCGAGCGTGATCCGGCCATCGGAAAGCGGAAGGAAGCCGGCAATCGCGTTGAGAAGAGTTGATTTGCCGCATCCCGAGGCGCCGAGCGCGACGACGAAACCACGTTCGGGAATATCGAAGGAAACGCGGTCGAGCGCGTGAACGGTCCGCCCATCGCGGGCTGCGAAGAAAACGCTGGCGTGATCGACTTTAAGCATGGTGCCACTCGCAGTTTCGACGCCGGCGCGCGACTTTCGCGCCGGCGTCATGGAGGATCAGTTGCTGACGCCGGCAAGCGCGTCTGCGGTGACGAACGTGCCGTAATTTTCCAGCACGTCGGAGACTTTGCCCTGTTCCTTCAGGAACGATGCCGTGTCCTTGAGGATCTTTCCGGCACCCGCTTTCTCCCCGCCGCCGAGCCAGGCGTCTGATGCCTGGGCCTCGGGTGTCAGCAGCGTCAGGTTCTTCAGAGCCGAGGCCTGCTGCTCCGGCGTTCCGCCGAGAAGTTTGGAGAGCGACTTGGCATTATCGCTGTCGGGACCCCAGGCGGCTTTGTCCGAGGCGAAGGACGCGTAGTATTTGTTGATGACCGAGGCGAAGCCCTTCAGGAATTCCGGGTTGTCGGCAGCAAACGCCGAGGTCGCAACCCAGGCCGAGAACGTCGGCGCACCCTTGTCCGCCACGTCTTTGGAGGTCACGAGAACCTTTCCGGTCTTCTTGAGTTCGGTCAGAGCCGGATCCCAAACGAAACCGCCGTCGATATCGCCGCGATTATAGCTCGCGACGATTTCGGGCTGAGGGATCGCGAAGACCTGAACGTCTTTCTCGGTTAGACCAAGCGATTTGACGAGCGCCAGCAGCTGATAGTGGTCCGTGGAAACAGGTGCGGCGGCAAGCTTCTTGCCCTTCAGATCGTTCAGGCTTTCGATGCCGGACCCGTTGCGGACGACGAGCGCCTCGTCGATGCCGGAGATGGACGCCAGGTAGAAGGCCTTGACCTCGAGCCCGCGCGATACCGCAGCCGCAAACGGACTGGAGCCGACATAGCCGACCTGGACGTCGCCTGAGGCAATAGCCGCAAAGATTTCGGCGCCCGAATTGAACCTGCGGAAATCGATGTCGTATCCGGTATCCCTAGCGAATTCGCCGTTTGCGATCGCCACCGAAGACGGCAAGGCATCGGTTTGATAGCCGACGACGACCTTTTTGTCCGCCGCCTCAGTGACGGCCGCCGTTGCCAGAGTGCCGACGCCGACGGCGATTGCGGCAACCAAATTTCTGAAATTCATCTTGAGCCCCGTTGTTTGAGAGCCGATCGGCCCCTTGATTTCACCCTCAAAAGCCTAAGGTTGAGAATGGGCTGGCGGGAGAAATAACAAACTATATTTATAGACTATACAGATAATTGTTTTCGCGATTCGGCCGCTTGTGCAATCTGCTGGACCGGCGAGTGGCGGCAGGGCCCGAATGACGAAAGATTACCAGGCTTCAGGGAGAATGCGTTGATATACGATGTGATCGTCGTCGGTTCCGGTTTTTCAGCGATAGCTGTGACCTGCAATCTCATCGAGCAGCTTCCCGCTTCGGCGAAGGTTGCCGTCGTGGGTGACGATCCCGGTTTCGGGCGCGGAACGGCATACCGGACGGAACTCTATCTCCATCGCCTCAACGTTCCCGCAGGCCGCATGAGCCTGCTGCCCCATCATCCCGACGATTTTGTCGACTGGCTGAAAAACCGTGGACGCCTGACGCAGGCAGGCGATTTCGCCTCGCGCGGCGATTACGGTCTTTATGTCAGGGACACGCTTGCGCGGCTGCTTCGAAAGCGGGACGGCCGTTGCCGGGTCGATTTCATCAAGGCCAAAGCGGCGGGATGCGTGGAACGCTACAAGACTACGCTCGCCTTCCAACTCGGCAACGGCGACGAGATTGCCGGGAAGAATGTCGTGCTGTGCCTTGGCGTCGGAAATGCGAACCTTCCGGTCGATCCGGCCGGCGTCCCATCATCTCTGCGATCGCGGATCATCGAGAACCCGTGGCGGCTCTCGTGGCTGAGGCGCGTCGCACCGTCTGATGCAGTCTGCATCCTCGGCTCCGGCCTGACGATGATCGATCAGGTTCTCGCCCTTCGCGCCCATGGCCATAGAGGCAGGATCGACGTGCTTTCGCGGCGCGGGTTGGCACCGCTCGGACATGCGAGGACGCCGCCGGCGCCTGTGCCGATCGACGTTGAGACGCTTCCCGGTACGATCAGCGGCCTATTGAAGACTTTGCGGGCGAGGAGCAGAGAGGTCGCCGACTGGCGCGCCGTGATGGACGGCCTGAGGCCGGTCACACAGGCTCTCTGGCAGCGGCTTTCGAGCGAGGAGCGGGTGCGTTTCTTGCGGCATGCGCTTCCCTGGTGGAACATCCACCGTCACCGGGTCGCGCCGGAGGTGTTCGCCGGGTTCGAGAAACTGATCTCGGAAGGAACCGTTCGCTTCCATGCAGGTTTCCTGAAATCGCTCGGCCCTTGGGAAGACGGGCTCGTCGCCGGCTACAGGGTCAGAGCCCAACGTGAGATCTCTGAGATCAGGGCGGACTGGCTGGTCAACTGCACGGGAATGGAGCGTGCCGGGATCAGCCATTCGCCGCTTTTGAAGGAGATGAACCGGCTTCAGCTGATCGTTCCTGATCCTCTTGGCCTCGGCATCCGGGTGGATGCGGCTTCCGAGGTGATGGCTCCGTCCCGGATCTCGCCTCCTCGGCTGTTTGCTGTCGGCGCCTTGACGGCAGGGCAATTCTGGGAGATCACCGCCGTTCCCGACATTCGGGTCCAGGCAAAAGCCGTGGTCGAAGGGATCGTCAGGGCGAGGCCCAATTCCGACGCTTAGAACATGTCGCGCAAAAGTGTGCAGCGGTTTTGCGATGACGACCTGCGCAAAACCAAAGACCTAAAGCGTGGCAAGCGAATCTGAAAGATCGCGACGCGCTTTAGGCTGACAATATCCTCGGCACGGTGCTGTTGAATTGCTGGCCGCCGACGGCTACAGTATTTGGTAGGCCATAATACGATTCCTGAATTCGGCTGCCGCAGCGGAACTTGAGCATGCGAAAGTCAATCCAACACTGAGGTACAGCATGAGCGGTGCTCTTAAGGACGCAATCAGAGTCGAGCGTCCTGCAAAGACATTGCGGGAATTGGCGCTCGACAAGGTCCGCGAAGCCATCGTCAACGGATACTTTCGTCCCGGAGACCGCCTTGTCGAGCGCGACCTCTGCGCCCAGCTCGGCGTCAGCCGGACGGTCGTGCGCGAGGTGCTGAGACATCTGGAATCGGAAGGGCTCGTCGCCAATCTGCCGAACAAGGGACCGATCGTCGCCCTGCTGGATATCGAGGAAGCCAAACAGATCTATGAGATCCGTGGTGCGCTCGAAGGCATGGCGGCGCGGCTGTGTGCGGAGCGTGGCAGCCCGGAAATCGTCGCCGCGCTCGAAGAATCGCTGACCGCAATCCGCAACAGTTATCGCGACGGCGATATGACGGCTGTGCTAGCCAATACCTCTTCCTTCTATCAAACGCTGTTCACCAGGGTTGACAGGCATGTCGCCTGGGGCGTCGTCAACCTCCTCACCGTGCGCATAAACCACCTGCGCTCGATGACCATCAAGACGGAAAGGCGCGACATTGAAGGGCCGCTGCAGATGTCTAAGATCATCGACGCCATCCGCCGCGGCGACGGCGAGGGCGCCCAGCGGGCGGCGATGGATCATGTCGCGGCCGCCAGCGTAATTGCCGAAGCGGTGCTGTCCGCCCAGAAGACTGCCGAATAGGGCGTAGCGCCGCGCGGTTTTCAAGACGGTCGCCGTCCTACTACTCTATTGTTGCATCTCTTCGCGCGCACCTGTCTCGCTGGAAGACGGCCAGCATGGCGTTGTCGCATCGACATTTGTCGATGCCTCTGCCGCATTTCGCAATCACGTTCCGCGGAATGAAGAGAATTCAAACTCCAAGCTTGACACCCAACTTTGCTCGATGTGATGGTATGCCATAATCAATAATATATAAGGCGGTATCATATGGTCTGGGATAATTTTGACGTTCTGACGTGTCGCGCCGCTGCAGGCCGCCGCCGTGCCGTCCGGCTCTCGACAACACGCTGAATGAACAAAGCGCTTTCGGGCGTTGGAGCGCATACGCGCCAAATTCGTGATTCGTCGGACTTTGCTGCGTCTTCGCCGAAACCAAGTTGACACTCATATATTATGGTATACCATAATACTGAATAGAGAGATGAGGTGCTCCATGGCCATTCAAATTCGCAAGACCGGACTGCAGATCGAAACGACGCTGATCGAAGGCGGCAAGACCGCGGCGGTGCCGCTAAAGCTGTTTTCCGCCTTCGCGGTCGTGAAGAACCCCTGGGCGGGCCGCGGCTTCGTCGAAGACCTCAAGCCCGAAATCCATGCGGGCGCTCCGGTTCTCGGCGAATTGCTGACCAAGATGATCATCGATGCGGTCGGTTCCGGCGAGGCTGTCGAAGCCTATGGCAAGGCCGCCGTCGTCGGCCTGGACGGCGAGATCGAACATGCCTCCGCGCTGATCCACACGCTGCGCTTCGGCAATTTTTATCGTCATGCCGTCGGCGCCAAGTCCTATCTCGCCTTCTGCAACACCCGTGGCCCCGCCAATGCGCCGATCATGATCCCGCTGATGGACAAGAACGACGAAGGCCGCCGCTCGCATTATCTGACCATCCAGACCTCGATCCCCGACGCGCCTGCCGCCGACGAGATCGTCGTGGCGCTTGGCGCTTCGGTGGGTGGACGTCCTCATCACCGCATTGGCGATCGCTATCAGGATCTAAAAGATCTTGGGCAGGACGTCGCCAATCCTGCGGGCGTTTGAAAGTGTGGGCGCTGAGATGCTGACAGCCGGATCGATCTCAGGCGCCGCTGCAGCAAAGAGCGCCGCCGGTGACCTGCCCCGAAAGAAGACGGCAAGTGGAACGGCCTATCACGAGGCCGGCAGCGGCGAGCCGCTGGTTCTTATTCATGGCGTCGGCATGCGGCTTGAGGCCTGGGCGCCGCAGATCGCATTTCTGTCGGCCGGCCATCGCGTCATCGCCGTCGACATGCCGGGACATGGCGAGAGCGTAAAATTGCCGGCGGGCAGCCGCCTCGAGGAGTTCGTCGCCTGGTTCGGGCGCTTTCTCGACGAGATGGCGATCGACACAGCGAACGTTGCCGGCCACTCGATGGGAGCGCTGGTATCGGGAGGGGCGGCGGCGACGTTCGGCGAACGTATCAGCCGTGTCGCTTACCTCAACGGCGTCTACAGGCGTGACCGGCAAGCAAAGGCTGCCGTGCTCGCACGGGCAGCCGCCATTCCGGTGACGGGCGTGGACAAGGAAGGCCCGCTGGTTCGCTGGTTCGGCGATGATCCGGACAGCGTCGTTGCGCGGGAACGGACGCGGAAATGGCTCAACCTCGTCGATCCGGAAGGGTATGCTGTCGCTTACGCCGCCTTCGCCGGAGGAGACGAGACCTATGCCGATCGTTGGAAAGACGTGGCTGGTCCGGCCCTGTTTCTGACGGGGTCCGATGATCCGAATTCGACGCCCTTGATGGCGACGCAAATGGCGGCGCTCGCGCCCCGGGGCTGGGCCCGCATCGTGGAGGGTCATCGTCATATGGTGAACCTGACCGCGCCTGATATCGTCAATTCGCTGCTCGCTGAGTGGCTGTCGTTCGGGGAGGATGAGCGATGACAATCCAGACTGTCGACCCAAGAGCATTGCGTGATGCATTCGGAGCTTTTCCGACCGGCGTGACGGTCGTCACTGCCTGCGACGCGGATGGAAATCCGATCGGCTTCACGGCGAACTCCTTCACATCAGTGTCGCTCAATCCGCCTTTGCTTCTCGTTTGTCTTGCCAAGACGTCGCGCAATTTCGCGACGATGACCGGAGCACAGCATTTTGCGATCAACGTGCTTTCGGAAACCCAGAAAGACGTGTCGAACACTTTTGCGCGGCCGGTCGAAGACAGGTTTGCAGCGGTCGAATGGAACAAGGGGGCGGCGGGCTGCCCGATCTTCTCAAATGTGGCGGCCTGGTTCGAATGCGCCATGGATCAGGTCGTCGAGGCTGGCGACCATGTCATTCTGATGGGGCGCATCGAAGCGTTCGACAATAGCGGCCGCAATGGTCTCGGCTATGCGCGTGGCGGTTATTTCACCCCAACGCTCGCCAGCAAGGCGGTTTCCGCGGCAAGCGAAGGCAATATCGAACTCGCGGCCGTCGTTGAGCGCCGTGGAGAGGTTCTGCTGCTCGGCGAGGATGTGCTCTCCCTGCCAAGCGTCGACGCCCATGACGGCAACCCGACCGAGACGCTGGAAAAGTATCTGGAGGCGCTCACCGGGCTGAAGGTCAGCATCGGCTTCCTCTATTCGGTTTATCAGGGCAAGAGCGACGGCAAGCAGCACATTGTCTATCACGCCGTTGCCGGCGACGGCGAGCCTACCGGCGGCAGGTTCGTGAAACCCGACGCACTGGCTGCGGCAAAATTCAAGACCAGTTCGACCGCCGATATCGTCAATCGTTTTGCGATGGAAAGCTCGATCGGCAATTTCGGCGTCTATTTCGGTGACGAGACCGGCGGCACCGTTCATCCCATTCCAGCCAAGGGCGCAAAAGCATGAAGTTCTCCCTCTTCGTCCATATGGAACGGCTCGACGCCAGCCAGAGCCATAAGAGCCTCTATGAGGAATTCGTCGCGCTCTGCGAGATCGCCGACGAGGGTGGCATGCATGCGATCTGGACCGGCGAGCACCATGGCATGGACTTCACCATCGCACCCAACCCGTTCGTGACCATTGCCGATCTCGCCCGCCGCACATCGCGGGCAAGGCTCGGGACGGGCACGGTGATCGCCCCTTTCTGGCATCCGATCAAGCTCGCCGGCGAGGCGGCTATGGCCGACATCATCTGCGACGGAAGGCTCGACATCGGGATTGCGCGCGGCGCCTATTCTTTCGAATACGAACGCCTGCTGCCCGGCCTCGATGCCTGGGGGGCTGGCCAGCGCATGCGCGAACTCATCCCGGCGGTCAAGGGCATCTGGAACGGCGACTATGCCCATGACGGGGAATTCTTCAAATTCCCCGCAACCACCTCGGCGCCGAAGCCGCTGCAGCAGCCGAACCCGCCGATCTGGGTCGCGGCGCGCGATCCGAACTCGCACGAATTTGCCGTCGCCAACGGCTGCAACGTTCAGGTCACACCGCTCTGGCAGGGTGACGACGAGGTTCAGTCGCTGATGGAACGCTTCAACGATGCCTGCGCCAAGAACCCGGATATCGAGCGGCCGAAGATCATGCTGCTGCGCCACACCTATGTCGGCTCGTCAGAAGAAGACGTCGCCCAGGCCGCCCATGAACTGAGCGTTTATTACAATTATTTCTTTGCCTGGTTCAAGAATGAGAAGCCGGTTACCCAAGGCCTGATCGAACGGATTCCGGACGAGCAAATCCGAGCGAACGCCATGCTTTCGGATCAGGTCATGCGCACCAACAATGTCGTTGGTAACGCCCGGACCGTCATCGACCGGCTGAAGGCCTATGAGGCGCTCGGTTACGACGAATATTCCTTCTGGATCGACACCGGTATGAGTTTCGAGCGCAAGAAAGCGTCGCTCGAGCGCTTCATTACCGAGGTCATGCCGGCATTTCAGGAGTAAGACCATGCGGCGTTTTCAGCACTATATCGATGGCGAATTCTCGGACGGCGAGGCTTCCTATCCGAGCATCGATCCGGCGACCGGCGCGGTCTGGGCCGATATGCCCGAAGCCCGCGAAGGGGATGTCGATCGGGCTGTGAATGCTGCCGACAAGGCGCTTTATGACGGCCCGTGGGCGAAACTGACGGCCACCCAACGCGGCAAGCTGCTCTACAAGCTGGCAGACCTGGTTGCCGCCAACGCCCAGATCCTGGCGGAACTGGAGACGCGGGACACCGGCAAGATCATCCGCGAGACATCCGCGCAGATCGCTTATGTCGCCGAATATTATCGTTATTATGCCGGCATCGCAGACAAGATCGAAGGCGCCTACCTGCCGATCGACAAGCCGGATATGGACGTCTGGCTTCGCCGCGAGCCGATCGGTGTCGTTGCGATGGTGGTGCCCTGGAACAGCCAGCTCTTCCTGTCCGCGGTCAAGATCGGCCCGGCGCTCGCCGCCGGTTGCACGATGGTGGTCAAGGCCTCGGAAGACGGGCCGGCGCCGCTTCTCGAATTTGCACGCCTGGTGCATGAGGCGGGCTTTCCCGCCGGTGTCGTCAACATCATCACCGGTTTCGGCTCCTCCTGTGGGGCCGCCCTCGGCCGTCACCCGAAGGTCGCACATGTCGCCTTCACCGGTGGCCCTGAAACCGCCCGGCACGTCGTTCGCAACTCGGCCGAAAACCTCGCCTCCACTTCGCTTGAACTCGGCGGCAAGTCCCCCTTCATCGTCTTTGCCGACGCCGACCTCGAAAGTGCGGCCAACGCCCAGGTTGCGGGCATTTTCGCTGCGACCGGGCAGAGCTGCGTGGCCGGATCGCGACTGATCGTCGAACGCAGCGTCAAGGACAAGTTCGTCGCCCTGCTGCGGGAGAAGGCAGAGGCGATCCGGATCGGCGCGCCGCTCGATATGGCGACCGAAGTCGGCCCGCTTGCCACCAAACGCCAGCAGGACAATATCGGCGCCCTCGTTGAGAGATCGATCGAAAGCGGCGCCCATCTCGTCACGGGCGGACGCAAGATCGATGGCGAAGGTTATTACTTCCAACCGACGATCCTCGACTGCGACGATGTCGCCTCGCCCTCGCTGATCGAGGAATTCTTCGGGCCGGTTCTCTCCGTCGTCTCCTTCGAGACCGAGGCGGAGGCGCTGAGGCTTGCCAACGACACCCGCTACGGCCTGGCCTCCGGCGTCTTCACCCAGAACCTCACCCGGGCGCACCGGCTGATGAAGGGGCTCCGCGCCGGCATCGTCTGGGTCAACACCTACCGAGCCGTATCGCCGATCGCGCCGTTCGGCGGCTTCGGCCTGTCGGGCCACGGCAGGGAAGGCGGCATGGCCGCGGCTCTCGATTATACCCGGACCAAAACGATCTGGCTGAGGACCTCGGACGATCCGATCCCCGATCCCTTCGTGATGAGGTGACGCCGATGTTTTACGAAATCCGCACCTATCGGCTGAAGAACGGAACGATCCCGCAATATCTCAAGGTCGTCGAGGAAGAGGGGATCGAGATCCAGAAGAGCCATCTTGGCACGCTGGTCGGTTACTTCTTCTCGGAGATCGGCACGATCAACGAGATCGTCCACATCTGGGCGTTTACAAGCCTGGATGACAGAGAGGCGAGACGCCAGCGGCTTCTGGCCGATCCCCGGTGGCAGGCCTTTCTGCCCAAGATTCGCGACCTCATCGAGGTGGCGGAAAACAAGATTATGAAGCCAGCAAGCTTTTCTCCCAGGAGCAACGCGCACTGACGACATAACGCATACCCGTAGGACAAACCAAAACAGGGATAAGGGAACATGAAAACGACATTTGCATTCGCGGCGGTTGCCGCATTCGTGGCCGTCTCCGCGCCGGCACACGCCGACAACATGGTCTTCTCGAGCTGGGGCGGAACGACCCAGGATGCCCAGAAGGCGGCATGGGCAAGCCCCTTCACCGAAAAGACCGGCATCACCGTCGTGCAGGACGGCCCGACCGACTACGGCAAGCTCAAGGCCATGGTCGAGGCCGGCGAAGTCACCTGGGACGTCGTCGACGTCGAAGGCGATTATGCCGCCCAGGCCGGCAAGACCGGCCAGCTCGAGAAGCTCGACTTCTCCGTCATCGACAAATCCAAGCTCGATCCGCGTTTCGTCACCGACTATTCGGTCGGCAGCTTCTATTATTCCTTCGTCATCGGCTGCAATGTCGATGCCGTCAAAGCCTGCCCGAAGACATGGGCCGACCTGTTCGACACGGCCAAGTTTCCCGGCAAGCGCACATTCTACAAGTGGTCGGCTCCCGGCGTGATCGAAGCCGCGCTACTTGCCGACGGCGTGCCTGCCGACAAGCTTTATCCGCTCGATCTCGACCGCGCCTTCAAGAAGCTCGATACGATCAAATCGGACATCATCTGGTGGTCGGGCGGCGCACAGTCGCAGCAGCTGCTGGCATCGGCCGAAGCGCCCTTCGGCAGCGTCTGGAACGGCCGCATGACGGCGCTTGCCGCGACCGGCATCAAGGTGGAAACCTCCTGGGAACAGAACATCACCGCCGCCGATGCACTCGTCGTGCCGAAGGGTTCGCCGAATGTCGAAGCTTCGATGAAGTTCATTGCACTGGCCACCTCGGCCGAACCGCAGGCCGCCCTCGCAAAAGCCACCGGGTATGCGCCGATCAACCTTGACTCGGCCAAGCTGATGGATCCGGAAACGGCAAAGACCCTGCCGGACCAGCAGACGGCAAGCCAGGTCAACGCCGATATGAGCTACTGGGCCGATAATCGCGATGCCATCGGCGAGAAGTGGTACGCTTGGCAGGCGAAATAAGCTGAAACTTGAGATCAACGGGCACGGCGAAGGTTCGCCGTGTCCCGCGCAGCGCCGGTGCGAAATCGATTGCACCTCGGCGCCTGCGGAAATTGACGGGTGGGAAGGACTGTCATGTCGACGTATAGCGATCTCTCCGGCGTAATTACGCCCTTGCCAAAGGTCCGCAGGCCAACAGGTTTTAGCGGGGTCGTTCCGGCTTTCGCCTTTGTGAGCATCTTTTTCATCGTGCCGGTGGCGATACTCCTGTTGCGAAGCGTGCTGGAACCCGTGCCGGGTCTGGGAAACTATGCGCAGCTGATCGGGTCTGCGACCTATCTCAAGATTTTCGCCAATACTTTCATCGTCTCGGGTCTCGTCACGGTGATTTCGCTCGCGATCGGTTTTCCCGTCGCCTGGGCGCTGGCGATCATGCCGGGACGGCTGACGTCGGTGATTTTTGCGATCCTGCTCCTGTCGATGTGGACCAACCTTTTGGCCCGCACCTATGCCTGGATGGTGCTCCTGCAGCGGACCGGGCTGATCAACAAGATGCTGATGGGAATGGGCCTGATCGACCAGCCGCTGGCGCTGGTCAACAATCTGACGGGCGTGACGATCGGCATGACCTATATCATGCTGCCTTTCATCATCCTGCCGCTCTATGGCGTGATCAAGAAGATCGACCCGTCGACGCTGCAGGCGGCGGCACTTTGCGGCGCCAATCGGTGGCAGTGCCTGACCCGTGTTCTCCTGCCGTTGGCGACGCCCGGCATGGCGGCCGGCGCACTGATGGTCTTCGTCATGTCGCTTGGCTATTTCGTCACGCCGTCGCTTCTCGGCGGCACCGCCAACATGATGCTCGCCGAATTGATCGCGCAATTCGTGCAGTCGCTGGTCAACTGGGGAATGGGGGGTGCTGCGGCGCTGGTCCTGCTGGTGGTGACCCTGTCGCTTTATACCGTACAGCTGCGATTCTTCGGCAACCAGAATCCGGGGGGACGTTGATATGTTGCTCAATTTCGACCGTCTCGGCTGGTGGAAATACGCCCTTCTCGGCATTACACTTCTGACCGCAGCCTTTCTGCTGATGCCGATCGTCTTTATCGCAGCACTGTCCTTCGGCTCGTCGCAGTGGCTGATCTTTCCGCCGCCGGGCTGGACGCTTCAATGGTACGGCGAACTCTTCGCCGATCCGCGCTGGCTGGAATCGGCTTTGACGAGCTTGAAGATCGCGGTCATCGTCACCGTTCTGTCGGTGCTGCTCGGGCTTGTGACGTCCTTCGGACTGGTGCGCGGTTCGTTCATGTTCCGCGATGCGCTGAAAGCGCTGTTCCTCACGCCGATGATCCTGCCGGTCGTGGTTCTCGCGGTCGCCCTCTACGCCTTCTTTCTCAGGATCGGCCTTGGCGGCACCTTGACGGGCTTTGTCATTTCGCACCTCGTGCTCGCGCTGCCCTTCTCGATCCTGTCGATATCGAGTGCGCTTGAAGGTTTCGACAAGTCGATCGAGGATGCGGCGGTGCTCTGTGGCGCCTCGCCCCTGGAAGCAAAGATCAGGGTCACCCTTCCCGCGATCAGCCATGGGCTGTTTTCGGCGGCCGTCTTCTCCTTCCTGACATCCTGGGACGAGGTGGTGGTGGCGATCTTCATGTCCAGCCCGACCCTGCAGACGCTGCCCGTGAAGGTATGGGCGACGTTGCGGCAAGACCTGACGCCTGTTGTCGCAGCCGCGTCGACCCTTCTCATTCTTTTGACGATCATCTTGATGGCCCTGGTTGCCGTCGTGCGTAAGGTACTGAAACAATGAACGAACCATTCCTTCAGATCCGCGGAATACGCAAGGAATACGGCCCCGTGGTCGCCGTGCACGACGTCACGCTCGACGTTCGGCGCGGGGAGTTCCTCACCTTTCTCGGACCGTCCGGATCCGGCAAGAGCACGACGCTTTACATTCTGGCGGGATTTGACAATCCGACGAAAGGCGACATTACGCTCGAGGGCAAGACCCTGCTCGCTACGCCGTCGCACAAGCGCAATATCGGCATGGTTTTCCAGCGCTACACCCTGTTTCCGCATCTGACGGTGGGCGAAAACATCGCGTTTCCGCTGAAGGTCAGGCGCAAGTCCAAGGCCGAGGTCGACAGCAAGGTGAAGGAGATGCTGCGTCTTGTCCGGCTCGAAGGCTTCGAGGACCGCAAGCCGGCGCAGATGTCCGGCGGCCAGCAGCAGCGCGTCGCGCTTGCCAGAGCCCTTGCCTATGATCCGCCGGTGCTTTTGATGGACGAGCCGCTGTCGGCGCTCGACAAGAAGCTGCGCGAGGAAATCCAGCACGAGATCCGCCGCATCCACCAGCAGACCGAAGTGACGATCCTCTACGTCACCCACGACCAGGAGGAGGCCCTGCGGCTCTCCGACCGCATCGCCGTCTTTTCCAAGGGCGTCATCGACCAGATCGGCACAGGCCCTGAACTCTACGCCAATCCTAAGACCCGCTTCGTCGCCGAATTCATCGGCGACAGCGACTTCATTTCCTGCGACCTGCTGACGTCCTCCGACGGGCAGGCCACAATTTCCCTTGGCGGCGGCACCGTCTTCAACAGCATTCCGGTGCATGGAAAAGGGACTGCCGGCACAAAAGCAGCCTTGATGCTGAGGCCGGAGCGCATTCGGCTGTCGCGCGCCCAAGCGGGAGCGGGTCTCGCCGCCACCGTCAGCGACATTACCTTCCTCGGCAACAATATCCACGTCTCCACAGAAACGGCGAGGGGCGAGGCGCTGGCGGTTCGCCTGCCGTTCGGTCACGAAGCGATCACCGGGCTCAGCCGTGGAGACACGGTGCATCTGGAATTCGATCCGGGTGCCGCTCACGTCTTCTGTTGAAAGTCGTCCTATGAAACTCAGTGATCCCTCGCTTTTCCGTCAAGCATGCCCGGTCGCCGACCGCTGGATCGAAGCGGAAGGCCGTCCGGCGACGACCGTCCGCAATCCGGCGACAGGCGAGAAGCTGGGCGCGGTCCCCGACCTCGGGGCCGCGGAAACGGAGGAGGCCATTCGAGCTGCCGTCATTGCCCAGAAGCTTTGGGCGAAGAAGACCGCCGGCGAACGCGCCGCCGTTCTCAAGGCTTGGCATCGTCTGATGATCGAAAACCGCGACGATCTGGCGATGATCCTGACGCTGGAGCAGGGAAAACCGCTCGCTGAGGCCAAGGGGGAGATCACCTATGGCGCGAGCTTTATCGAATGGTTCGCCGAAGAGGCAAGACGCATCAACGGCGAGACCATACCGGGGCACCAACCGGACAAGCGCATTCTCGTCCTGCGTCAGCCGGCTGGAGTGGTGGCCGCCATCACGCCCTGGAACTTTCCGAACGCAATGATCACCCGCAAGGTCGGCCCCGCACTCGCCGCCGGCTGCGCCGTCGTTCTCAAGCCGGCGCCGCAGACGCCGTTCTCGGCGATCGCCATCGCCATTCTCGCCGAGCGCGCCGGCCTGCCGGCTGGCCTGCTCAACATCGTCACGGGTGACGCAGCGGCAATTGGTGGGGTCCTGACGGCAAGCCGTGACATTAGGGTCCTGACGTTCACCGGCTCCACGCGGACGGGCGAGCTGCTTTACCGGCAATGCGCGCCGACGATCAAAAAGCTCGGCCTCGAGCTTGGCGGCAATGCACCCTTCATCGTCTTCGATGATGCCGATCTCGACGCTGCGGTCGAAGGCGCAATCATCGCCAAGTTCCGCAACAATGGCCAGACCTGCGTCTGCGCCAACCGGCTCTATGTCCAGGACGGCGTCTACGAGGCCTTTGCCGCCAAGCTCGCGACCGCCGTTTCGGCGCTGAAGGTCGGCAACGGCCTGGAGCGCGACGTCGTGCTTGGCCCGCTCATCGACGAAAATGCTGTCGCCAAGATCGAGACGCATATCAGCGATGCCGTCGCAAAGGGTGCAGCACTCGTTTCAGGCGGCAAACGTCACCCACTCGGCGGCCTTTTCTTCGAACCGACCATTCTGCGCGATGTCGCTGCCGGCATGCAGGTCGCCCGCGAGGAAACCTTCGGGCCTCTTGCGCCGCTCTTTCGGTTTCGCGACGAGCAAGACGTCATCGAACAGGCAAACGACACCGAATACGGGCTTGCTTCGTATTTCTACGCGCGCGATCTGTCGCGGGTATTCCGCGTCGCCGAAGCGCTCGAATATGGGATGGTCGGCGTCAATACCGGTCTCGTCTCCACCGCCGAGGCGCCGTTCGGCGGCGTCAAGATGTCGGGTCTCGGTCGCGAAGGCTCCAGGCACGGGTTGGACGAATATACCGAACTTAAGTATGTATGCCTGGGCGGCATTGCCTGACCTTGGTCGTCATTTGCGCCTTGCCGCAAAGAAAGACCCAGCATGCACCTCGTCAGCATTGCCATGTATCTCACATCCCCGCCGCTTGCGGATGCGACGGCCGAACTCTGGTCATTCCTCCGACATTATCTCTTACAAGCCGGGCTGACGGATCTGCCCGAGGTGCTCGACCAGACGGTGCCCTATGACGAAGCCTGGTTGAGGCCCGACCTTCTCCTCTCGCAGACATGCGGCTATCCCTTTGCCAGGCGCCTGCGCGGCAGGGTTCGCCTGGTGGCGACGCCGGTGTATGACCATCCCGGCTGCGACGGCCCGTTGATGCGCAGCTTCATCGTCGTCCGCAAAGATTCTTCGCTTCGCTCGCTTGAGGATTTGCGCGGCACCACGGCTGCGATCAACAGTCCTGACAGCAATTCCGGCAGCAATCTCTTTCGCGCCGCCGTGGCTCCGCTTGCCCGCGACGGTCGCTTCTTCGACCGGATCATCGAAACCGGCAGCCACGGCGGCAGCATCGCCGCCGTCCTCGAGGGCAGGGCGGACAGCGCGGCGATCGATTGCATCACCTACGCCAATATTCGCCGCTTCGATCCCGGCCAGATTGAAGGGGTCCGCATCATCGCCGAAACGCCCAAAGGTCCAGGCCTGCCATTCATCACCTCGGGCGATGCCTCGGACGACAGGGTCCTTCTGCTGCGAAATGCGCTCGACGCCGCCATCAGCGAGCCATCGCTGACAGCGACGCGCGCAATACTCGGCCTCACCGATTTTGCCGTGCTTTCCGAAGCCGACTACGAGCCGCTTCTATCATTGGCCGGTGAGGCATTGCCGCAATTGAGAGCTTGAAGAGGCAGCGGATTTCAGAGCGCCGAGGCTGCTTCCATTTCGGCGAGACGGTGGGCGATGCGATCGGCATTGGCCATGATCGTCATCGTGACGTATTTCGAAGACAGATCGGGAAGAATGGAGCCGTCGACGACGTAGAGACCCGGATGGAGATTCAGTTCGCCGTCCGAGGAGGTGCCAAATGGCCCGGCTTCGCCCATAGGCAGAGTGCCGGCGAAATGGGCGTCGATACCCGGCTCCGCCAGCGATGCGCCCGGGAGCTGAATGAGCCCCAACCGTTTCCATTCACGGCGAAGCGCGTTTTTCAAAGCCTCGGCGCGGATGTCGAAACCTTCCGCGAAACCGCCGCGGACCGTCAGTCCTTTTTTCGCCGTTACCTCGCGATGAATGTAGCTCCGGCTTTGATCGCCGGGATAGTAGATCGTCGCGACGAGGAGGCTTCCGGCAATAAGTTCGAACGCGGCTCGCCCGGCCTTTCGGCCGAGCGGCATCCTGTTGACGAAACTCTGCGCCGGCAGGGAGCCGACTTCATAGACCGCTCCCGTCACGTAATCGGATGGGCTATCGCCATAGCGCAGAGACAATCCGAGCTGCGCAAGGCTGTGCGTCGGCGTCGCCGAACGCAGCAATCTCGCGGGAGAGAGCAGAGGAATAGCCAGCGTGGGACTGTTCAGGAGACGCAATCCCTCCTCGCCAATCGGCAGGAGATCGGTGAGCAGGGCGGCCGTTCCCAGCACCCCTGCGGCAAGAATGATCCGCGGTGCGGAAAATGACGATCCATCCGCCGTTTCGACCGTCCAGCCCGAGCCGCGTGTCAACGAGACGGCCCGCATGTTGTCGAGCAAACGAAAATGCGGTGATCTGCGCAACGCAAGCAGGTCCTGCCTGCTGTTATAGATCGCACCGCTCGGGCAACCGTAGAGACAGTCGCCGCGCAGATCGCATGCCGCACGTCCAGGCTGCGCTTTGGAGAGTATGGCATTGACGGCGGGAAATAGCCGAAACGACCGATCCGCCGGCTGTGCGGCCTCGTGTCGACGAAGAACATGGACGGCTGTCGCACCAAGCGGTAGGCTGGCCCGGCCGTTGGCGTGGATCGTAACATCGGCATTGCTGCTTATCCCGATGCGTTGGGATACCCGCTCGTAAGAGTTCTGCAGGGAAGCGAGGTCGATCGGCCAATCCGCGATATCCCTAGCGTCGAGATAGCTGACTTGCGCACCCCAGATATTGGAGAGCCCGCCGCGCGCGAGGCTGCCAATCGGGTTGAAGCCAACGCCTGAGATTCCGGACACGCGTTTGAACCGTTCGAGAATCCCGCGTGACGCAGGGGTTTGCAGTTTCGGCGAGCTGCCATCGTCGGCACGCAGCGATTCCAGATCGCTTCCCAGGACGCGGACGCTGCGGTTTTCCTCCTGCGATCCGGCGTCATCGCCGGCATCCAGCATCAGAACTCGACGGCCGGCCGCTATCAGCGGAAACGCAGCGGAGACGCCCGCAGGACCGCTGCCGATGATGATGAAGTCGGCGTCGGGCGTATTCATCGATATTTCCCGGCCAAAAGCGCGCGGAGCGGAAAGAGCAGGACATCGCTGGCGATGGTCAATGCTGCGCCGAAAAACCCGGCCTTGTGGCCTGCATGCCTCTCCGGTTCGCTCGCGAGGTCAGCCAGGTAGAGGGCTCGCGCGAGGCGATGCTGCGTCCGATTGGCCGACGGCTCGAAGAGCGCCAGCAGGCGCGGATGCCTGATCACCGTCGTGGAAAGACCGAGCGGCGACAGCCCTTCGCGCCGAAGCCCTTCGCAAAGCCGCTGGAGTTGCATTTCCGTGGCTGTTGCGTCGAGATATTGCAGCAGAGCCCGCGCTTCACTCCGCGATCGCTCCTCGCCTGTTTGGCCGAATTCGCCAGCAAGCGCAGTCATCGGGTCATTCAAGTTCAAGTTCAGAAGCCTGAGGCTCTCCCCGCCCGTGAAATGCGCCAAGGATGGTAGCCGCGCCGCCGGCGATCGCCAGGGACGGCAGAATACCGCTTAATAGAAAGTCAGTACCGTCCCGCAAGGGCTGATCGCAACGCCGGTTGAGCCAAGCAACGATGCCTCTGTCGACCACGAGGCCCCATAAAATTGTGGAGAGAACCGTGCACCAGCCTACGATCATTATCGCCCCTTTCGTGGCTCCTATCCCGCGAGAGGAGGCACAGGCTTCTTGAGGGGCAGCATGACCCCAAGTGCTCTTATCATGAGCCCTGATATAAAGATCTGAAACGCCGTAATGATGAGCCAGAGCCCGAAGACGGCCCAGTTGGTCTCGACGCCGATCTCAGGCAGCACGTATCCGTTTCCGACATAGGAATCGAAGAGCGGAACCGCCAACAAAACACCTGCCAGAACGGCGATAACCGATCCCCAGATCGTTGCATTGTAAGGCAGAATCCGCTCGAAACGGGCCTGCGCGCGTCCCGAATAGTCGAAAATCACTCGTCCGATTGCCGCCGAAACCAGCATGGATTGACCAAGTACGGCCAGGGCCATGGAAAACAGCATGGCATTGGACGAGAACCGCACACCGGCAATGGACATAGGCCCGGCGAGCAGGGGCAGCATAATTATCAAGCCGAGGGCCAGAAGCAGGAAGCCCGGCCAGATGAGAAAGAAATCAAACCCGTAGACGAACATTGCCTGGAGATTGCGCCAGCCTGCGCGCCACGGCTCCATCCAACCCCGCCGCTTCATATGGCTCAGCCGACCGTCCGGATCTTTCAGGAAGTGGATCGGCACTTCGGTGGTCGGCAGCTCCATATGCACGGACTTCAGCACCATCTCCGACGCATATTCCCATCCTTGCGACCGAAGATCCATGCGCAGCAAGGCATCGACGCTGATGCCCCGCATGCCGCAATGGATGTCGGAAAAGCGGCTGCTGAACATCCGATTGAGGATCCACGTGGTCAGTGGCGTTCCGAAATAGCGATGCAGCGGCGGCATCGCGTTGTCTTCGATCGAGCCCTTGAACCGAGAGCCCATCACGAAGTCGTAGCCCTTCCGAAAGGCCTCGATAAACGGCGCTATCTGCCGAAAGTCGTAGGTGCAGTCCGCATCGCCCATGATGATGAACTTGCCGCGCACGAATGGAATGGCATCGATGTAAGCTCTGCCCAAACCGCGCTTTGGTGTCCGCAACACGCGGGCGCCCCTGTCGCGGGCGATTTCGGGTGTGCGATCGGTCGAACTGTCGACGATGAGGATCTCGACAGCCGCACCGCTTGCCGCAATACCCTCGCGGCACCAGTCGACGAAGGTTCCAATCGTCAATTCCTCGTTGAGAGAAGGAACAAGAATCGTCACTTCAGGATTGGCGACATCATCGTCGGGCGTCAGAAGCGTCAATTCCGGATCGTGGATGCGGGGGAAATTCATGCGCGTGAAACGGCTCTTTAAGAAAGGGTAGGCGGCACAAGTCCGCAGGAAAAATCCAATACGGCATGGCAGATCGCCAGATGCGCGATCTCCACATAACTATATTGATCGGAAGCGACATAAAAGTTCAGGTCACCCAGGTCGCGCAGCGGATTGCCTGGCGCGAACCCGCTCAAAGTCATAATGGCGCAGCCTTTGGCGCGTGCCGTACGGACGGCCCGGGTAATGCTTTCCGATCTCCCAGAGCTGCTGATTGCCACCAGCAGATCACCTTCGCTCGCGTGCATGTCGATCTGCGTCGCGAACACATTATCATATCCGAGATCGTTGGACAGGCATGTCAGCGTTGCGCCATCGTTCATCGCCATCGCGCGCAGCCCACCGTTTTTCATCGAGTGGGGGCACCACCTCACGGTGGCACCCCCCTCTAAGAACCGTGCAAGCGAGTTTCCCCACACACGGCTCAAGCATCTGGCTACGCAGTAATGCGACTTCGGAGGTGCTTCTCCTTGCGACGCAGCTCCCAGTATATCCTGAGGTCTGGGTCGAAGGGGGAGGCTCGACCTTTCACTTTTACCCAGCGAAGAATCTTGAAGAAGTCGTGTTTGAGCAGCCCGCGTTTTCCGTCATTAAGCTGCCATTGGCGGGAACCAACACCATTTTTGAAATAGTGCCGTGCCACCCACTTGTGCGGCTTCTGAGGGTGTCGGCGCTTGGCCCATTTATAGATCATGGGCCATAGAGCGTTGTCGACTGTCGCAAACGTGCGTTTGGCGACGACGTAGCGATAGTAAAGAGACCAACCCCGTATAACGAGGTTGAGGTTCGTGACCATCGATACTGTCCGGAGCTGCCGATTGCTTCTCAGGTAGGTGGAAATCTGTCTCAGATGATCCAAGACCTTTTCCTTCTGAGGTTTCACCAGCACCTTCCCGGACATCGTTCTGAGGTTGAAGCCGAGGAAATTAAAACCCTCGCTGATATGGACCAGCTTGGTCTTCGCTTCGCTCAGTTCCAGTCCTCTTTCGGCTAGAAATTCCCCCAGCTTTGGGAGGACGTACTGTTCCGCTACTTCCTGCGAAGGGCAAAACACGACAAAGTCGTCGGCGTATCGGATGAGATTAACACCGTGATTGGGACCACTTCGCTTTCTGGGAGGTTTTGGTTTACCGCTAGGGTATTCAGCCCCGAAGAGCCGTTCCATCCCGTTGAGCGCGATGTTCGCCAACAAGGGAGAGATGATCCCTCCTTGCGGCGTTCCCGCTTCGCTGTCCTTTCTCGTCCCGAGTTCCACCACCCCGGCTTTGAGCCACCGGAGAACGATGTCATGGAAGTGTTCAGGGAGGAGCGCTATCAGTGCATCGTGGTCGATCATGTCGAAGCACGCACTGATGTCGGCATCCAACACCCACTGGCTTGCGCCAGTTTTATTTGCGGCCAGCCAGATGGCTTTGACCGCATCATGGGCCGACCGTCCCCGCCTGAAACCATATGAGTTCGCCTCGAAACGGCTCTCCCATTCTGGCTCCAGGGCGAACTTGACAATCGCCTGCATCACCCGGTCCTTCACAGTTGGTATTCCGAGCGGCCGTAGCTTGCCATTGCTTTTGGGTATGTAGACCCGTCGCACTGGTGAGGCTCGGTACCCGTCGAAACTCAGACCGTTCTTCAAGAGGTCCATGCGCTCGGCATCTGTGGAACAGACGTAGCCATCCACACCTGCGGTGTGTTTACCCGAGTTGAGTTGCGTGACCTGACGGACCGCCGCAGCTTTCACATGGAAGGATCGCATCATGAGCTTTTGGAGGTTCTTGACCTTCGCGTGCTCACTGTTCTTTGCAGCCCGGAAGATACGCTCTTGCATCCGGCGTACTTCCATATCAACACTGGCCCAATTGACCTGGTTCCAAGTGTTAATAGGTCGTCGGGCTATCCGTTCGGCATTGCCGTCTAACGTCTTAGTCCGTTCTGCCATCGCGTTAGTTTTGCTTCCGTTGACACCAGTCAGAAGTCTGCGTCCTTTGGGACCGGCCATTTCCCGCAAGGGGACCTATCCTCCCTATTAATAGGAGGCCTTCGCTTTCTCTGACATCTTTTACCCCCTAGACCATCCCCCTTCCTTGCGGTCGGGATACCGCTTGCGCGGGGTCCGTGGGGCTTACCCGGTTCCTCTCTCTCCAGAACACGACGAGGTTAGGTGCCACCCCGTAATCCGGTGGGGGCTACAAGTGCTGGGCAGGAGCTACTCACCTACTGCCCTTGCCCCACATACCTTTTGGTCACGGCCTATCAGCCTTGTTTGGCCGTTTCGACATGACGGACCTTGCGGTAGTTCACTATATGTTCACCATACCCGTCTTCCCTGGGACTGTGGCCAGTCTAGGCTACCAGCCAACCGTCCGGTGTCACCGGGTCTCAGTACGTTGGATTACTCCGTCGCACCCCCGGATAGGGACATCTGAGCACTGCAGAGTCTCCGACGACAGACGCCGTGGAGCACTAGAAAAAGAGGCTTTTTCCGTCTGAAATTATCGATAAAACTCAATAACTTATCGACAGATCCGGTCGAACGAGTAGTCCGTCGCCATATGGCTGGCAATTGCCGCGCTGCCGCCGTTGCCGATGAACATGATCTTTCGGCCGGCATCGTGCGTGGCACGGGCCAATTGCATGGATTCCGTCACTGCCGCCGCATAATCCAGCGGCTTTCCGGCTGCCCTCGTGGCGGTCGTATTCACAAGAGCGTGGCGGAGAAATGTGAAGTAGCGATCCAGATCGCCGGCTGTGACACCGAGCCCCGAAGACGTGTTCTCGTGATGTGACATGCTCGTTCAGTCCTGCGCCTTGGAAATTGGGGCGTCCTTAAAGACTAAATGGTATAAAGGCAAGTTGCTCACCCGCTCTTTTAAGGGTTGTCGGCGACTGTCACGGCTTTGCAACTAAGGGTGTCACGCCAGGCATTGAATTCACCGACTGCGCCCGGGGCTCAGGGCGGCCGATCGAGTTGAGCCGCGACGACAAGCGCTTTTCAGCGCTCGCGCTGGTTATGCCATGCAGGTGGGCGAGGGGTTGGCAGTCCCTTCCAGCAGGGGCCGATCGTCAGTTCCTGATCGCTGCGACGATGCCGATCTCCACGGCGAATTCCGGCCCGGCGAGCCTTGCTTCGACCGTGGCGCGCGCCGGCGCATGGCCCGCAGGCACCCAGGCATCCCAGACGGCATTCATGTCTTCGAACCTCGACATATCCGCAAGCCAGATCGTTGCGCTGAGGATTCGTGTCGAATTGCTGCCCGCGCCGTCCAGAAGCCGCGTGACCCGCGCCAGGATGTTGGTCGTCTGCTCGCGGACGGACGCACCCGGCGCGTCGATTGCGACCTGCCCTGCGAGGAAGACGAAGCCGCCATAGGTCACGGCCTGGCTCATTCGCTTTCCGGTTTCGTAACGCTCGATCTGCATGTTCAACTCCTTCATCAATCCCTATGCGCAATCTTCTGGCGTTCGGCGCGGCGCTGCAGCCATTGGATCGTGGCAAGGAACAGCGTCGAAAACAGGATGAGGAGGGTGGCGACGGCGGCAATCGTCGGGCTCAACGTTTCGCGCACGCCGCTCCACATCTGGCGCGGCAGCGTGCGTTCCTCGGAGCCGGCGATGAAGAGCGCGATCACCACTTCGTCGAACGAGGTGACGAAGGCGAAGAGGGCGCCGGATGCCACCCCTGGGGCGATGACCGGCAGCATGATGCGCAACGTCGCTTCGACTGGGGTTGCACCGAGGCTGGATGCCGCTCGCATCAGATTGTGATCGAAGCTTGCGAGTGTCGCCGTCACGGTGATCACCACGAAGGGGGCACCGATGGCCGTATGGGCCAGCACCAGTCCGGTCAGGCTGTTGAGCAGTCCGACCGCAGCGAAGGCATAATAGATGCCGACCGCCGAAACGATGACCGGCACGATCATCGGCGAAATCAGGATCGCGGTCAGCGTTGCCCGCGCCGGGCAGGATGGCCGGCTGAGGCCGATCGCAGCAAGCGTGCCGAGAAAGGTCGACAGAAGCGTGGCGCAGACGGCGACGATGATGCTGTTCCTCAGCGCCAGCTGCCAGACGTTGGAATCGAAGAATTCGCGATACCACCGCAGCGACAGGCCGGGCATGGGATAGGTGAAGAACGGCTCGGCATTGAAGGACAGCGGCACGATCGCGACGATCGGCGCGATCAGGAACAGGATCACCAGGCCGCCAACCAGCCACAAGAGAATCGAAAACAGCCGCGGGAAAGAAAGGAAGTTTGTCATCAGCCTATCCTCAGCCTGTCGATGCCGACGATGCGATTGTAAACGGCGTAGAGGATGAGCACCGCCACCAGCAGGATCGTGCTCAAAGCCGCCGCCATGCCCCAGTTCGTGACCTGGTTGGAATAATAGGCGATGAAATAGCTCACCATCTGGTCTCCCGGTCCACCGACCAGAGCCGGCGTGATGTAATAGCCGAGCGCCAGAATGAAGACGAGCAAGCCGCCGGCGCTGACACCGGGCATGCTCATCGGCAGGTATATGCGCAAGAAGGCCGATACCGGCGGGGCGCCGAGCGACGAGGCGGCCCTCAGATAGACCGGGGGTATGCTCTTCATGACGCTGTAGATCGGCAGCACCATGAAGGGCAGCAGAATATGGGTCATGGCGATCAGGACGCCGATGCGATTGTAGATCAGGTCGAGGGGATGCGCGGGATCGACCAGGCCAAACCAGATGAGTGCCGAGTTGATCACGCCGCGCCCCTGCAGCAATACGACCCAGGCGCTGGTGCGGACCAGAAGCGAGGTCCAGAATGGCAAAAGCACCAGGATCAGCAGCGTATTGGCAACCGCCCCTTTCGACCGGGCGATCAGGGCGGCGAGGGGATAGCCGAGGAACAGACAAATTACGGTGACCGAAGCGCTGACGACGAATGTGCGGATCAGCACGTCGACATGCACCGCATTCTCCGCCGAGACCCTGCCGATGGCGCCCGACGCGTCGCGCTCCAGGTCGAGGGAGGCGAGCAGGTAGTAGTCAGTGAAGGGTGGGGATGCATTCTTGATGATCGTCCAGTAATGCCGGCTATCCCACTTGGGATCGATGGCAACAAAAGCGGCCTTGTAGGGCGGCTCGGCGTTGCGGATCGTGCGTGCGGTTTTCAAGAGCATCGAGCGCATGCCTGTCTCATAATAGTTGAGACGCTTGGCCACCTCGGCGATCTGGTCGCGAGGCGATTGTTTCAGATCGGTAGCAAAGGCGGCAAACAGCGCTTCGTCCGGCGGGGATTGGTCATCCCAGGCTGATAGAGCCGACATCGTGTAGGGCAGGGCGGCCGAAGCTGCCCTGTTGTCAACCGCGCGCGTCAGCAACAGGGCAATGGGCAGCACGAAGACGATCAGCAGGAAGATCAGCAAAGGCGCGACCAGCAGCAGCGCTCGCAGCTGCGCCTTGCTTTTCGCACTGCCGAGGCTTTTCACCCGCATGCGGGCGGCAATCATCGAGCCGTCGCCTTCATTCATTGTCGCGGTCACCATCGCTCTTGCCTTTTTGCGGTAGAGAAAAGGGGCGGGCGAAGCCGGGGGACACTCGCCCGCCCGACGAGGTTACTGTGCGAGCCACTTATTGAAGCGTTCGGTCAATTCCTCATCATGGTCGGCCCAGAACTCGGAGGAGACGACGAATGCGGTCTTGGTGTTCTCGGGTGCTGTCGGCAGATCGACGAGAATGTCCGGCGGAACCTTGGCGATGGCCGCTTTCAGGGTCGGGCCATAGGAGATATATTTCGACTGCTGCGCCATCACATCGGGATTGACGGTGAAGGCGACGAATTTGTCCGCCAGTTCCTTGTTCTTCGAGCCTTTCGGCTCGGCCCAGAGATTGAAGTCCATTCCCTGGCCATCCCAGACGATCTTGAAGTTCTTGCCGCTGTTCTTGACGGCGTCATAGATGCGGCCGTTCCAGGCCGTGGTCATCACGACTTCACCGTCGGCGAGAAGCTGCGGCGGCTGCGCACCGGCGGTCCACCAGACCTTCACATCCTTTTTGATCGTGTCGAGCTTCTTGAAGGCGCGATCGACTCCCTCCGGCGTCCCGAGCACGTCGTAGACTTCCGACGGTTTGACGCCATCGGCAATCAGCGCGAATTCCAGCGTGGTCTTCGGCGACTTGCGCAAGGCGCGCGGCCCTGGGAATTTGGCGGTATCGAACAGGTCGGCCATGGTTGTCGGCCCGCCATTCGGAAACTTGGCGGCGTCATAGGCATAGATGGTGCCGAAGACGATCGTCGCGACCGCGCAATCCATCGCTGCGCCATCGATGAAGGCGTCCTTGCCGCCGAGCTTCGAATAGTCGATGGCTTCGAGCCAGCCTTCGTCACAGCCTTGCAGCGCATGGCTGGGTTCGACATCGACGACATCCCAGGTTACTTGGCCGGTCTCGACCATGCCCTTCAGCTTGGCGGTCGAGCCGTCCCATTCATCCTGAAGGATCTTGGTGCCGGTTTGCTTGGCGAAGGGCTTGAAAAAGGCCTCCTCCTGGCTCTTCGTATAGGCGCCGCCCCAGGATGTGACGGTCAGCGTATCTTCGGCAAACGCCGCTCCCGCGATTGCCAGAGTCATGACGGAACTGAGAAGCATGCAGTTGAAACGCATCATGGTGGTTCCCCTTTTTGTTGCTGCGTTTACGAAAGAATCAATACTCGGTCAGGAGAGCGCGAGCGCGCGGCAATCCTCCGGCGCCCAGCCGATGAGGGCATGCGAGCCTAATCCCTGAACCGGAATGTCCTGGGCGGCGGCAACTTTGACAAAGATGTCATCGCAGCCGCAGGCTGAGACGCGCAACCTCACATGATCGCCGTGATAGATGATTTCCCTGAGCGTGGCTGTGAACCGGTTCGCAACGTCGGCTGCGGGCGACAGCTGAATCCGCTCGGGCCTCAGAACCAGAGTTGCCCGTGCGCCTTCCTTCAATCCTTCTCCGGCATGGCCGGTGATGATCGAACCGTCAGGCGCGCGAATTCGGCAGACCGCATTGTCGATTGCGACGATCTCGCCCGATATCGCATTGTTCTCACCGATAAAGGTTGCGACGAAAGGGTTTGCCGGCGTTTCGTAAAGCGCATGCGGCGGCGCGATCTGCTGCAGGATGCCGTCATTGAACACGCCGACCCGATCCGACATGGTCAGCGCCTCGCTCTGGTCGTGGGTAACGTAGACGACATTGATGCCGAGGCGGGCATGCAGATGCTTGATCTCGAGCTGCATATGTTCGCGAAGCTGCTTATCGAGCGCACCGAGTGGCTCGTCCATCAGCACCAGCTGCGGCTCGAATACCAGGGCGCGGGCAAGCGCGATGCGTTGCTGCTGTCCACCCGAAAGCTGGTTGGGCCGCCGCGTTTCGAAACTCGCCATGCGCACCATGTCGAGCGCGCGGCGAACCCGTTCGGTAATTTCCGCTTTGCCGAGCCGGCGCATTTTCAGTGGAAAGGCGACGTTCTCGCCGACCGTCATATGCGGGAAGAGCGCGTAATTCTGGAATACGACGCCGATGTTGCGGCGATGTGGCGGAACGCTGTCGATCCTGGTGTCGGCAAGGGTAATGGTCCCGCTGCTCGGAGCCTCGAAGCCCGCCAGCATCATCAAGGTCGTGGTCTTGCCGGAACCGGACGGACCGAGAAGGGTCAGAAACTCGCCCTTGGCGACATCGAGGTCCAGGCCGCGCACGACATAGCTGACGCCGTCATAGGATTTACGCACGCCTTCGAAGGCAATGAAGCGCTCGCTCATGAATTCCTCCTGTTTGCATCGGCCGGGTCCCTGCCTCTTTGTCTCGATGCTAGTCTATATTGTCTCGGTCTATTTCCGCTTGTCAAGCCACACAAATAATTTTGTACGGTGGCGGCTACGGATCTCGAAAATACTGAAAAAGCGTGCTATGTGGCACAAAACGATGTTGAATCGCAGCACGGGTAGCCAATGCGGTGCACGATGCACATGGAATTTGTATCCCTGTTACAGGAATTGTATGTCTGAAAGATCGGAAGTAACCCGGACAAATCAGCAGCGGGAGGCGCGAATACCGGCCTATCTGGAGCTTGCAAGCGAGCTCGAGGCGAGGATCCGTTCGGGCGCCTTGCCTCCGGGCAGCCAGCTGCCGCCACAGCGTGACCTCGCACGGGAGCGGTCGCTCAATGTCTCCACGGTCACGCGCGCCTACCGCGAATTGCAGAACCTTAATCTTGTGATGGGCAGCACCCGACGCGGCACGATCGTCATTGGCGACGGCGCCATGCCGCGGGTCGACCGGGCGGCGAGCCCGGCCGGCGTCATCGACTTGACGGTCAACCGGCCGGCCGTCGACGATTTTCAGCAGCGCCTCGCCCAGTCCCTGCCGGATCTGTCCTCGGACAAACGCTTCCGCCAGATGCAGGAGTACCAGCCACCGGAAGGGCCGGCCTGGGCGCGTCACGCGGCGAAGAAATGGATAAGGCTCAACGGCTTCGACCCGTCCGAGGACGATATCGTGGTCACCAGTGGCGCGCAGCACGCTCTTCTGGCTGTCATCAGCAGCCTGATAGAGCCCGGCGACACCATCGTCTGCGACCGGCTGACCTATTACGGCCTGATCGCGCTCGCCCAGATGTTCCGTTTCCGCATTATCGGCATTGGAAGCGACGATGAGGGCATGTCGGCGGCGGAACTGGACGACATCTGCAGCCGCGAGCCGGTGCGCGCCGTCTTCACGGTTCCCTCGATGCACAACCCGACCGTCGTCACCATGAGCGAGGCCCGCCGGCGGGAACTGGTCGAGGTCGCGGAAAAGCATGATCTCGTCATCATCGAGGACGATGTCTATGGGCCGATGCTCGGGGCTCGCGCTAGCGCCCTGATCACGCTTGCTCCGGCGAGGACCTATCATATTTCCGCGCTCTCCAAGGCCTTGGCGCCGGGTCTGCGCGTCGGCTATCTGACCTGCCCGCCCGGCCGCGCGCTGCTCTCTGCCGAGGCGGTCCGCACGACTGCCTGGATGCCCTCTCCGCTGCCGCTACTGCTGGCGACTCGCTGGCTGGAGGACGGCACGGCCGAAGCGATCCTCAAGGCTCAGCTTGCAGAGCTGCGGGCGCGCCACGCGATCGTCACGACGATCCTCGCCGGCCATTCCTTCTCCGCCGATCCGCGCTGCATGTTTCTGTGGCTCAGACTGCCGGCGCCGTGGCGATGCGAGGATTTCGCCGCCAATCTGCGCGCTCACGGCGTTGCCGTCATGGCTGCAACCGCCTTTGCCTGCGACCGCCAGCCGGTCGAGCATGCCGTTCGCGTCAATGTCGGCTGCGCATCGTCGCGGGACGAACTGGCAACGGCCCTGCGCATCATCGCCGCCACGCTGAACGATCGTCCCCGCGCTCTGGCCGGCCTGGTTTAGGCGATGCACACGCCGCTCCCCGAGCTTTCACCCTTGCCCGACGCCGAGCGGCGGCATGTGGCAGTCGTCGGCGCGGGACTGGTCGGCCTCTGCTCGGCTCTCTGGCTGCAGAGAATGGGGCACCGGGTCACGATCATCGATCCGGCGCCACCATTGGGCGACGCATCCTACAGGCAGGCCTGTTCCTACGGGAATGCCTGTACCTTTGCGCCGCACGGCGTCGTCCCCGTCGCGACACCGGGCGTCATCTGGCGCGTGCCGGGCATGCTGCTCAATCCGCTCGGTCCGCTGGCAATCGTCTGGAAATACCTGCCGCAACTGGTCCCGTGGCTGCGCGCCTTCCTGGCATCGAGCACGAAGGCCGAGGTCGAGCGGATCGCCGCGACATTGGCGGTGCTGCTGTCTCACGCCGATGCCGCCTGGCAACCGCTTGTGATGCAGGCGGGCGCCGAGCGGTTGAAGCGGCATGACGGCTGCCTCTATCTCTACAAGACCGAAGCGCAATTCCGAGCGGCCAATGCCGAGAACGATCTGCGTGAACGCCATGGCGTCGCCATGGATCGGTTGGGCCAAGCCGATATCCGCAGCATCGAGCCCAATCTCGCGCCGCTCTACCACAGGGGCGTGCTGTTCCGCGACGCGTATGTGTTTTCCAGCCCCAAACAACTCGCCTTCGCGCTCGCCCAGGCTTTTGTAGACGGCGGAGGAGACATCGTCTGTGGCGAGGTCTCGGCAATCGAGCCGCACACGGACGGCATCGGTCTCAGGATCGCGGGCAAGGGAATGCTTGCGGACCACGCCGTCGTCGCCGCCGGCGCCCATTCGCGCAAGCTCACCGCATCGATCGGCGATCGCGTGCTGCTCGACACCGAGCGCGGCTATCACGTCCTGTTCCCGCAGGCGGGTCATCTTTTGTCGCGCCCGGTCTGCTATCCCGAGCACGGCTTCTACATGGTGCCGATGGCGGACGGGCTGCGTGCGGCCGGGACGGTGGAACTCGGCGGGCTTGCCGCTCCCTTGAATCCCAGGCGGACCGCAATGATCCGGGCGGGCGTGAAAAAGCTCCTGCCGGCGGCCGGAGAAGGCAGCGACGAGTGGCTGGGTTTTCGCCCATCCATGCCGGATTCGCTTCCCGTCATCGGCAACTCCCGCAGCTTGCCCCGCGTCACCTATGCCTTCGGTCATGGCCATCTCGGCCTGACATTGTCCGCCTTGACCGGCTATCTCGTTTCTGAGCTTGTCGCCGGACGGACTCCGGCCATCGATCTGGCGCCGCTGCGTCCCGACCGGTTCTGAGCCACGGATGCGCTCGGATGAGCGAAGGCGGGTGTGATGAATATTGACAATATATGCTACGCTACCCATGATAAATAAGAACGAAAGGGTATGGCGATGGCATCGGGTAGCATTCATGTGAAGGTCAGCGGGCAGTTGCAGGATCATATCCAGCAGCAGGTCGGCGACGACGGCCTCTATGAAAACGCCAGCGAATATATTCGTGCTCTCATTCGACGCGACCTGCAGACCCGTGATGAGGCCTGGGATATGCTGCAAAAGGAGCTTGCGCCCGCGATGCGGGCCGAAGACAGCGAATTTGTCGCCGTTTCGGCCGAAGACGTCATCCGCCGTAACAAGCGCCGATAAGCATGGTGATGGCCTATCGATTTTATCCGCGCGCCGACGTCGCGCAGGACAAGATTTGGCGTGACACGGTCGAGGCGTGGGGAGAGAAGCAGGCGGACGCCTATATTCTCGGGCTGCACGCCTTCTTGCGGCGTTTATGCGAGGATCGGTCGATCTGGCGACAGCTTCCGCAACGTCTGGCGGTTCCGGCAGACATCCAGCGTTCGGCCTATTTCGGTCGCTATGAACATCACTATGTGTTCTTTCGGGAGCTTCAGAACGGTGATCTTGGTGTCATGAGCATTCTTCACGAACGGATGAATCTGCCGATCCGGCTCAAAGAGGACCTGGCGGCTCTCTTGAACAAACAAGCGTGACACGGATTTTCGTCGGCTTGCCGTGATGGCTTCGGTCCGGCCTCAGAACCGATGTTCGGCTCCCTCGACCGGGTCTGCCCAGACCGTCATGTCAGGCGCAAACGGCGTCTCGCCTTCAGCGCGCACGACCATCTCGCCGAGTTCCGGGACATCGAGATAGAGGATCGCATCGGCACCGAGCCGTTCGACATGCCGGATCTTGCCTTGCCATTGTCCGGCATCTTCCGAAAGCCTGATATGTTCCGGACGGATGCCGTAGGTTGTGCAGTTCAATCGCCGTGCGGTTTCGCCGCCATAGAGGTTCATCTTCGGGCTGCCGATGAAGCCGGCGACGAAGGGTGTCGCGGGATTGCGGTAGAGTTCCATCGGGCTGCCGATCTGCTCGACTGCTCCGCCGTTGAGCACGACGATCTTGTCCGCCATCGTCATCGCCTCGACCTGGTCGTGGGTGACATAGATCATCGTCGACTTCAGGCGGGCGTGAAGATCGGCGATCTCAAGACGCATCTGAGCTCTAAGCGACGCGTCCAGATTGGAGAGCGGTTCGTCGAATAGGAAGACCTGGGGATCGCGAACGATCGCGCGGCCGATGGCGACGCGCTGCCTCTGGCCGCCGGAGAGCGCTTTCGGTTTTCTCTGCAAGAGATGGGTGAGCTGCAGCGTTTCGGCCGTGGCAGCAACCTTTTCGGCGATCTCCGCCTTCGGGCGGCGGGCAAGCGAAAGTCCGAAGCCGATATTCTCGGCAACGGTCATATGCGGGTAGAGCGCATAGCTCTGGAACACCATGGCAATGCCGCGCTCGGAGGGTTCGGCATAGGTCACGTCCTTGCCGCCGATGGTCAGCGCGCCCGACGTCGTCTCCTCCAGGCCGGCGATGATGCGCAGCAGCGTCGACTTCCCGCATCCAGACGGGCCGACGAAAACGACGAACTCGCCGGAGGCAACCTCCAGATCGACCCCCTTGATGACTTCGAGGGCGCCGAAGCTCTTGCGAACCTGTTTGAGAGTGAGCTCAGCCATTCCACTACCCTTTGACTGCGCCTGATGTCATGCCCGCGACGATCTGGCGGTTGAAGAAGATGAAGACGATCAGCGGCGGGATCGTAACGAGGAGGATGTTCATGAAGAGAAGATTGTACTGGCTCGTATACATGCTCTGGAAATTATAGAGTGTCAGCTGCACCGTCACGTTCTCCTTGCCGGGCAGGTAGTAGAGCGGGTTGGTGAAATCGTTGAAGATCGCAATCGACTGCACGACGATGTTGGTGACGGTCACCGGCTTCAGCAGCGGCAGGATCACCCTGAAGAAAATCTGCCGGGGCTTTGCGCCGTCAATCAGCGCCGCCTCGTCGAGGTCGCGCGGTATGGTCGAAATGAACGACCGGTAGAGCAAGGTCGAGAACGAGAGATTATAGGCGACCTGGATCAGGATCATCCCGGTCATGGTCTTGAAGAGGCCGATATCCTGCAGCAGGCCGATCGTCGGAACGACGGCGGGCGGCATCATCAGCCCCATGAAAAGGGCAATGGATGCCACCCTGTTCCAGGCGGTCTTGCGGCGCTGCATGACATATCCGACCATCGCCGACAGCAGGATGAGGATGGTGACGGAGACGACGGTGATCAGGGTCGAATTGAAATAGGCAAGCACCAGCTGATAATCGCGCGCCTTGAAGACGGCGACAAGATTGTCCCAGAACAGCCACTGCGCAGGCAGTTCGAAATCGAGGCGGGACGCTTCGGACTTCGACTTGACCGCCTGGAGAGCGACGAAAACGAAGGGCATGACGAAGATGACGGCAGCGACGGCAAGGGCTATCGCGCCGGTCACATAAGGGCGGATGCTTCTCATTCTTCGACCCCGCGCCGGTTGAGCCATAGGGTGAGTGGCAGGATGATTGCGGCAATCAGCGCAAACAGGATGACGTTTCCGGCGGTCGACAGACCGTAGAAGCCTGCCTGGTACTGCTTGTAGATGACCGAGGCGATCACATCGGAGGAAAAACCCGGCCCGCCGCGGGTCATTGCCCATATCAGATCGAATGAGCGAAGCCCGCCGATCAGCGATAATGTCACGACGGTGACGGTGGCGGGACGCACAAGCGGCAGGGTAACCCGGAAAAATTGCTGAAGACGCGTGGCTCCGTCAATTCTCGCCGCCTCATAATAGTCGGGGCTGATCGCAGCAAGGCCGGCGATGAAGATCAGGGTGGCGAGGCCGACACCCTTCCAGAGGTCGACCAGGGCCACCGAAAAAAGCGCGAGCGCCGGATTGGTGAGCCATCCCGGCCCTGGGATGCCGAGCGTTTCGAGCGTGACATTGATGATGCCTTTGGTCGGATGCATCATCACGGTGAAGGTGATGCCGATGCCGATCGTCGAGACCAGGACGGGAAAGAAGACCAGCGTGCGCAGGAAGCCGCGGGCGAAGATATTGCTGGTCAAGAGCACCGCCAGCAGCAGCCCGCAGACCGTCTTCAGGCCGGATGTCGTCACGGCATAGATCAGCGTGTTGACCAGCCCCCTGACCAGGAACGGTTCGGAAAAGAACTGCTGAAAGTTTTCGAGCCCGATGAATTCGGCCGTCGAAAGATCCCAGCGCGTCAGGCTGAACCAGAGAGACGATACCGTCGGAACCAGAAACAGCACGCCGTAGATGATGGCGGCGGGAATGAAAAACCACAGCGGGTAGGGCGATTTGCGCGAGCGGGGGCGTGTCTCGATCATATCTATCTCTTCGATCGGGTGGAACCTCGCCCCTCGGGAGCGAGGTTGTCTCGAAAGACCGCTACCAGTTCGGCAGGCCGAGCTGCTTGGCCTGTTTGCGCACATCGTCGTCATAGAGTTTCGCCGCTTCGGCCGGCTGGCGAATGCCGGAGCCGACTTCGACGGTGATCTGCTCGAGGGCCGGCCCCTTGACCGGCGAAACGAATTCCAGCGCCGGGGTCGTCTTGTCCTTGGCGTCGAAATAGGGGAGCATGTCCTTTACCGCAGGCGGTACGTCAGCAGGCAGATCGCAGCCGTCGATCAAGGGAGGCCCCTGCACGGTGTTGGTTTCAACCATGATCTTGCAGCCTTCGACGCTTCCGGCGAAATCCACGAATTTCTTCGCTTCCTCGGCGTGCTGGCTGGTCAGCGGAATATAAAGGGCCGGCGGCATCCAGACCGTCAGGCCGTTCGTCGCCGCATCGTCGCTCGGCTGCGCAAAGAACCCGACATCTGCGAGGTTCTCGGGATAATTCTGCTTGAGCGCGCCGACTGCGAAGCTCAGCATCGGATAATGCGCGGCCTCGCCGGTCGCCACCATTCTCAGGCCGTCGTCATAGCTTGCCGCGCCGAAGTCCTCGTTCATCAGGCCGGCGTCGTGAATGTCCTTCAGCCGTTCGAAGCCTTTCATGGCCGCCGGCGTTTCCGCGTATTTCGCCTTGTTGGCGGTATAGTCGGCGGCGAAGTTCGGCACCGCCGCGTGCAGGTTGTAATAGTCGGCCAGAACGAATAGCTGCGAGGTCCAGGTATCGCGATAGGTCTGCGCCACGGCGACCTTGCCTGAGGCTTTGACCTTGGCGTTGTTGGCCATGAAATCAGCCCATGTCTTCGGAACGGTGAGGCCGAGGTCCTGGTAGATTTTCCTGTTGTAGAGGATGCCGCCGGCCATCGCCGTACCGAAGGGAACGCCGTAGAGCTTGCCGTCGGCGCTGACCACCGACTTGAAGCCGTCGTCCACCTTCGCCTGCGACGCGAGCCCGCTCAGATCGACGAGCGTCTGCGCCGGCTTCAGCGCCTGCAGCAGCGAACCGGAATTATAGAGGAACACATCGGACATCTCGCCCGTTGCCAGGCGCGTCTTGATGATGTTGTCACCCTCGCCACCGCCCGCCCGCGGCTCGATTTCGATCGTCACGTCAGGCGCCTTGGCCTGGTAGGCGGCAACCAGCGCTTCGGCCGCTGCGACCGTGTCGGGGTTGTTGTCGATCAGGAACGACAGCGTCGTTTCCGCATGCGACGGGCCGGCCGCGACCAACGCCAAAAGCGCGGATGCGCCGGCGAGAATAAGCTTTATCCGATGTGTCATGACGTTCCTCCTCTGAACGATGTGACGTGTATGCTCCTCAAGAATCCGGTATCCAAAAAACCAACTGGTGCGTGCCCGGGGGAAGGACGGCTTCCTCGACGACAGGCTCGCCGTTGAGCGACGGGTTCCGGTGCCGCCGCCCGGGCCGGAAGCGGCCGATGCATCCTTCCGGAAGGGTCAGCACATAGGTGACCTTGTTGCCGGTGCAATGCCAGCCGGCCTCGATGCGGCCCTGGTCGATGTCATGATGGGCCGCAACCGGCGAGAGATCGGCAATCGGCGCGGGATCGACGATCACCTCGGCAAATCCGGGTGCATCAGGGCTCGGCGAAATTCCGGCAACGGATTCGAACAGCCATTGGCAGACGGCGCCATAGGCGTAGTGGTTGTAGCTGTTCATGTCGGGTTCGTAGATCGTGCCGTCCGGCGCCATCGAATCCCAGCGCTCCCAGATCGTCGTCGCCCCCTTCGAGACCTGGTAGAGCCAGCCTGGCACGTCTTCCTGCAGGAAGACCTTTGCCGCCAGGTCGTCCATCCCGAGCTTCGTCAGGGCCGGCAGCAGGGCAGGTGTGCCGATGAAGCCGGTGCCGATCCTGTAGTCGGCATCGATGATCACCTGACGGAAATGCTGCTCGGCGGCTGGCCGATGTTCTGCCGGTATCAGATCGTGCAGGAAGGCCAGCGCATAGGACGTCTGGTCGTTATGCGCCAGCCGTCCCGCCGGCGTGATGAACTCGTTGGCGAAGGCCCGCCGGATCTCGCCGGCCCGCCGCTTCATCTCATCTTCAAGCTTATGCTCGCCGAGAACGGCTGCGATCTTCGCCAGAAGGTCGGTCGAGATGAAGTGATAGAGTGTCGCCGCGCAGTCGTCGGCGATCGTCGGACGGGGTTTTCTGTTGTCGCCGACCGGCTGCAGCCAGTCTCCGAAGGTAAAGCCGCGATCGCCCCAGCGGGACGGCGGGCGCACCAGCGGACCATCCGAGATCGACCAGACGAAATCGACCCAGCGGACCATGGAATCCAGGCACTCGGACAGCACGGCCCGATCGCCGTAATGGGTGTAGAGAACCCAGGGGATGACGACAATCGCGTCGCCCCAGCCGGTCGAGCCGGCATAGCCCGGGAAATCGGCGGGATGCAGACGTGTCGGATCCGGCGAAAAATGCGAGACGGCGCCGTCCTCGCGCTGGTCGGCCATCACATCGCGCAGATACTTTTTCAGGAAAGACTGGCTGTCGCTCAGCCAGCAGGCGGTTGCGGCAAATACCTGGGCGTCGCCCGTCCAGCCCAGGCGTTCGTCGCGCTGCGGGCAATCTGTGGGCACTTCGACGAAATTGGCGCGCTGCGACCAGATGGTGTTCTCGACGAGGCGATTGACGAGGGGATTGCCGCAGGTGAAGCCGCCGGCAGGCTCGGGCACCGACGTGATCGGGATGGATGCGATTGCAAGAATCTCAGCATCGCCTGTGATGGTCACCCTGGCATAGCGGAAACCTTGAAAGGTGAAATGCGGCGCGTAGGTCTCGTCGCCGTCTCCGCGCAGTGTATAGACGGTCTGCGCCACGGCCGCGCGATAATTGCGATTGTCGAAGTGACGGTCGGGGCCGAGCACTTCCGAATGCTCCACCTGCACTTCGGCACCGCTAGCTCCCCGAACCGTATATCTGATATAACCGCCGGCATTCTGACCGAAATCGTAAACCGTCCTGCCGTCTTCGTCGGTCCAGCTTTCGATCGGGGCAAGCGGCGGCAATTCCCGCACCGCCGCGGTTTCATGGGCGACGAGCAGCGCTCTGTCGAACGGCAATCTTTCGGTGCCATGGGTCCCTACAAGATTTTCTGCGCGCGCATCGTAGATCTCGCCGAAATAGATGCCCGACTTCAGGATCGGCAACAGACCGCTCCGCCATGTGGTGTCGGTGGAAAGAAGGGTGCCGTCCGGTCCGATGAGATCCGCGATGGCGCCGATTCTGTCGCCCCAGCAGTTCGCGATCGCCTTGGCGCCCCACATCAAGGGCGAGCGGTACCATCCGTCGGCAAGCCAGATCTCGATCCGGTTCTGGCCTGGCTTGAGCAGGTTCGACACGTCATATCGCTGATAGGCAAGGCGATCGTCGTAATTCGTCCAGCCGGGTGTCAGCAGGTCGTCGCCGACCCGGGCGCCGTTGATGAAGCAGCGATAGAGGCCGAGGGCCGAGATGAACAGCTCGACCGGAAGCTTGGAGCCGTCATGTTCGAAGGTTTGGGCGACGAAGCTTGCGGCCGTTCCCTGGCCGCCATCCGACAGCGGCGCGATCATCTCTCCCGACCAGGTGCGCGAAACGCGGTTGCCGCTGATGGCTGCCGGCTGAAAGTTCATCAAAACCTCCCAATGATTTGTAGAACGGTCTCCGTATAACGTTCTACATTTTTTTCGAAAGCGCAATAGAAATTTCGTTGCCGGTCTGCCATGGTGGTTTTGCGGGCGATTGACGACCCGTAGCCGCAAGCCCGGGATTTCATGTCAGTCGAAGACAAACACAAGCCGCAACGAAACGATCGCGCGACGATCCGAACGGTGGCCGCGCATGCAGGCGTATCGGTCGCGGCGGTTTCCAAGGTGATGCGGAACGCCTACGGCGTCAGCGAAGCGCTGCGCGCAAAGGTTACCGAGGCCATCGGGGAGCTCGGATATCGCCCCTCGCGGGCGGCGCGCGGATTGCGCGGCCAGAGTTTCACCATCGGCGTGCTGCTGATCGACATCCGCAACCCCTTCCTGCCCGACGTGATCGCCGGCGTGAACGGGGTGCTGGCGCCGTCGCACTATCAGGCGATGATCGGCGTCAGCGATGCGCGCGTGCAACTGGAGACCTCGTTGATCGAGTCGATGATCGACTACAAGATGGACGGCCTTATCCTGGTTGCGCCGCGGCTGCCCTCGGAGATCCTCGCAAAATTTGCGGTTCAGGTACCGATCGTCACGGTCGGTTACCACGATGCCAGCGCCACGGCCTTCGATACCATCAATGCCGACGACCAGCGGGGGGCGGAGATCGCCGTCGAAGCGCTGTTTGCCTGCGGCTACCGCGATATCGGCATGCTGAGCCTCGGCGAGCGCGAGGGGCACGCGGTTTCCGTCGTCCGCCAGCGTGAGATCGGGTTCCGCCGGGCGATGCAGCGCGGCGGGCTCGGCTCGCCGGGGCCGATCGTCAAAATTCCCATGGCCTCGCCAAAGCGGGAAGAGGCGATGCGAAAGTTCCTGTCGCGGCAAGACAGGCCGCGCGCCGTGTTCTGCTGGAGCGATCTCGACGCCATCACGCTTCTCAGCCTGGCGATGGAGATGGGCGTGCGCGTGCCCGAGGACCTCGCCGTCATCGGATACGACAATTCATCGACCGCAGCCCTCGGCCTTGTCAATCTCGCCAGCATCGATCAGTCGGGCAGGGAACTCGGCCAGGTTGCCACCCAGGCCCTCATTTCCAGAATTGAAGGTCGCACCGCATCCGAGCATATTCTCCAGACACCGTCGCTGGTCAGCCGCAACAGCCTGGCCCGGTCCGATACGAAATAGCGCTGATGGGTAAGACCGGCAGCGGCTGTCCACACTCGCCGGCCCCGTCAGCACGCACAGCAAGAGCAGGAAAACGAAATGTCGTGGCAGCACCCCGTACCCCGCATAACCGATGAGGAGCGGCAGCGCCGCCTCAGCAGGCTTCGGCAAGTGATCGAAGTCCACGGATTGGCTGGCATGCTTCTCGGACCGACCGAAAGCCTGCGTTATTTCACCGGGCTCGTCGGGCATCCGAGCGAAAGGTTTCTCGGCGCCCTCGTTACGCCGACGGCGGTTTCCTACATCGTTCCGGGTTTCGAGCGCAGCCGCGTCGAAACCCTGCCGCATCTGCCGGGGGAAATCCTGGTCTGCGAAGAGGAGGAGAGCAGCGCTGCGCTCATCGCGCGCCTTGTCGGCCAAGGCGGCAGGCTCGCCCTCGATGATGGGTTGCCGCTTTTCTTCTATCACGCCCTGGCCGCGGCGATGGGCGCCGGAAGGCTTGTCGATGGCGGACGGCTGGTCCGCGATCTGCGTCGGATCAAATCGGCTGCCGAGATCGCGCTCATTCAATATGCGATGAACCTGACGCTCGACGTCCACAGGCAGGTGCATGCGCTGTTGAAACCCGGCATCAAATCATCCGAAGTGGTCGATTTCATCGATCACCGGCATCGCCAGGCCGGCGCCGATTCCGGCTCGACATTCTGCATCGTCTCGTTTGGCGCCGCGACCGCGCTTCCGCATGGCGCCGACGGCGATCAGGTGCTTGGCCGTGACGACGTCATCCTCGTCGACACCGGCTGCCGGATCGACGGTTATCATTCCGATATTACCCGGACTTACATGCTGGAGGGCGGCAACAGCGCCTTTGAACGCGCCTGGTGGATCGAACGCGAGGCACAGCAGGCCGTCTTCGACGCCGCCCGGATCGGCGCCGCCTGCTCGAGCCTCGACAATGCCGCCCGCAAGGTACTTGCCAAACATTCCCTCGGCCCCGACTACCGCCTGCCGGGATTGCCGCACCGCGCCGGTCATGGGCTCGGATTGGAGATCCACGAGGAGCCCTACATCGTTCGCGGCAACGACACGCCACTTGCCGCCGGCATGTGTTTTTCCAACGAGCCGATGATCGTCTTTCCCGAAAAATTCGGGATTCGGCTGGAGGACCATATCTACATGACCGCCGAGGGACCGCGCTGGTTTACCAATCCCGCGACGGGGCCGACCGAGCCGTTCTCCTGAGCAGACGCCATGCCTCGCCCGCCCAAGCCGTTGCATCTTAATCCTGAACGGCGGGCGCGCTTCCGGCCTTAAGCTTGACTTCGATGACCGGGACGACGACCCCGGGTCGGCGCACCGGCAGGACGAATGTCAGTTCGTCGTCGGCGACGGCGAACTGGGTGTTCGTCCATAAGGTATTGGCGGAGGGGCGCAGCCAGGTCACTTCGCTGGCATCATGCAAGAATTGCGCATATTCGACTTTTCCGGCCAAAGCATCGAAATGCAAATGCTTATAGGGCCAGTTGAAGAGATGGATATAGAGGCGATCGCCGTTCTGGGTCAGGCGGCAATCGGGCGGGGCGGTGAAGTCCGATTGGGTGCAGCCGACGATGCTGCGCTCGTGCAGCGCCATCCACTCCTCATAGGCGGCAAGGGCTGATATTGCGCGGTGGTCGAGCGTGCCGCGCGCCGTCGGCCCGACATTCATCAGCAGATTGCCGCCTATGGCAACGGTGCCGACCAGCATCTGCACCAGTTGCTCCGTGCTTTTCCAGGTGTCCTCGTCGCGGTGATAGCCCCAGGAACCGCTGAGCGTCTGGCAGGCTTCCCAGACGACGCGCCTGCCGTCGCGTTTCGGCCAGGCGCGCGGCATATATTGTTCCGGCGTGACGATGTCGGGCTGCAGACCGGCGAGATCGAGGCGGTTGTTGATGATGATGTCGGGGGCAAGCTCGCGCACCATGCGCACGAGCTTCTCGCTTTCCCAGTCCCGATGGCCCTTTCCGACCAACTCTCCGAGCTTCCACTGCGGATAGCTGAAATCGAACCACATGATGTCGATCTGCCCGAACTCGGTCAGCAACTCGCGCACCTGTTCGCGCATGAAGGCGGCATAACGGAGCATATCACGGCCTTCGTTGATCTCTAACGCATCGGGATGATTGCGCTGCGGATGGCGCGGATCGACCGTGAAGTCGCGATGATGCCAGTCGATCAGCGAATAGTAGAAGCCGATCCTCAGGCCCTCGGCGCGGAAGGCGTCGACGAATGGGCGCAGCAGATCCTTGCCATAAGGCGTGTTGGTCACCTTGAAGTCGGTCGCCTTGGTATCCCAGAGGCAGAAGCCTTCATGATGCTTGGTCGTCAGCACCACGTATTTCATGCCCGCAGCCTTGGCGCGTCTCGCCCATTCACGCGGGTCATAGAGATCGGGATCGAAATGATCGAAATATTTCTGGTAGTCGGCGTCGTTCAGTTCTTCGCGGCTCTTAACCCATTCATGGCGCGCCGGCAGGGCATAAAGCCCCCAATGCACGAACATGCCGAACCGCTCGTGGACGAACCAGGCCTTCTTCTCCTCGGGCAAGGCCAGTGAATGCAGATTGTCGCCATCCATGGGATATTCCTCCTGTTGATAGTGGAATCAGGTCGTTTCGCGGACGATGAGTTCGGGCACGATGACGATGCCGTGCTGACGGTTCTTGGTGGCGATGCGGCTGAGCAGCAGGCGCACGGCTTCCTCTCCCATTTCCCGTTTCTGCACCCGCAGCGTGGTGAGCGCCGGAGACAGCAGTTCGGCCGTCGGGATGTCGTCGAAGCCGATGAGGGCGATCTGCTCGGGGATCAAGATGTGGGCTGCCCGGCAGGCCTTCATGGCGCCGATCGCATTGAGGTCGTTGTAGCAGATAAGGGCATCGATGCCCGGCGTTTCCGCCAGCAACTGCGCGGCCGCCGTCTGCCCGCCGGCCGCGGTCGGATCGCAATAGACGATGCCATGCGCCTTCAGCCCATGGGCCGCCAGCGTCTTGCGGAAACCGACGAGACGGCTCTTGCCGCCGAACGAGCTGCGCGGCCCGGCGACGATCGCGATTTTGCGGCGGCCGCGCTCGACCAGATGATCGACGGCACGCGATGCCCCGGTCTCGTAGTCGGTGACGATCGTCCCGGCGATCTCGTTGGGCGCCTCGCGGTTGATGAGGACCACGGCGCGGTGGGGCGCCAGCGCCTTATGAAGCGCCGCATCGGGCAGTCGGGCGCTGCAGACGATGATCCCGTCGACTCGATGCCGCAGCAGCGTTTCGATGAGTTCTTCCTCACGTTTGCTGTTCTCGACGACATTGGCCAGAAGCAGATTGTAGCCGGCGGCGCTCGCGGCATCCTCGGCCCCCCGGATGACCTCGGGAAAAAACGGATTGGTGATGTCTGGAACCAGAAGGCCGATGGTTTTCGACCGGTCGGACCGCAATCCGCGCGCAAAGGGATTGGGCCGGTAATTGAGTTCGCTTGCTGCTGAAATGATGCGTTGACTGGTTTCCGCGCTGGCGCCGCCCTGGCCGTTGAGTACGCGCGATACCGTCATCGGCGACACGTCTGCGGCGCGGGCGACATCGGCGATGGTTATTTTGGAGTCTGGTTCTTTGGGGCGGCTCAACGGCTGTCTCTGAGAAGGGCGGGGAATTTACGATAACGATAACTAACAGGATTTTCGAGAAAGCCAAGCCTTGTGGGTCGAGTATCGGGCGGAACGAATCTTTTTGACAAGAGATTACGATAACGATAACGTTCGCAAAAGAGGAGAATACGTTAACGATAGCCTATGCAGAATGTTGGGAGGACAGAATGCAGCACGTCAGAATTCTAAGACGGCAGGTTGTTTCGACCGTTGCCGCGGCGATCCTCATGGGTGTCGGTTGGGCCGGCGCCGCTTTCGGCTTTCAGGAGTCGCCGGAATTGAAGGCGCTGGTCGACGCCGGCAAGCTGCCGCCGGTTGAAAAGCGGCTGCCCAAGGAGCCACTGGTGCTGACGCCGCTTGAATCGGTCGGTACCTATGGCGGCACCTGGCGCACGGCCACCTTTGGCGGCGGCGACAGCGAGATCGAACGTTCGATCGGCTATACGAGATTGGTCCGCTGGAATCCGGAATGGACCGAGGTGATCCCCGACATCGCCAAGAGCGTCGAGGTCAACGAGAATGCCACCGAATACACGTTCACCCTGCGGGAAGGCACGCGTTGGTCGGACGGCGAGCCCTTCACCGCCGACGATCTGGTGTGGTGGAACGAGAACGTGCTGCGCAACACCAAGATCACGCCTGCAGCGCCGGATTGGCTGACCGCGGGTGGTCAGACCGTCAAGGTCGAAAAGCTCGCCGACGACAAGGTGGTCTTCAAGTTCGCTGCCCCGAACGGCCTGTTCCTGATGAACATGGCGACCGTGCGCGGTTCCGATATCCTCGCTGCCGCACCGGCCCATTACCTCAAGCAGTTCCACAAGGATTTCAATCCCGACGGCGTCGACGCCCTGGTAAAGGCGGCCGGCGCGACCGACTGGGTCCAGCTCTTCAACAACAAGATCGGCTTCCCCGGCCGCTGGCGTGATCTCGGCCGCCCGACGCTCGACGCCTGGGTGCTGACCGCGCCCTATAACGGCACCACCCAGGTCGTCGCCGAACGCAATCCCTATTATGCCAAGGTGGATACTTCAGGAAATCAGCTGCCTTACTTCGATCGCATCACCATCGACGTGATGCAGGATACCCAGGCGATCATCCTGAAGGCGATCAGCGGCGAAATCGACATGCAGAACCGCTTCATCGAGACGACGGACGCCCGCACTGTCATCGTGCAGAACCAGCAGAAGGCCGGTTACGGCCTGTTCATCGCCCGGCCGGCATGGTCGAACGCCCTTTTGATCACCCTGAACGAGACCCACAAGAATCCGGCCTTGCGCGCCGTCTTCTCCAACAAGGATTTTCGCATCGGCCTCAGCTATGCCATCAACCGCGAGGAGCTCAACCAGCTGATCTATGCCGGACAAGCCAAGCCCTATCAGGCGGCACCCCGCGAAGGCACCGCGCTCTACGACGAGAAAATGGCGACGCAATATCTGGAATATAACGTCGACCTCGCCAACCAGTATCTCGACAAGGCCGGCCTGAGCAAAAAAGACGGCGACGGCTATCGCCTCGGTCAGGACGGCAAGCGGATCACCTTTGCGATCGATGCGCTGACCGGAAGCCCGATCCAGGTCGACGCGCTCGAAATGATCCAGCGCTACTGGCGGGCGGTCGGCATCGACATGCAGCCCCGGCCGGCCGAGCGTTCGCTGATCTTCTCCCGCCTGCAGAACAACGAGAATGACGGTCTCGCCTGGGTCGGCGGCGGGGGCTACGATTTCCTCGGCCTGCTCGATCCCAAATGGTATTTCCCGCATGAGTATGAATCAAGCTTCGCGACAGCCTGGGGCCTCTACTACCAGAACCCCAAGGATCCGAACGCTGAGGAGCCCAGCCCAGCCGCCAAGAAGCAGATGGATCTCTATCGGCAGGTGCAGGAAGCCCCGACGCTCGAAAAGCAGCTTGAAGCGATGAAAGAACTGCTGGCGATCACGCGTGACGAATTCTACGTCATCGGCACCAACCTGGAGCCGGACCGCGTCGGCATCGTCAAGACCGCTATGCGCAACGTCCCCAAGGTCATCCCCAGCACGTCGTTCTACATGACGCCGGGACCGGCGAAGCCCGAGACCTTCTACTACCAGCAATAAGACACATGATCGGCCGGAATGGCGTCCGCGGGCGCCCTTCCGACACCAGCCCCGCCCCAATCACCCAGACCGATCGGCGATCGCCGGTTGAAGGAGCTTGAACATGGCCGGCTTCATCATCAGACGTCTGCTTTACATGATCCCGATGATGTTTGCGATCTCCGTCGTGACCTTCATCATCATCCAGCTGCCGCCGGGTGACTTCCTGACCGCGATGACCGCGCGCCTCGCCTCGCAGAGCGAAACCATCGACCCCGGCGTTATCGCCGGCCTGCGCGAACGCTATGGCCTCGATCAGCCCTGGGCGGTGCAATACTGGAAATGGATCAGCGGCATTCTGCTGCATGGCGATTTCGGCCAGTCTTTCGACTGGAACAAGCCGGTCAGCGAACTGATCTGGGCACGCATGAGCCTGACGATGGTGGTCTCGGTGACCACGCTGCTCTTCGTCTGGGCGGTGGCCTTTCCAATCGGCATCTATTCGGCGGTGCGGCAATATTCGGTGGGCGATTATTTCGCCACCTTCTTCGGTTTCCTCGGCCTCGCCATTCCGAACTTCCTGCTGGCGCTGGTGCTGATGTTCGTCTCGGCGCAGTATTTCGGCCAAAGCGTCGGCGGGCTGTATTCGCCGAGCTATATAAATGCCGCCTGGAGCTGGGCCAAACTCGGCGATCTCGTGTCACATATGTGGATCCCGGTCGTCGTGCTCGGCACCGGCGCTACGGCTGCGCTGATCCGCATCATGCGTGCCAACCTGCTGGACGAGCTCAACAAGCCTTATGTCGATATGGCCCGGGCTCGGGGCCTCAGCGAAATCCGGCTGCTATTGAAATATCCGGTGCGGGTGGCGCTCAACCCTTTCGTCTCCACCGTCGGCTGGGTGCTGCCGCACCTCGTCTCGGGTTCGGTGGTGGTCTCCATCGTTCTCAGCCTGCCGATCACCGGGCCGCTTCTGCTCAATGCCCTGTTTGCCCAGGACATGTATCTGGCCGGCACCTTCATCCTGCTGATGAGCATGCTGACGCTGATCGGCACGCTGATCTCAGACCTGCTGCTCGCCTGGCTCGATCCCCGTATCCGCAATGGCTGAAGGACGATAGATATGACCGATCAAGCCATCGCGCTATCGCCTGAACCCGTCCGCAATTCCGACGCCGTTGCCGGCCAGTGGAAACTCATCTGGCGGCGCTTCCGTCGCCACCGGCTGGCGCTGGCCGCCGGCGTCGTCATCTTTCTGATCTACCTTGTCGCCATCTTTGCCGAGATTCTCGCCCCGGTTTCATCGCAGACCTACGATTCCCGCTACACCTATGCGCCGCCCCAGCAGCTGAGGTTCGCCGGCTACGACCCGGCGGGCGGATTCCACCCGCTTTATGTCAACGGCTATTCGATGACGATCGATCCGATCGCGCTCAGCCGCAACTACGTGCCGGATCCAGCTGTAGTCATTCCCGTCGGCTTCTTCGTCAAAGGCGAACCCTATCGGCTTTGGGGGCTGTTCGATCTGGACCGGCACCTGATCGGCCCGGTCGAGGCCGGCAAGCCATTCTACCTGTTCGGCGCCGACCGTCTGGGTCGTGACGTCTTCAGCCGGACGGTGCACGGCACCCGTGTTTCGATGTCCGTCGGGCTGATCGGGGTCACGATCAGCCTCATCCTCGGCATTATCCTCGGCGGCATCTCCGGGCTCTATGGCGGCTGGGTGGACGATGTCATCCAGCGTTGCATCGAACTCATCAACTCGATCCCGACGATCCCGCTGTGGATGGGGCTTGCGGCCGCCGTTCCGATCAGCGCCGATCCGATCCTGGTCTATCTCTGGATCACGGTCATCCTGTCGCTGATCGGCTGGACCGACCTCGCGCGGGTAGTGCGCGGACGGTTCCTGTCGTTGAAGACTGAGGATTTCGTCATCGCCGCTCATCTCGATGGCTGTTCGCGAATGCGCATCATCTGGCGGCATATGGTTCCTTCCTTCATGAGCCACATCATCGCCTCGGTGACGCTCGCCATCCCGACGATGATTCTCGCCGAAACCGCGCTCTCCTTCCTCGGCATCGGCCTGCGCCCGCCGGTGGTGAGCTGGGGCGTGCTGCTTCAGGAGGCGCAGAACATTCTCGCGGTCTCGAGCGCGCCATGGCTGTTTCTTCCTGGTCTTGCGGTGATCGTCACCGTGCTCGCCCTCAATTTCCTCGGTGATGGATTACGCGATGCTGCAGATCCCTATGAATACTAATTCCAATTTCGCCGCGGCCGGCGGTGGGCGCGCCGATGGCGACGCGCTGATCGCGGTCGACGACCTCAGGACCCACTTCTTCGGCGGTGCGGGCACGGTGCGGGCGGTCGACGGTGTTTCCTTTTCCATCCCCCGCGGCAAGACGGTCTGTGTCGTCGGCGAATCCGGTTCGGGCAAGAGCATCACCGGCCGCTCGATCCTCAATCAGGTTCCGCGGGGCGGGCGGATCGTCTCGGGTGCGATCCGCTATCGGCCCGATCCGGCCGCACCCGCCATTGATCTCGCCTCGCTCGATCCGCGCGGCCGCGACATGCGGGCAATCCGCGGCGCCCAGATCGGCCTGATCAGCCAGGAGCCGATGGCCGCACTTTCACCCGTTCATACGATCGGTAACCAGATGATGGAAGTGATCCGCCTGCACCTCAAGATGGGAAAGAAGGAGGCGCGCGAACATGCGATCGAGACGCTGGCGCTGGTCGGCATTCCGCGGCCGGCCGAGCGCATGGAAAATTATGCCTTCCAGTTTTCCGGCGGCATGCGCCAGCGCGTCTGCATCGCGCTGGCGCTCGCCTGCTGTCCCAAGCTCTTGATCGCCGACGAGCCGACCACCGCGCTCGATGTGACCACCCAGGCCAATATCCTCGACCTGCTGGCCTCGCTACAGGCCGAATTCGGGCTCTCGGTGTTGTTCGTCACCCATGATCTCGGCGTCGTGGCCGAAATCGCCGACGAAGTCGTCGTCATGTATGTCGGCCGGGTGGTGGAGGCGGGCGATGTCGACACGATCTTCCATGCACCCGCCCACCCCTACACCAAGGCCCTGCTGCAATCGGTGCCGCGCATGCATGGCCAGCCGACCGAACGGCTCGCGATCATCGAGGGCATGGTGCCCTCGCGTTTCGACCGGCCCGAGGGCTGCAGCTTTCATCCGCGATGCAGAGAGGCGAGGGCGGGCCTGTGCGACCGAAGCGATCCGCAACCCGTCGCCATCGGCGACGGGCATGTCGCCAGCTGCCTGCTTTACGAGGCAAGACAATGATGGCCGATCCCATGACGCAACGAAGCCCGCTGCTCGAACTGAACGATCTCAGGATGCATTTCCCGATCCGCAAGGGTGCATTCCGGCAGGTGGTCGGGCATGTCAAGGCGGTCGACGGCGTTTCGCTTCGCGTCGAAGATGGCGAAACACTCGGCATTGTCGGGGAATCCGGCTGCGGCAAGTCCACGCTTGCCCGCACCGTCCTGCGCATCTATCGGCCGACCAGCGGAGAAATCCGCTATCGCGACCGCAGCGGCGGCACGGTGGATCTCGCGGCACTCTCAGGCCCCGCCCTCACGGAAATCCATCGGGACCTGCGCATCGTGTTTCAGGATCCGCAATCCTCGCTCAATCCGCGCCTTCCCGTGATCGACATCATCGGCGAAGTACTGAGTGTCAACGGCATCGCCAAGGGACGGGAACTCGAGCACCGGGTCGCCGAGCTGATGCAGAGCGTCGGTCTGCGGCCTGAATATATGCGCCGCTATCCGCATGCCTTCTCCGGCGGCGAACGCCAGCGCATCGGCATTGCCCGGGCGCTGGCGTCCAATCCGCGGCTGGTGATCGCCGATGAGGCCGTCTCGGCGCTCGATGTCAGCGTGCAGGCGCAAACCATCAACCTGCTGCAGGACCTTCAGGAACAGTTCGGCCTGACCTATCTCTTCGTCGCCCACGACCTCTCGGTCGTCCGGCACATCTCCGACAATATCGCCGTCATGTATGTGGGCCGAGTCGTCGAAAAGGCGCCGACGGAGCAGATCTTTTCGCGTCCGCTCCATCCCTATACCGAAGCGCTGCTCTCGGCGGTGCCAATCGCCGATCCGAGGATGCGCCGCCACGGCCGGCGCATCCGGCTGGCGGGCGAGGTTGCCGACCCCGCGCATGCGCCTCCCGGCTGTGCTTTTCATCCGCGCTGCCGCTACGCCACCGAGCTTTGCAGGCAGGAGCTGCCGGCGTTGCGTACCGTCACCGTCGATGGACACGAAGTGGCCTGTCACCACGCCGAATCCCTGACCCTCAATCCTTTCACCGATCGTACCGTTCCGGAGTTCAATTGATGCCCGAATTCATTCCACGCTCCGAGCAGCGTCCCATTGTGGATACCTCCTCCAGGACGCTCGATCTCATCTACTTCGACCTCCTCGCGCTTCCGGCCGATGGTCGGGACACGCGGCGGCTGCCCTTGCACGAAAGCCTCTACGTCGTGCTGTCGGGGCAGGTGGATATCGAGGTGGATGAGATCACGTTCGAAGCTGTGGGCCGGCGAGCCGATATCTGGGGAGGCGATGCGGACTCGGTTTACGCGCCCGTCGACGTCAATGTCCGGATATCGGCCCGTGGCGGCCCGGCGGAAATTGCGATCGCCGGCGGCCTCTGCGAGACGCGCTACGCCCCGTTCCGGGTCACGCCCGAGGAGGTCGACGCGGTCAATGTCGGCTCGCCCGACACGCATAGCCAGCGGCGGATCGTCCACCTGCTTGGGCAACGGCAGAACGGCCGCTGCGGCAACCTCCTGGTGAGCGAGCTCTATGCCGGCGAGGGCTGCTGGTCAGGCTATCCTCCCCACAAGCACGATACGGAAGACGGCGATGCCGAGACCCTGCACGAGGAGCTCTATCACTACCGCTTCCAGCCCGAAACCGGCTTCGGCAGCCAGATTACTTATGACGACGACGGTCCGGTCAAGATCCTCATGACCCGCAACGGCGATACTGTCCTGGTCGATCGTGGCTACCACCCGACCGTCACGTCGCCCGGCCATCGCGGCTATATCTTCACCATTCTTGTCGGCAAGCATCGCCGCGGGCTGATCCAGCGCTTCGATCCCGCCCATCAGCATCTGACCAAAACCATCCCCGGCATCGATGCGATGCGTGAAAAGTTCAAATAATCAGGCTCTTGACCTCCCGTGCCGGCTTTGCGGGGCACGGACAGATTTCCGCCCAAGGAGAGACGATCCATGCGTGAACGGACGCGAATAAACGTTGATGCCAGCCAAACGGTGCGCCCCTTCGAGCGGTTCTGGCGCGGCACCGGCTTTTCGCCTGCCGAGCTGCTGCTCGAACCCGAGATGCGCCAGATGCTCGCCTATATCGGCGGCCTGCCGAACGAAGGCATCAGGTTCCTGCGCGTCCACTACCTCTACAACCTGCTGCGCTCGACCAGCGACGCAGGCGGCTACGACTGGTCGCTGCTTGACCGCGCTCTCGACGTGATGATCGAACATCGGCTGAAGCCGTTTTTCGAGCTGATGGGCAACCCGTCGGGCCTGTTCACCGACTACGAGGACATGGACCAGGTCAAGCGCTGGCGCGATCTCGTGACGGTGACGGTGGAGCGCTATGGCGCCCGCTACGGCATGGACGAATTGCGCACATGGTATTTCGAAACGACGAATGAGGCCGATTCCGGCTGGTGGACCTATGGCATCAAGGGCTACACCAATTATTACGACGCCTGCGTCGCTGGGCTCGACGCCATCGGTCCCGGGCTGCCGATGGGCGGACCCGGCACCGCCCGTACGCTCTCGCCGATCTTTCGCGCTCTCATGGCCCATTGCGACAGCGGTACGAGTTGCCTGAGCGGGGACGGCCCGCCGCGCATCGATTACATCTCGATCCACGAAAAGGGCGTCAACGGCAGCAAGGATGACCTGACCCCGAAAACCAACGCCATCGTCGATCGCACGCTTCTCGTCGTCGATTATCTCAAGGAGCATCATCCGCGGCTTGCGGGCCTGCCGATCGTCAACGACGAATGCGATCCGCAGCTCGGCTGGAGCGATCATCATAGCTGGCACGGCAAAGCCTATTACGCCGGTATCATCGCCCGCATCATCGAACAGCACGACCGGCGCATCATCGCCCCGAAAGCGGCGAATTTCACCTTCCTCAGCAATGATCATGCCTTTATCGGCGGCTGGAGCCAGCGCACGATCTTTGCCTATTTCGGTTCGCGCAATTTCACCAAGGCGCAGTGGGAGCACAAGACCGATCTCGCCATGCTGGTCACGGATGTCGATCGTGCGCCGCCCTTCGACATCATCAAAAAGCCCGGCCTGACAGCCATGGAACTGCTGGCAACGCTCGGCGATACCGTCTGCAGGGTGACGGCCGAACCGGTGCTGACGCCCGACCAGGATGGCCTGGCGATCCTGCCGACACGGCTGCCGGGCGGCGGCGTTTCCATCAGCCTCATCCACAGCGTCGACTCCATCAACCGTTCGGGCCGGACTGCCGTCCGCCTCGAGGTCAACGGGCTGGTTCCCGGCCGCCACGCGCTTTGCCTGCTGCGGATCGACGAGGAGTTCACCAATCCGATGGAGGTCTGGGAGGCCCAGCGCGACGAAAACAATCCGCGCGGCCCCTTCGAGCCGGTCGGCGCTCCGCCCGAACCTGATGAGGCGCAATTTGCCGACCTGCGCCGCGCCCAGGAGCCGGCCTTACTGCATCCGATCAGCGTCATCGCCTGCGACGAAGGCCGGGTCAGCGTCGATCTGGACTTGCCGTTGCCGTCGCTGACGCAGGTGCTTGTCGTGCCCGACACAGGTGCGCCCCCGGCCGCGCCAACCGGTCTCGTCGTCGAACGTTACCTCGGCCTCGGCGGCCGGGAGGAGCGCATGCTGTTCTGGGCTGCCGGCGATATCAGCCCGGCCATCTTCTACGATATCCTCACCAGCACCGACGGCAAGGCTTTTGAAAAGGTCAGTCCCGTGCCGCTGATCTCGACGGCATTCCTGCATATGTCGCCGCCAGAGGGCGCGCGTTATGCGGTGTACGCCCGCGATGCGTTTGGCCGCCGCAGCGAGCTTTGTATCTCTCGCGCTTGAACAGCGCGCCTTCCTGCCTGGGATCTGAACGATGGATATCGCCTATTTCACCAAAACCCTGGAAGGCCTGCCGCTGGAGCAGGCGGCGGAGATCACGGCGGGCCTGGGGTTCGACTGTGCCGACCTTCTCGTTCGCGATGGCCAGGCCGTTTCCCCCGGCCGGCCGGAGGAAATTGTCAGGGCCGTAAAGCTCTTTGCGGCGGCCGGACTGCGCAGCCCGATGGCGACCATCGACTCGACGCAGCCCGACGATGCGGCATCCCGGCTTCTCGGCTATTGCGGCGAAGCCGGCATCGGCCAGGTCCGGCTCGGCTTCTGGCGCTATGATCCGTCGCGGCGCTGGAAGGTTCAGGTCGATGAGGCGCGGCGCGACCTGGATGGTTTCGAGCGTCTCGCCGAACGGTTCGCCGTCAAGCTGACCATCCAGCTGCACGGCGGGACCCTGCACAGTTCCGGCGCGCTGGCGATGCAATTGCTCGTCGGGCGCGATCCCATCAGGATCGGCGCCTATCCCGATCCGGCCAATCAGATCATTCGCGAGGGGAGCGAGGACTGGCGTCTGAGCCTTGAGCTTCTCGATCCGTGGTTCTGTTGCATGGGCGTCAAGAACTGCGGCTGGTTTCCAGGCGCTTACGGAGCCGACGGCCAACGTGCCTGGCACTCGGATTGGTATGGGCTCGATGACGGTATGGTGCCCTGGAACGAAATCATTGCGCATCTGGTGACCACCGGATTTGCCGGCGTGCTCTCGATGCATTCCCAATACCGAGTTCCACGGGAACAGGCGCTCGCTAAAGTCCGCGCCGATCTTGCCCATCTCAGGCGCCTGGTCGCCGCAGCGAAAGAGTAGAGCCATGAGCAAACAAGCTCCCATCATTGCCGTGCTTTTGACCGAAAAGACCCGCCGCATGATGCTGGACGATGCGGCGACCGCTGAGTTGAACGCCCTCGGCGAGGTGCGCTGGCCGGCCGGCGCCACGATCGACGCCGTCGATGCCGACCGGCTGCTGCAGGGCGCTACGGCCTGCCTTACCGGATGGGGCACGCCGCCCTTCGATCTCGCCGCGCGCCAGCGCCATCCGCAACTCGCCCTTGTCGCGCATTCGGCCGGCAGCATCCGTACGCTAGTCCCGGCCCGTCTGTTCGACGACGGCCTTCGCGTCACCCATGCCGCCTCGAAAATTGCCGCCTCGGTTGCCGAGTTCGTCGTCGCCGAAGCGTTGCTCGCCATGCGCGGCATCCACCGGCTGCATCATGCATTGCGCGGCGGCGGTGAATGGCTCGACGTTCGCGCCGCCGTGCCGCAAAGATTGCTGGGCGCCAGAACGGTCGGCATCGTCGGCGCCGGATATGTCGGACGGGCGGTGATGCGCTTGCTCGTGCCATTCGGCTGCCGGGTGCTGGTCGTCGATCCCTATCTCAGTGGCAGCGAGGCAGCCGCGCTCGGCGTCGTCAGGACAGGACTGGACGATGCGCTCACTGAGAGCGATGTGATTTCCCTGCATGCGCCCGTCCTGCCCGAGACGCGCCGGATGATCGGCGCCCGCGAACTGGCGCTGTTGCGCCCCGGCGCATTGTTCATCAATACGGCGCGCGCAGAGCTGGTCGATGAGGTGGCGCTGCTTTCCGAGATCCGCGCCGGCCGCATCGAGGCGGCTCTGGATGTCTTCGACAATGAACCGCTGCCGCCGGAAAGCCCGTTCCGCGACCCCGGTCTCGCCAATGTCACCATTTCGCCCCATGCCGCCGGCCACACCGAAGAGGCGCATCTCGCCCAAGGCCAGGCTATGGTGGACGAGATCGGCCGGCTGCTGCGCCGGGAGCCGCTCCAACACGAAGTGTCGCGCGCCATGCTCGACCGGATGGCATGAGCATGGACAGAAACACGCAAGGTTCGGTGACGGCGCCGCGCATCAGGATCGTCGAGATCGACGCTTTCGAGCGCGAGATCAACCTGCGTCTGCCGTTCCGCTTCGGCGCGGCGACGCTGGAAAAGGCGCCGCAAGCCTTCCTCAGAGTCCGCGTCGAGAATGAAGAGGGCAAAACCGCCATCGGCGCCGCCGCCGAAATGATGGTGCCGAAATGGTTCGACAAAAACCCGGCGCTGACACCGGCGCAGAATGTCGATCAATTGCGCGGCTCGATCCGCACCGCTGCCGCTGCGTCGCTCGAAGCTTCAGCGCCGACGACATTGTTTGCCGCCGCCCGCCTGAACGAGATGGAAACCGTGCGGCGCCTGCCCGGAAATCCGCTGGTCGCCGGTTTCGGACCTTCGCTTATCGCCCGCGCAGCACTCGATGCCTATTGCCGTCTTGCCGGCATTTCCTTCTTCGATGCGGTGCGCCAAAACCTCGTCGGCATTGGCGGCTCGATGCTGCCTGGCGATATCGACGCGGATGGCGCCTCTGCGGTGCTTGCCGGCCTTCGCCCGGCCGGGTCGATCTCGGCCCGGCATACGATCGGACTTCTCGACCCGATCACCGAGGGCGAAATCATCGATCCCGTCGATGACGGCCTGCCGCAGAGCCTTGAGGCGGTGATCGCGCGCTATGGCAATCGCTGGTTCAAGATCAAGCTTTCGGGCACGGTCGATGCCGATATCGACCGCCTGGCGCGGATTGCCGCCGTGCTGGACCGCCTGCCCGACTACCAGGTGACGGTCGACGGCAACGAACAGTTCGACGCTGCCGAACAGCTCGGCGCCTTGCTGGCGCAAATCGAGGCCATGCCCCGGCTGGCGAGGCTGCGTGCGGCCATTACCTTTGTCGAGCAGCCGTTCGCGCGCGCGATCACCATGGAAACGCCGCTCGGGGATCTGGCGGCGCAGTTGCCGTTCCTGATCGACGAGAGCGACGGTAGCGACGGCGCTTTTGCCCACGCCCGGCGGCTCGGCTACACCGGGGTCTCCTCAAAAACCTGCAAGGGCATTTACCGCTCGCTGCTGAAGGCGATCCGCATCAAAACAGGAACGGTGCCGGGTTTGTTCCTCTCGGGCGAGGATCTGACCTGCCAGGCCGGGCTTAGCGTGCAGCAGGATCTGGCGCTGGTTTCCCTGCTCGGCCTCTCCCATGCCGAGCGCAACGGCCATCACTATGTGGCCGGCATGCAAGCTGCACCGCAGGCGGAGAGGGCGCGCTTTGCCGCAGCCCATGCCGATCTCTACGAACAGGGCGCCGACGGACCGTTCCTGTCGATCCGCGACGGCCGGATTACCATCGGTTCGCTCGGGGCGATCGGCTATGCGAGCGGCGCCTTGCCCGATTTCGAAGCGATGGAGCCGCTGTCAGTCGGATAGCAGGACGCGCAAGCGGCTTGTGGCCGCCTGCGGGGGAACACGTCCCGCGGCCTTGTTCCGGGGGAGAGGAACGCGGCCGAAGAGCTTGCCGTCACCGGCCGTCGTCTGGCGCTGGACAATCTGGCCGATCAGATGAGGAGCGGAGATCATCTCTGACCTTGCCCTCGCCTTGACTGCTCGGGCTGGAAGGCGACCGCCGCGTGATCGTTGGACGCATGCGGTTCATCTCCGGCGATCTCCTCAGCCAGGCCGATCCGGCGCAGCAACCGTTTGAGGACCTGTTCGAGATCATCGACGAAGGTGAAGATGACGGGGATGACGATGAGGCTGAGCAGCGTCGACATCACCACGCCGCCGATCACCACGATCGCCATCGGCTGGCGGAAGCTCGAATCCCCGCCCATCAGGCTGAGCGCGGCCGGCAGCATGCCGCATGCCATGGCGATGGTGGTCATGACGATCGGCCGTGCGCGCTTGTGGCAGGCATCCACCAAGGCGTCGAACCTGGCCATGCCACGCTGACGCGACATGATCGCATATTCGATGAGCAGGATGGAGTTCTTCGTCACCACGCCCATCAGCATGAGCAGGCCGATGACTACGGGCATGGAGAAGCTCGTTCCGGTCAGCACGAGCGGCACCAACGCGCCGCCGAGCGAGAGCGGCAGAGCCATCAGAAGGGTGAGCGGCTGCAGGAAATCGTGGAAGAGCAGAACGAGGACCGCGTAGATGCAGAAGACGCCGATTGCCATCGCCAGCGCAAAACTCTGAAACAGTTCCGAACTGCGCTGAAGTTCGCCCTGTTCGACAAGAGTGACGCCCGACGGAAGATGCCGGAGCGCCGGCAGCGCCTGCGCCTCGCGATTGACGTCGCCGAGGATGCGGCCATTGAGTTCGACGGAAAGGGTGACATTGCGCATCCGATCGATACGATCGATTTGGGAGGGGCTGCCGCCAATCCTCACGTCGGCAATCGATCCGAGATCGACGTTGCCGTTGGTTCCCGCCACCCGCATGTTCTTGATATCGTCCAGATTGGTGCGCGTCTCGGGCGAGAAGCGGACGACGATGGGAATCTGCCGCTGAGGCAGGTTGAGCTTCGGCAGGTCGGAGGAATATTCCCCGCTCGTCGCCACGCGCACGGCCTCGGCGATGGCGCTCGAGGTTACCCCGAGTGCTGCGCTGCGCGCAAAGTCGGGTGTGATCTGGATCTCGGGCGCCTGTCTGGCGGCTGTCGATGTCACCGCTCCGATGCCCTGCAGTGTGCGGAGCTGTTCCTCGAGCGCCGTGCTGGCGCTGTCGAGCACGTTTGCGTCGTCGCTCGCCAGCGTGATCTCGAGTTTCGTGCCATTGCCGCCGCCGCCGACCTCCACACGCACGCCGGGGAGGACGGAGAGCGCCTGTCGGATGTCGTTTTCGATTTCAGACTGCTTGCGATAGCGCTCGTCGATGGGCGGCAGCACGGCGACGATTGTGGCCGATCCGACATCGCTCGTGGTGCTGGCGTCGGGACCGCCGCCCGAGGACGTCGAACCGACGGCTGAGAAGACATGCGTCACGTCGGGAAGCTTGCCGATAATATCCGCGGCTTTCCTGGCCGTGGCATCCGTCTGTTCGATGGTGGCGCCCGGTTGCATGGTCAGCGCAATCTGGGTCCGCGCATCGTCGGACGCGGGCAGGAAGCCCGATTTCAGCAAGGGGATGGTCGAAAGCGAGAGCGCCACGACGATGGCAGTGACGGCCACAGTCGTCTTCCTGCGGTTCATGGCGGCCTTCACGATGGCGATATAGGCACGCATGATCCGGCCATCCTTCTCCTCGGTCGGATGGGCCTTCATGAAATAGCCGGCCATCATCGGCGTCAGCAGGCGCGCGACCACGAGCGAGGCGAGCACGGCGACGGCGGCGGTGATGCCGAACTGGCGGAATATAAGGCCCGGTATGCCGCTCATGAACGCCGTCGGCAGGAAGACCGAGACCAGCGTGAAGGTGGTTGCTATGACGGCAAGTCCGATCTCGTCGGCCGCTTCGAGGGCGGCATCGATCGGCCGCTTGCCCATCTGCAGGTGGCGGGCGATGTTCTCGATCTCGACGATGGCATCGTCGACGAGGATGCCGACTACCAGCGACAGCGCGAGCAGCGTGACGATATTCAGGCTGAAGCCGGTGAGGTACATGACAAGGAAGGTCGGTATGACCGACAAGGGCAGCGCCACGGCCGACAGGATCGTCGCCCGCCAGTCACGGAGGAAAAGCCAGACAACGATGATCGCCAGGATCGCGCCTTCGTACAGCATGTGCATCGAACCATCGTAGTTGCCGATGATCGGGCCGATCGTGCTGTAAGCCTCGTCGATCTGCACGTCGGAATGCTTGGCGGCGAACTGTTTGATCGCCTTGTCGACATCGGCGGCAACACCGCTGTCGGAAAATCCGTTCGAGCGCTTGATCTCGACCGCGATCACCGGCTTGCCGTCGAGATAGGCCATCGAGGAGCGCTCGGCGAAACTGTCGGTGATGGATGCGACGTCATCGAGGCGAACCTGCTGGCCGTTCGCCAGGGGGATTTTGAGCCCCTTCAGCGCCTCGACCGATGGCAGGGCGCCGAGCGTGCGCAAGGTCTGGCGGGTGCCGCCGATTTCGCCAAGGCCGCCCGATGTATCCGTCTGCACGGCCTTCAGCTGCGACGACACGGTGGCCGCGGTGACGCCCAGCGACGCCATCGTCGCGGGATCGAGATCCACATGAACCTCACGGTCGATCCCGCCGATGCGGTTGACTTGCCCGACACCCGACACCGAAAGCAGCGCCTTGGTCAGATCATTGTCGACAAACCAGGAAAGTTCGGTCTCGTTGAGAGCGGTCGAGCGAACGGCAAAGGTGACCAGCGCGGAACTCTGTACGGTGACCTTGCTGACGCTAGGCGTCTCCATCTGCGCCGGCAGGTCGCCCTTGACGCTGTCGACGGCATTGCGGACTTCGTTCAGGGCCGTTTCGCTGTTTTTTTCCAGCTTGAAGGACACCTTGATCGAAACGGTGCCGTCCGTGATGGTCGTGGTGATGTGGTCGAGATAGCTGAGCGCGGCAAGACTATCCTCGATCTTACGAGCCACCTCGGTTTCGAGCTGCGTCGGCGCCGCGCCGTCGAGGGTAGCGGTGACGTTGATTGTGGGAAGGTCCATGTCGGGGAAATTCTGGATTGGCAGCTGTTTGAAGGCCAAGAGCCCACCGGCTGTCAGCATCACAAACAGCAATATCGCCGGTACAGGATTGCGGATCGACCAGGCTGAGAAGTTCATCAGTTTGTCTCCGCAATCTTCACGAGGTCGTTGTCCGACAGGAACGCGCCGCCTGAGCTCACCACCTTCGACGAGCGATCTATTCCGGAGACGATTTCCACCTCACCATTGTTGCGGCGGCCGGTTTCCACCCTGACCTTTTGCACCCGCTGATCCTCACCTGAAGTGAAGAGGTAACTGATGCCGTCCCGGAACACGATCGCCGTCTCGGGAACGGTCAGCGCCGGAGAGGTCTGCAATTCGATGTTGCCGGTGACATAGAGGCCGGTGCGCGGACGGACGTCGGTGGGAAGCGCCACATAGATGATTGCCCGACTGGTATCGGTGCTGACCGAAGGCCCGACAAGTCTCACCTTGCCGTCAATGGCATGGCCGTCCGGCCCGTTGATCTTGACGCTCAAGTCTTCCGAAATGCGTGGGAGGTAACGCGCTGAAATTTCGGCCTGCCATTCGACACGCTGCTGGCGAACCATGCGGAACAGCTCGGTGCCGGCGGAGACGACAGCGCCGAGATTGGCGGAACGGGACGTTATGAGACCGTCGTCGACGGCGGTGATGGTGGTCTGCGCAAGCTTGATCTTTTCGCTGTCGAGTGCCGCCTCTTCAGATGCGAGACTTGCCGTCGCCGTCTGCTCGTCGGCCAGATATTCGACAATCTTCTCGTCGGAAAGCGCGCCCGAGGGACGGAGCTGCCGCGCCCGGTCGGCGTTGGCCTTGGCCTTCGAAAGACTTGCCTTGGCGGTCTCGACGGCGGCCTCCTGCTTGCGAAGATCGGCGAGCACGCTTTCCTGGGAAAGCAGGACGAGCGGCTGTCCCTTCGTGACCACGGAGCCGACATCGACCAGGACATCGGTTATGCGCAGGCCGCCGGTTTCGGAGGCAATGACCGCTTCCTGCCAGGGTTTCAGCCATCCGCTCGCCGGAACGGTTTCAGGCCAGTCCCGCTGCACCGGCGCCGTCAGAGAGACGGTGAGAGCGGGAGCTGCCACCTGCTCGGCTGCGGCATTGCGGAGGGAGAAGAAAAGCGCGACCGCAACGAACGCGGCGGCGAGTGGTTTGGATGGTTTTCTCAACGATGCACTCCTTGTGGTCAAAGGCATCGCTGCCTTTCCCGATCCGCGATCAGCTCGATGAAGGATTGCGGCTGATGCACGGCAATCCGATCGCAGCTCGCGTCGATGTCATGGCAGGATAGGTAACGGGGCGAATGTTAAGTGCGGTCAAGTTGGCGTTAAGTTAGGTAAAACTTGGCCGCGCGAGCGTGTTCGTGCTGTATGGCTTGCCCGGATTCGAGCATGATGCCGAAAAGTGTGAGCGGTTTTCGGACGACATCATGCTCTCACTCTTTAATGTAGAACAGGATTCAGATTTTAGGCCGACCCGGTCTAAAATCATCCTGTTCTAATGACGGATAATGCGAATGAACAAGGTTCTCCTCATCGACGACGATGCCGAGCTGACGACGCTTCTGCAGGAATATCTGGTCGAGGAAGGATATGACGTCGTAACGGATACGGATGGCCGCGCCGCCATTGCCGCGGCAGCCGGCAATACGGTCGATATCATCGTGCTCGACATCATGATGCCCCGGATGAACGGGATCGAAGTCCTGCAGAGGATCCGGAAGCTGAGCCAGGTCCCCGTTGTGATGCTGACCGCAAGAGGCGACGACGTCGACAGGATATCGGGCCTCAATCTCGGCGCCGACGACTATGTGCCGAAACCATGTTCGCCGGGCGAATTGGCCGCGAGGTTGCGGGCCATCCTGCGCCGCGCCGGTCAGCCGGCGGCCGGTGTATCGACCGACACGATCAAAGCAGGACAGCTCGTGCTCCATTCCGGCAGCAGAAGCGCCGAATGGCGCGGCCAGACCTTGGAGTTGACCGGCACCGAATTCAGCCTGCTCGAGGTTCTCGCCCGCAGCGCCGGCCAGCTTGTATCGAAGCAGGAGATTTCGAAGCGGGCCTTCGGCAAGCCGCTCACGCCGTTCGACCGCCGTATCGATGTCCATATCAGCAGTGTTCGCCAGAAGCTCGGGCTGAGGGAGGACGGGCAATCCTGGATCCAGTCCGTCCGCGGCCAGGGCTATCAACTTCTCGTGGACTGATCATGCCCCGGCTTTTCTGGAAATTCTTCAGGATCATCTGGCTGACGCTGGCGGCAAGCCTCGCTGTCATTATCCTTATCGTCAAACTTGTTCAGGCGGTTCCCTTCGCAGGCGAGCTGGACCAGGAGCGGCGGACGCTCGTGCTGAACCTGACTGCAAACATTCTGGTTGAGGACGGCGAAGCCGCAGCCGCGCGTTTCGTGACCACAAGCGAGAAGACGCAGCCGCTCGGCCTGAGCGTTTCGAAGCCTGGGGAAGCTGCCGCCTGCGCCGAGAAGAACACGGTCATTACGCGATCCGTGCTGAAGGATGGCGACTGCTATCGGCTTTCCGTGTCGGCGCCGGCCAGTTCCACCTTCGACGACCTTGGCCCGTTCATGCCGTGGCTCACCATCCTGATCGCGAGCACGATCGCGGCGGGCGCACTGGCACGATACCTCATTCGTCCCGTCGTCCATCTGCGCGACGGTTTGAGCGCGCTTGCCCATGGCCGCTTCGACTTCCGCATCGGCGATAAAATGGCCGGCCGAAAGGATGAGGTGACGGCACTGGCCTATGATTTCGATTCCAGCGCCGCCCGGCTTCAGGAGCTCCAGGATGCGCAGCAGAGGCTGTTCCATGACGTCTCCCACGAACTGCGTTCGCCTTTGTCCCGCCTGCAGGCCGCCGTCGGCGTGCTCCGGCAGAGCCCGGCCAAACTTACCGCCATGCTGGACCGTATGGACCGGGAGGTCGAACGGCTCGACATGCTGGTGGGCGAGGTGCTGACGCTTGCCAGGCTGACGGCGGGTTCCAGCCGGCCGCTGAAAACGCAGACCTTGGATGTCATTGAGCTGCTCAACGAAATCCTCGGCGATGCGGCATTCGAAGCCCAGGCGCGCGAGGTCTCGATCACGCAGAGTATCGACGGCATCTTCCGCGCCGAGGTCGAAGGCGAACTGATCTACCGGGCGCTCGAAAACGTCGTCCGCAACGCCGTAAAATACACAGCCGATCGTTCGCGCATCACCGTCTCCTGCGAGGCGACGGCCGACCGCCTCAAGATCTGCGTGACGGATCAGGGGCCAGGTGTCGGACGGGACGAACTCGAACGGATCTTCCAGCCGTTCTCACGCGGGAAAGACGCCGTGCCGAGAGGCGGATACGGTCTGGGTCTCGCCATCAGCAGGCAGGCGATCGAACGCCATGGCGGGCGCGTGCGTGCATCATTGCCGGAGGCCGGCGGCCTGGCGATCACCCTGGAGCTTCCGAGGGTGCCGGCGCCCTATGGCGCGGCCAATGATGAAACCTGATCCGCATCGCCTGACGAGGCGGTGCCGGATTTTACCTAACTTTACAGTTTCTTAACCGCCATTAACGCTGGCATCGCTAAGCCTGAACCCACGATCCCGGTTCAGAAGGCTCGCCCGTGAGTACGTCGTTTCCCACAAGACCATCATCCCTCCGCTACGCTGCATCCGCACTGACAATTCTGCTGACGGGCTGCGTCAGCGGCCCGGATCACGTTCCCTCGCAAATGCCGCTTCCCGCGAAATTCGCAGAGGGAGGTAACAAGAGCAACGGCAATGTCGTGGTGGCTGAGTGGTGGACGGCCTTTCGCGACAAGCGGCTCGACGGCCTGGTGGCCCATGGCCTCAGCGAAAATCTCGATGTGCTTCAGGCGCTCGAAAGCATCAACTCGGCCGCCGCCAATGTCACGGTCGCCGGCGCCGGCGGCTTGCCGAGCCTGACTGTCGATGCATCGCACACATTATCCGGCGAGAAGGGCCGGCTCCGCACGACAATCGGCACTACGAACACGACGAGCGGCGACGCCAGCCTCTCCTGGCTGCTCGACGTCTTCGGCCAGTACCGTCGCTCGAAAGAGAGCGCAATCGCCTCGCTGGGGGCCGCCTATGCGACGGCCGACAATGCGAAGCTCACCTTCCTCAAGGACCTTGTCGAGAGCTATATCGACGCCCGTTACTACCAGGAGCGCATCGCGCTTTCCCAAGCGAGTTTGAAATCCCGCCAGCAGACCTATGAACTGACGCAGCTGCAGCTGAAAGCCGGTGCAGCCTCCCGCCTCGATGTCGTTCAGGCCGAGGGCCTGGTGCAGTCGACAAAGGCCGACGTACCCGGCCTCGAAAAGAGCTTCACGGAATCGGCCCATCACATCGCCACGCTGCTCGGGATGCCAGCGGCTTCGCTGACGGACGAGCTGAAGAAGAGTGCCGGCCAACCGGTCTTCCGCGGCGACATTCGCGCTGGCATTCCCGCCGATCTCATCCGCAATCGTCCGGATATTCGCAAGGCCGAGCGCGAGCTGGCGGCGGCCGTCGCCGATATCGGCGCAGCCGAAGCCCAGCTCTACCCGTCGATCACCTTGTCCGGTTCGATCTCGCCGAGCTGGGTCAAATCATCAGGCAGCGGCGCAAGCCTGACGAGCTGGTCTTTCGGGCCATCGCTCAACCTGCCGATCTTCGATGGCGGCACATTGCGCGCGAATGTCGATATCGAAAAATCCGATGCGAAGACCCAATATCTCGCGTGGAAAGCGGCGGTGCTGAACGGGGTCGAAGAGGTCGAAAACGCGCTGTCGGCGGTTCGCCGCGACACGCAGACGCTGGAGCCGTTGCGCCGGCAGGTGCAGACGGCGCTGGAATCGCTGGCACTTTCGACCACGAGCTACAAGGATGGCGCCTCGTCGCTGCTCGATATTCTGGACGCGCAGCGTTCGGTCTCCGATGCGGAGGCAAGCCTTGCCGCGAGCGTTCAACAGGTCGCCAAGGACTATGTGGATCTGTATGTCGCCATCGGTGCCGGTTACCTCGAGCCGGAGCACGCCGCCTCCAAGCAGATTGCGAAGTCGGGTTAGAGCAATTCCCGCAAAAGTGCGCAGCGGTTTTGCGCCCGGAATTGCGTGAAAACAACGAGATAGAACAATTCGGTGGTTCGAAGAAAAACGGAAATTCTCTAGTTGGCAGGAGTGATTTGCCCTGCCATTGCCAGAATGCGCAGCGCGAGCTTCAGATGCGGTATATCCAGCATGCGCCCGTCCAGTTGGATGACGCCTGCGTCGGGATTGGCGGCAAAGGCGGCGGCGACTTTCTCGGCCCAGGCGATCTCGGATGCATCCGGCATAAAGGCGTGATTGATCGTTTCGATCTGGCTCGGATGGATGGCCATCATGCCGGAAAAGCCGTCTCGCCGGGCGCGGCCGAGATAGGCGCTCAGACCTTTGAGATCGTGGAAATCGGGATAGACGGTTTCGATTGCGGGAACGGCGGCGGCATGGGCTGCGAATAGCGTGAGCGAGCGGGCAAGCTCGTAAGGTGGCGTATAACGGCCATCCGTCCTCCGCGCGGTCGTGGCCCCCATCGCGGCGGGCAGATCCTCAGCACCCCAGGTCAGGCCGCAGAGGCTGGTCGAGACCTCCCGGTAACTGCCGATCTCGAAGATCGCCGACGGCGTTTCGGTCGCGATCGGCAAAACGGGAACGGCCGACGTCAGCGAGGCCGCGAGTTTGCGCACGGAAGCCGCGCCCTCGGCCTTCGGCAGCATGATCGCGAAAGCGCGAAGGCCGCTCAGAGCGGCAAGGTCGTCCTCGAATGCCGGGGAGGTGAGGGGATTGATACGGATAAGAAGGGCGGTCTCGCCGGTCTGGCGCAGGGTGAACTCGTGTACGTTTTCGCGCGCTTTCGGCTTGCTCGCTGGCGCAACCGAATCTTCCAGATCGAGAATGACGGCATCGGCGCCCGAGGCGAGCGCTTTTTCGAAACGTTCCGGCCGGTCGCCGGGCACGAAGAGCAGCGAGCGCAGCCTCATGACGGTTTCACCTTCAGCATCGCCGTGCGCAGGCACTGACAGACGATCTCATCGCGCTGGTTCAGAGTGATGTGCCGGAAGGTGACGATGCCGGCGTCTGGGCGGGAGTTCGAGCGGCGCAGCTCCATCACCTCGGTTTCCACCCGCAGCGTATCGCCGATGAAGACCGGTTTCGGCATCGTCACCTTGTCGTAGCCGAGATTGGCGACGAGCGTGCCGAGCGTCGTGTCGCCGACAGAAAGGCCAACGGTCAGCGCAAAAGTGAAGGTGCCGTTGACGACGATCCGGCCGAATTCGGTGCTGGCCGCATACTCGGCATCGAGGTGTAGCGGCTGCGGATTGTGGGAGAGCGTCGAAAACAGCAGGTTGTCGGTCTCGGTGACCGTTCGGCGGATCTCATGAGCGATGCGGTCGCCGACCGTCCATTCGTCGAAGTAGCGACCGGCCATCAATCCTCTCCCTTCATGACGCTGGCGACCAGCTGGTTTTCCGAGACCCTGATACCGGGGGAAACCTGCAGCTTTCCGACGATGCCGTCGAAGGGCGCCCGCAGCGAATGTTCCATTTTCATGGCTTCGACCGTCAGCAGACGATCGCCCTTGGCGACCGGGTCGCCTTCGGCGACATCCACGGAAATGACCAGGCCGGGCATGGGCGACAGGATGGCGCCATCACCCACGCCGTGGCTTGCCTCGACCTCGCTTGCGACGGGCAGGCCGATCGGCCAGGCGTTGCCGGCGTCGAAAAGCACCGTCGTCTCGTCCGTCTCGATGGTCTTTGCTTCGAGGTCGGGGCGCAGACGCCCCCAATAGAGGTGGCCGCCGACGCGCACCCGGACGCGTCTGTCGCTCGGCCCAGCGACGCGAAAACCGGTGAGGGCGGACCAAGGCTCATCAGATGCGCTCTTTGCAAGCGCGGTGGCGGCGCTGTCGATCACGGTTTCATCAGGCTCGGTCGCCACAAGGCTTTCACCGTGACGGTCGAGGAAGCCGGTATCGATCCGGGCGGCGTGAAAATCCGGGTCGGCGGCGATGCGGGCGAGAAGACCGGCATTCGATCTGACCGGCCAGACCTCGACGTCGGCGCAGGCGGCCGCGAGTTTCGACAGTGCCGCCTCGCGGTTCGGCCCATGCGCAATGATCTTGGCGATCATCGGATCGTAGAAGGCGGTGATCTCATCGCCCTCATCGACGCCGCTGTCGACGCGGACCGTTTTCGGCAGCTTGAGATGGTCTAGCCGGCCGGTCGAGGGCAGATAGCCGGCGGCGGGATTTTCGGCGTAAAGCCGGGCCTCAAAGGCCCAGCCGTTGACAACAATCTCGTTCTGGCTTTTCGGCAAGGGCTCGCCGCTGGCGACTTTCAGCTGCCAGAGCACCAGATCCTCGCCAGTTATCGCTTCGGTGACCGGGTGTTCCACCTGCAGCCGCGTGTTCATCTCCATGAACCAGATGCGGTCGGGATTGAGGCCACCGGAGGCATCGGCGATGAATTCGATAGTGCCGGCGCCGACATAGTTTACCGCTCTTGCAGCCTTCACCGCCGCATCGCAGATTACCGCCCGGGTGGCGGTATCGAGGCCTGGGGCGGGGGCCTCCTCGATGACTTTCTGGTGACGGCGCTGGAGCGAACAATCGCGTTCGAAGAGGTGAACGCAATTCCCGAGCTTGTCGGCAAAGACCTGCACCTCGATATGACGCGGATTGGCAATGTAGCGTTCGATCAGAACGCGATCGTCGCCGAAGGAGGCGGCGGCCTCACGGCGGCATGAGGCGAGAAGCTCTGCGAAATCCTGCGGGCGGTCGACGCGGCGCATGCCTTTGCCGCCGCCGCCGGCAACCGCCTTGATCAGCACGGGATAACCGATGGCATCGGCTTCTGCCGACAGCCGCTCTTCTCTCTGGTCCGGGCCGAGATAGCCGGGGGTGACGGGGACGCCTGCCGCCTGCATCAATTCTTTCGCGGCGTCCTTGAGCCCCATGGCGCGGATGGCGGCCGGGGGCGCGCCGACCCAGAGGATGCCGGCGCTTTCCACCGCTTCGGCAAATTCGGCATTTTCCGACAGGAAACCGTAACCGGGATGGATGGCGGCGGTGCCGGTTTTCCGGGCGGCCTCCAGGATGCGTTGCTGCGAGAGGTAGCTTTCGCGGGCCGCCGGCGGGCCGATGGCGATCGCCTCGTCCGCTTCGCTCACGAAGGGTAGGCCGGCATCGGCCTCGGAATAGACGGCGATCGTGCGGATGCCGAGCAGCTTGGCGGTGCGGATGATGCGGCGGGCGATCTCGCCCCTGTTGGCAATGAGAAGGCTTTCCATCATGGCCGCCTCACATCCGGAACAGGCCGAAGCGCGGCCCTTTCGGGATCGGCGCATTCAGGCAGGCGGAAAAGGCAAGGCCGAGGACATCGCGGGTCTGGCGCGGGTCGATGATGCCGTCGTCCCAGAGGCGGGCCGTCGCATAATAGGGATTGCCCTCGGCCTCGTAGGCGGCCCGGATCGGCGCCTTGAAGGCGGCCTCTTCTTCGTCCGGCCAGTCCTCTCCGCGCGCCTCCATCGCATCGCGGCGGATGGTGGCGAGCACCGAGGCTGCCTGTTCGCCGCCCATGACGCTGATGCGGCTGTTCGGCCAGGTGAAAAGGAAGCGCGGTCGATAGGCGCGGCCGCACATGCCGTAATTGCCGGCGCCGAAGCTGCCGCCGATGATGACGGTCACTTTCGGTACGGTCGCGGTTGCCACCGCCGTCACCAGCTTTGCCCCGTCCTTGGCGATGCCGCCGGCCTCGTATCGGCCGCCGACCATGAAGCCGGAGATATTTTGCAGGAAGAGCAACGGCACGCGGCGCTGGCAGGCGAGCTCGATGAAATGCGCGCCCTTCAGAGCGCTTTCGGAAAACAGCACGCCGTTATTGGCGATGATGGCGACCGGCATGCCCCAGATGCGGGCGAAGCCGCAGACCAGCGTGGTGCCGTAAAGCGGTTTGAACTCGTGCAGTTCCGAGCCGTCGACGATCCGGCCGATTACCTCGCGCACGTCATAGGGCGAGCGGACGTCGTCCGGAATGAGGCCGCAGAGATCTTCCGGACCGAGTTTCGGCCGCCGCGGCGGCGTGATGTCGATATCGATTGATTTCACACTGTTGAGGCTTGCTGTAATATCGCGCATCAGCAGCAGCGCATGTTCGTCGTTTTCGGCGACATGATCGACGACGCCGGAGCGGCGGCCGTGGGTCTCGGCGCCGCCGAGCTCTTCGGCCGAGATGATCTCGCCGGTGGCAGCTTTGACCAGCGGCGGGCCGGCGAGGAAGATCGTGCCTTGATTGCGAACGATGACCGTTTCGTCGGATATGGCCGGCACATAGGCGCCGCCGGCGGTGCAGCTTCCCATCACGCAGGCAATCTGCGGAATGCCTTCGGCCGACATCTGTGCCTGGTTGTAGAAGATCGCGCCGAAATGGTCGCGGTCGGGAAAGACCTCGGCCTGATGCGGAAGATTGGCGCCGCCGCTGTCGACCAGATAGAGGCAGGGCAATCGGTTCTGCATGGCGATCTCCTGCGCCCGCAGATGTTTCTTCACCGTCAGGGGGTAATAGGCGCCACCCTTCACCGTCGCGTCATTGGCGACAATCATCACCTCGCGGCCGGAAACGCGGCCGATGCCTGATATGATGCCGGCGCCCGGCGCTTCGTCGCCATACATGCCGTTGGCGGCCAGCGTGCCGATCTCCAGGAAAGGACTGCCGGCATCGATCAGCAGCTGGATGCGGTCGCGCGGCAGGAGCTTGCCCTTGCCGGTATGGCGCTCGCGCGCCGTTGGCGATCCGCCCTGGCGCGCTTTGACCGAACGCTCGTGGAGCTCGTCGATCAGGGCCTTGTTCTTGACGGCATTGGCCTTGAAGCTGTCGCTGTCGCGGTCGATCGCAGTCGAAATCACCGTCATGACGCAATGAGCTCCCGGCCGATCAGGTAGCGGCGAATCTCGTTGGTGCCGGCGCCGATGTCGTAGAGCTTGGCATCGCGCAAGAAGCGTTCGACCGGCCATTCCTTGGTATAGCCGGCGCCGCCGAGCGCCTGGATCGCCTCCAGCGAGACCTTGACGGCATTCTCACTGGCGAAAAGGATCGCGGCGGCAGCATCCGTGCGCGTCGCGCGGCCGGCATCGCAGGCGCGGGCGACGGCATAGACATAGGCGCGCGCCGAATTCAGCGCGACATACATATCGGCGATCTTTGCCTGCATCAGCTGGAAATCGCCGATCGGTTTGCCGAACTGCTTGCGATCGCGCACATAGGGCAGCACGACATCAAGGCAGGCCTGCATGATGCCGAGCGGGCCGCCGGCAAGCACGGCGCGTTCGTAATCGAGGCCGGACATCAGGATCTTCACGCCTTCCCCCTCCCGCCCCATCAGCGCCTCGGCCGGCACCTCGCAATCCTGAAAGACCAGCTCGGCCGTGTCGCTGCCGCGCATGCCGAGCTTGGAGAGCTTTTTCGAGACGCTGAAGCCAGGCAGGCCTTTTTCGATGATGAAGGCGGAAATGCCTTTCGGGCCGGCGGCCGGATCGGTCTTGGCATAGACGACAAGCACGTCGGCATGCGGCGCATTGGTGATCCAGAACTTGGTGCCGCTCAGGATGTAGCGGTCGCCCTTTTGGTCGGCCCGCAGCCGCATGGAGACGACATCGGAACCGGCGCCGGCCTCGGACATGGCAAGCGCGCCGACATGTTCGCCGGAGATCAGCTTCGGCAGATGGCGGCGTTTCTGCTCCGTCGAGGCCCAGCGGCGGATCTGATTGACGCAGAGATTGGAATGGGCGCCGTAACTCAAGCCGATGGAAGCGGAGGCGCGGGAAACCTCCTCCATGGCGACGACATGCTCGAGGTAACCGAGACCGGCCCCGCCGAATTCTTCCTCGACGGTGATCCCATGCAGGCCGAGCGCCCCCATCCGAGGCCAGAGCTGGCGCGGAAACGTATTGTTTTCGTCGATCTCCGCGGCCATCGGAGCAATATGATCGGCGGCAAACCGCGCCGTCGTTTCACGGATCGCGTCCGCGGTGTCGCCGAGCGAAAAATCAAACATGGCAGTCCTCCCGCTGAAATATGTAGCGCGGGTTGCGGAAGGTTCAAAGTGTCTCTGATTTGGATGCGGGTGACGGCCTCCGTATCGAAGTTGTGCCGTTTTCTTGAAAATATGGGAAATATGGAATATATGGAAACAAAGCCGGAGATTATCATGCGACAGTTCACGACAGGGGATCTCAACAAGCAGGTCGGCGACGTCACCGATGCTGCAAGCCGGGAGCCGATCGTTCTCACTCGACATAACAAGCCGCGTTTCGTGCTGATGAGCTATGAACATTACGAGCGCATGCGCAGCGGCAAGGACCCACGTCGTGCTCATCACCTCTCGGAGATGCCGGACGAACATGCCGAGTTATTCGGCGAGGCGATCGAGCGGCTGGCGAAGGGTGACGGTTACGACGATGAGCCATGAGTTTCGCCCCGGGGAAGTGATATACTATCCCTATCTCTGGGCATGGCAGCAGCAGCGGGGCGAGACCGAAGGGCGTAAACAACGACCAGTTTGTGTCGTTGTCGCAATCCGCAGCGCAGGCGATGGAAATACGCATCTTGTGCTTCTGGCAATCACAACGCAGCCGCCGCAGGCGGAGCGGATCGCCCTGGAAATTCCCGATATCGAATGCCGGCGTGCCGGTATTGGTGATCTCAAACAGAGTTGGATCGTCGTAGACGAATATAACTATGATATCGTCGAACACTCCTGGTACATCGAGCCGCATCAAGAGATTCTTGGTCGCTTCAGCAAATCCTTCGTGATGAAGATTGGCGCGACGTTCGCGAAAGCGCGAACCCAGTCGGGTCGCGTCAAGCGGTTCGACTGACTTAGCTTCGATTTTCCGCTTCTTCCCGCCGGAAAGCCTCGGGGCTCTTGCCCATCCATTTCCGGAAAGCCCGGAAGAAGGCGCTGGGTTCGGAATAACCAAGCTGCACGGCAATCTCGCCGATGGTGTTCGATGTGCTCAGCAGAAGGTCGACGGCGAGGTCGCGGCGGATGTCGTCCTTGATGGCGGCATAGCTTTGCCCCTCATCGTGCAGGCGGTGGCGAAGCGTGGAGGGCGGCATGCGCATATCGGCGGCAAGCTTGGCGAAGCTCGACCAGGCATTGGGCGTTGCCAGGTTCAAGCGCCGGCGGACGGCGGCGGCGATGCCGGCATCGTAACGATAACGCACCAGAATATTGGCGGGCGCGCCGCGCAGGAACTGTTTCAGCGCCTGCTCGCTGCGTGAAATCGGCAGGTCGAGCAGGGCGCTGTCGAAGCCGAGCCGGCTGATGGCTTGAGAAAACCGCACCGGTGCTCCGAAGAAGAGCTGGTAGTCGGCGCCTTGGCGGGGCTCGGCGCAGCGGAAATCGACAAGGCGGATCGGGATGCGCCGGCCGACCAGCCAGCAAATGATGCCGTGCAGGATGATCCAGTAGGTGCGGTAGGCGAAGGCCGAACGCGGCGCGCCGGCATCGCTGAGCTCGACCTCAGCCATGCCGTCGCGGACGACGAGCCGTCCCCGGGGATCGTCGAGCACGACATCGAGGAAGCGCAGCGCCCGGCGGAGCGCGTGACCGAGTGTCGGCGCATGCAGCACGCAATGGCAAAGCAGGGTGAAGCTGCCGCTGCGCATCGGGCGAGCGCCCATGCCGAAGAATTCGTCGTCGAGCTCGGCGGCGATCGCCAGCCAGAGCGCGCCATAGGTCTCCGCCGAAACCGGCTGGTCGATGCCAGGCGGCAGGCTGACGCGGGCAAGGATCGGCGCCGTCGGCTTGCCCAACCGCCGCAGGCTGTCGAGCGCTTCCTCCACGAAACCCGGCGCGATCATGCGTCGCTCGATCTCGGCCATATCAATCCCCACTATGGCAAAACTGGCCGAGATAATGGAGCAGTTCTGTCATCGCTTGCAATAGGTGGAGCGAATAGAATCGCGGCTGCCGGTTGTGCCTGGAGGACGGCGCGGCGGCGGGAGGAATAGGTTCATGCTAATCGCAGGTGCAGGTTTCATCGTGACCGGCGGCGGCTCGGGGCTCGGCGCGGCAACGGTGCGCGCGCTGGTCGAGGCGGGCGGGCGCGTGACGATTGCCGATCTCAATCCGCAGGCGGGCGAGGAAATTACCCGCGAGTTCGGGCGCGATGTCCGCTTCGTCGAGGCGGATGTGACCGATGGCGAGGCGGGAAAAGCAGTGGTTGCCGCGGCGGTCGAGGCCTTCGGCGGCCTGCGCGGCCTGGTGAATTGCGCCGGCGTGGCACCGGCCGAAAAGGTGATCGGCCGCGACGGGCCCCACCGGCTGGAGAGTTTTGCCCGCACCATCGGCATCAATCTCATCGGCACCTTCAACATGATCCGGCTTGCCGCTGCTGCGATCCAGAATGCGGAGCCGGATGCGGAAAGCGAACGCGGCGTCATCGTCAATACGGCCTCGGTTGCCGCCTTTGACGGGCAGATCGGCCAGGCGGCCTATGCCGCCTCCAAGGGCGGCGTGGCGGCGATGACCTTGCCGGTCGCCCGCGAGCTTGCCCGTTACGGCATTCGCGTCGTTTCGATCGCGCCCGGGATTTTCGAGACGCCGATGATGGCTGATATGCCGGCCGAGGTTCAGGCCGCACTCGGCAAGAGCGTGCCCTTTCCGCCGCGGCTCGGCCGGCCGGCGGAATTTGCCGGGCTGGTGCGCCATGTCTTTGAAAACAACATGCTGAACGGCGAGGTCATCCGCCTCGACGGCGCATTGCGAATGGGTGCGCGGTGAGCGGCGCCCGAGGAGGAAAGATGGCATTGCAGGACCCCATCGTCATCGTCGGGGCGGCGCGCACCCCGATCGGCAGTTTTCAGGGAGAGCTGAAGGAGGCGACAGCACCCGAACTCGGAGCAGTGGCGATCCTCGCAGCGCTTGAGCGCAGCCGCGTCGAGGCCGAGGCGATCGAGGAGGTCATCTTCGGCTGCGTGCTGTCGGCCGGGCAGGGGCAGGCGCCCGCCCGCCAGGCGGCCGTCCATGCCGGCCTGCCGTTTGCGACAGCGGCCAGCACCGTCAACAAGATGTGCGGTTCGGGCATGAAGGCGGTGATGATGGCGCATGACCTGATCGCCGCCGGCAGTGCTTCGGTGGCGGTCGCAGGCGGCATGGAAAGCATGACGAATGCGCCCTATCTCCTTGACAGGGCCCGTGCCGGCTACAGGCTTGGCCATGGGCGTGTCGTGGATCACATGTTCCTCGACGGGCTGGAGGATGCTTATGACAAGGGGCGCTTGATGGGCAGCTTTGCGGAGGATTGCGCCGAGGCCTATCAGTTTACGCGCGAGGCGCAGGACAACTACGCCATCGCCTCTCTGACGCGGGCGCAGAAGGCGATTGCCGAGCGCTGTTTCGAAAGCGAGATCGTGGCGGTCACGGTGAAATCGGGCAAAGCCGAGCAGGTGGCGAGCCGCGACGAACAGCCCGGCAAGGCCAGGCTCGACAAGATCCCGACGCTGAAGCCCGCCTTTCGCGAAGGTGGCACGGTGACCGCCGCCAATTCCAGCTCGATCTCCGATGGCGCCGCGGCCCTCGTGTTGATGCGCCGCTCCGAGGCGGAGCATCGCGGCCTCCAACCGCTCGCCACCATTCTCGGCCATGCCACGCATTCGCAGGCGCCCAATCTATTCGCCACTGCGCCGATCGGCGCGCTGCAGAAACTGTCCGACCGCACCGGCGTGGCGCTCTCGGACGTCGATCTCTTCGAAATCAACGAGGCTTTCGCCGTCGTCGCGATGGCGGCGATGCGCGATCTCGACCTGCCGCATGAAAAAGTGAATGTGCATGGAGGCGCCTGCGCCCTCGGTCATCCGATCGGCGCGTCGGGAGCCCGGATTCTGGTGACGCTGCTTTCGGCATTGGAGCGCTACGACCTGAAGCGCGGCATGGCCGCGCTCTGCATCGGCGGCGGCGAGGCGACGGCCGTCGCCATCGAGCGGCACGAGGCGAGAGGTTGAACAGATGATTCTTTCCGATCTTCAGCAGCAGATCTCAGATCTCGCCCGCGATTTTGCCCGCGACCGGCTGGCGCCGGGGGCGGCCAAGCGTGACCGGGGGCATCTCTTCCCGCGCGAGGAACTGAAGGAGATGGGTGAACTCGGGCTGCTCGGCATGCTGGTTCCGGAGGCCTATGGCGGCTCGGATACCGGTGTGGTCGCCTATGCCGCCGCCCTTGAGGAGATTGCCGCCGGCGACGGGCCGTGTTCGACGATCATGAGCGTGCACAGCTCCGTCGGTTGCGTGCCGATCCTGAAGTTCGGCACCGAGGAGCAGCGGCAGCGCTTCCTGCCGAAACTGGCAAGCGGCGAATGGATCGGCGGCTTTGCGCTCACCGAGCCGCAGGCGGGGTCCGATGCCTCAAACCTGAAGACCCGGGCGCGGCGTGACGGCGACGACTACGTGCTCGATGGCGCCAAGCAATTCATCACCTCGGGAAAGAACGGCAATGTCATCATCGTCTTTGCCGTCACCGATCCTGATGCCGGCAAGAAAGGCATCACCGCCTTCATCGTGCCGACGGATACGCCAGGCTACGAGGTGATCCGCGTCGAGGATAAGCTTGGCCTGCATTCCACCGATACCTGCCAGATCGCTTTCAACGGCATGCGCATTCCTGTCGAGTTGAGGCTCGGCGCAGAAGGCGAAGGCTACCGCATCGCGCTCGCCAATCTTGAAGGCGGGCGGATCGGCATTGCGGCGCAGGCGGTCGGCATGGCGCGGGCGGCGTTCGAGGCGGCGCGCGACTACGCCGGAGAGCGCACCGCCTTCGGCAAGCCGATCGTCGAGCACCAGGCGGTTGCCTTCCGCCTGGCCGATATGGCGGTGCGGATCGAGGCCGGCCGGCAGCTCACCTTTCACGCCGCCTGCCTGAGGGAAGCCGGGCTGCCCTGCCTGTCGGAAGCCTCGATGGCGAAGCTTTTTGCCTCCGAGATGGCCGAGCGCGTCTGCTCCGACGCGATCCAGATCCATGGAGGTTATGGCTACATGGCCGATTACCCGGTCGAGCGCATCTATCGCGATGTGCGCATCTGCCAGATCTATGAAGGAACGAGCGACGTGCAGCGCATGGTGATCGCCCGCAATCTGTAACAATATATCCGGCCCTGCTTCAGGGGAGGGATGCATGGCCGGCAAAGGGAGGAATAAAAAAACATGGTGGATTCCGCTCGTTTGAGCCTGCACGTCCCCGAACCCGCCGTCCGCCCGGGCGGCCAGCCCGATTTTTCCAACGTCAAGATCGCCAAGGCTGGTGCCGTGCCGCGGCCGGAGGTGGACGTCGCTTCGGAAGACATCCGCGAGCTCGCCTATTCGATCATCCGCGTGCTGAACCGCGACGGCGAGGCGGTTGGCCCCTGGGCAGGCTCGCTCTCCGACGAGGAACTACTGACCGGGCTTCGCAACATGATGAAGCTGCGTGCCTTCGACACTCGCATGCTGATGGCGCAGCGCCAGGGCAAGACCTCCTTCTACATGCAGCATCTCGGCGAAGAAGCCGTCAGCTGCGCCTTCCGCAAGGCGCTCATCAAGGGAGACATGAATTTCCCGACCTATCGCCAGGCGGGCCTGCTGATTTCAGACGACTATCCGATGGTCGAGATGATGAACCAGATCTACTCGAACGAGAGCGATCCGCTTCGCGGCCGGCAGCTGCCGATCATGTACTCCTCCAAGGAACACGGCTTCTTCACCATCTCCGGCAATCTCGCCACCCAATATGTGCAGGCCGTGGGATGGGCGATGGCCTCGGCGATCAAGAATGACAGCCGCATTGCCGCGGCATGGATCGGCGACGGCTCGACGGCGGAATCGGACTTTCATTCGGCGCTCGTCTTCGCCTCGACCTACAAGGCGCCCGTCATTCTCAACATCGTCAACAATCAATGGGCGATCTCCACCTTTCAAGGCATCGCCCGTGGCGGTTCCGGCACTTTCGCCGCCCGCGGCCTCGGCTTCGGCATTCCGGCGCTGCGCGTCGACGGAAACGACTATCTCGCCGTCCATGCCGTCGCCCGCTGGGCGGCCGAACGCGCCCGGCGCAATCTCGGCCCGACGCTGATCGAATATGTCACCTACCGCGTCGGCGCGCATTCGACCTCCGACGATCCGAGCGCCTATCGGCCGAAGACGGAATCGGAGGCCTGGCCGCTCGGCGATCCCGTGCTGCGGCTGAAGAAACATCTGATCGTCAAGGGCGCGTGGTCGGAGGAGCGGCATGTGCAGGCGGAGGCTGAAATTGCCGACGAGGTGATCGAGGCACAGCGTCAGGCGGAAGCGCATGGCACGCTGCATGCCGGCGGCAGGCCTTCGGTGCGCGACATTTTCGAGGGCGTCTATGCCGAGATGCCGCCGCATATCCGCCGCCAGCGGCAGAAGGCGGGGTACTGACATGGCCAGGATGACGATGATCGAGGCGGTGCGCAGCGCCATGGACGTCTCGATGGCGCGCGACGACGATGTCGTGGTGTTCGGCGAGGATGTCGGCTATTTCGGCGGGGTCTTCCGCAGCACGCAAGGTCTGCAGGCAAAATACGGCAGGACGCGCTGCTTCGATACGCCGATCAGCGAATCCGGCATTGTCGGCACGGCGATCGGCATGGCCGCCTACGGGCTGAAGCCCTGTGTCGAAATCCAGTTCGCCGATTACATGTATCCGGCCTATGACCAGCTGACGCAGGAGGCGGCGCGCATCCGCTACCGTTCCAACGGCGATTTCACCTGCCCGATCGTCGTGCGTATGCCGACCGGCGGCGGCATCTTCGGCGGCCAGACACACAGCCAGAGCCCGGAAGCGCTATTTACCCATGTCTGCGGGCTGAAAGTGATCGTTCCCTCCAATCCCTATGACGCCAAGGGCCTGCTGATCGCGGCGATCGAGGATCCCGACCCCGTCATGTTCCTGGAGCCGAAGCGGCTCTATAACGGCCCCTTCGACGGCCATCACGAGCGGCCGGTGACGCCGTGGTCGAAACATGAGCTGGGAGAGGTGCCCGACGGCCATTACACCATCCCGATCGGCAAGGCCGAAGTGCGGCGCGCCGGGTCTGCGGTGACCGTGGTTGCCTATGGCACGATGGTGCATGTGGCGCTTGCCGCGGCAGACGATGCCGGCATCGATGCCGAGGTGATCGATCTCAGGAGCCTGCTGCCGCTCGATCTCGATACGATCGTCAAATCGGTCACCAAGACGGGCCGTTGCGTCGTCGTGCATGAGGCAACGCTGACCTCCGGCTTTGGCGCCGAGGTTGCGGCACTGGTACAGGAACATTGCTTCTATCATCTCGAAGCGCCGGTGGTGCGCGTCGCCGGCTGGGACACGCCCTATCCGCATGCGCAGGAATGGGACTATTTCCCCGGTCCCGCCCGGGTCGGGCGGGCACTTGCCGAAGTCATGGAGGCCTGAGCCATGGGCGAATTCATCATCAAGATGCCCGATGTCGGGGAAGGGGTGGCCGAGGCCGAGCTGGTGGAATGGCATGTGAAGGCGGGAGATCCGGTCCGCGAGGATATGGTGATCGCCGCCGTCATGACCGACAAGGCCACCGTGGAAATTCCTTCTCCCGTCAACGGCACCGTCATCTGGCTTGCCGGCGAGGTCGGAGACCGGATCGCGGTCAAGGCGCCGCTGGTGCGGATCGAGACGGCGGGCGATGTCGGCGACGGCGACGCCCAGCCCGTGCGGATCTCGCAGACGCCACCTGCCGAAACGACTAAGGTCGAGCTTGCAAAGCCCACTCCGGCAGCGCCGGCCTCTGCGCCAGCGCCGGTTGAAAAGCCGCTTGCCGCGCCCTCCGTGCGGCTGTTTGCCAGGGAAAAGGGGGTGGATCTCAGACAGGTGCAGGGAAGCGGACCGGCCGGCCGCATCCTGCGCGAGGATATCGAGCAATTCCTGACCCTGGGCGCCGCTCCGGCAACGGCAAGGAACGGTTCTGCCAGGAAGACGGCGACCGAGCAGATCAAGCTGACCGGCCTGCGCCGCCGCATCGCCGAAAAAATGGTGCTGTCCACCTCGCGCATCCCCCACATCACCTATGTGGAGGAAGTGGATATGACCGCGCTCGAGGAGTTGCGCGCCACCATGAACGGCGACCGCAGGCCGGATCATCCGAAGCTGACGGTTCTGCCCTTCCTGATGCGGGCGCTGGTCAAGGCCATTTCCGGGCAGCCCGACGTCAACGCCACCTTCGACGACGATGCCGGCATCATCACGCGTCATAGCGCCGTGCATATCGGCATCGCCACGCAGACGCCGGCCGGTCTGACCGTGCCGGTGGTGCGGCATGCGGAAGCGCGCGGCATCTGGGATTGCGCGGCGGAAATGAACCGGCTGGCGGAAGCGGCGCGATCGGGGACGGCGACCCGCGATGAGCTTTTGGGCTCGACCATCACCATCAGCTCGCTGGGCGCTCTCGGCGGCATCGTCTCGACGCCGGTGATCAATCATCCCGAAGTGGCGATCATCGGCGTCAACAAGATCGCCACACGGCCGGTATGGGACGGCGCGCAGTTCGTACCGCGCAAGATGATGAACCTCTCCTCCAGCTTCGATCATCGCATCATCGACGGCTGGGACGCGGCAACCTTCGTGCAGCGCATCCGTACGCTGCTCGAATCGCCCGCGCTCATTTTCATCGAAGGCTGAGCCATGAAAGAAATCGTCTGCAAGCTCCTCGTCATCGGCGCCGGCCCTGGCGGTTATGTCTGCGCCATCCGCGCCGGCCAGCTCGGCGTCGATACGGTCATCGTCGAGGCCGGCAAGCCGGGCGGCACCTGCCTGACGGTCGGCTGCATTCCCTCCAAGGCGTTAATTCATGCGGCCGAGGAATTCGACGCGACGCAAAAGATGCTTGTCGGCAAGAACCCGATGGGCATCCGCGTCGAAGGCGCCTCGATCGATCTTTTGAGGACGATCGCCTGGAAGGACGGCATCGTCGGCCGGCTTACAGGCGGCGTCTCGGGGCTATTACAGAAGGCGCGGGTCAAGATCGTCCATGGCCGGGCCCACTTCCGCGACGGCAAGACGGTGGAGGTGGAGACGGAGACCGGCCAGCAGATCATCCGCGCCGAGACCGTGGTGATTGCCACCGGTTCCGATCCGGTGGAGCTTGCCAACCTGCCGTTCGACGGCCGCGTGATCTCCTCGACGGAGGCGCTGTCGCTGACGGAGCTGCCGAAAAAACTTGTCGTCGTCGGCGGCGGTTATATCGGGCTGGAGCTTGGCACGGCCTTTTCCAAGATGGGATCGGAGGTGACGGTGGTCGAGGCAACGCCACAGGTGCTGCCATTATATGATGCCGAGCTGGTGCGGCCCGTCATGCGCAAGCTGACCGAAAGCGGCGTCCGGGTGTTGACAGGTGCGAAGGCGATCGGCCTTGCCGATAATGGCGAGACATTGATCGTCGAAACATCCGATGGCCGGCGAGAGAGCCTGCCGGCGGACCGCATCCTCGTTACCGTCGGCCGCCGCCCGAGGACGGCAGGCTCCGGTCTCGAAGAGCTCGATCTCGATCGCGCCGGCCCTTATCTCAGGATCGACGATCGCTGCCGCACCTCCATGCGCGGCATCTATGCGATCGGCGACGTCACCGGCGAGCCGATGCTGGCCCATCGGGCGATGGCGCAAGGCGAGATGGTAGCCGAGATCATCGCCGGCAAGAAGCGGGCCTGGGACAAGCGCTGCATTCCCGCCATCTGCTTTACCGATCCGGAGATTGTCAGCGCCGGCCTCTCGCCGGCGGAGGCGCAGGCGCAGGGCTATCAAATCCGCACCGGCCAGTTTCCGTTCAGCGCCAACGGACGGGCGATGACCATGCTGTCGGAGGAGGGCTTCGTGCGCGTCGTCGCCCGCGCCGACACCAATCTCGTTCTCGGCCTGCAGGCGGTGGGAGCAGGGGTCTCCGAACTCTCGGCGGCCTTTGCGCTGGCGATCGAAATGGGNATTGTCAGCGCCGGCCTCTCGCCGGCGGAGGCGCAGGCGCAGGGCTATCAAATCCGCACCGGCCAGTTTCCGTTCAGCGCCAACGGACGGGCGATGACCATGCTGTCGGAGGAGGGCTTCGTGCGCGTCGTCGCCCGCGCCGACACCAATCTCGTTCTCGGCCTGCAGGCGGTGGGAGCAGGGGTCTCCGAACTCTCGGCGGCCTTTGCGCTGGCGATCGAAATGGGTGCGCGCCTGGAAGATATTGCCGGCACCATCCACGCCCATCCGACCCGCAGTGAAGCAGTCATGGAGGCGGCGCTGAAAGCTTTGGGAAGCGCTTTGCACATCTGAGCCGAGCTGACCAAGACCACGGGGTGGCGGTGTTCCGCCGGACCTACCAGCTTCTCATCATCGATGAGCTGGGCTTCGTGCCGCTCTCCAAGACCGGTGCGCTACTCGATCGTATCACCCACCACGTCAACATCCTCGAGATGAATGGCGACAGCTATCGTCTCGCGCAAAGTCGCGCCCGACGGAGCACCGCCAGAGCCGTTCGATCACTTCGGCTTAATGGCCATCAGATTGCCGAACTCCATCGGGAAGGGGAATAAAATCGTCGAAGTCTTCTCGCTGGCGATGACGTTCAAAGTGCTCAAGTAACGAAGTTGCATCGCCTCCGGCTGCCTGGCCAAAATTTCGGCCGCTTCTAGTAGCTTCGCTGCAGCTTGCTGTTCGCCCTCGGCATTAATGATCTTTGCGCGGCGTTCGCGTTCGGCTTCCGCTTGGCGAGCAATTGCACGAACCATCGACTCGTTGATATCCACATGTTTGATCTCGACAGTGGCTACTTTAATTCCCCAAGCATCCGTCTGAGTGTCAAGGATTTCCTGAATATCCGAGTTGAGCCTGTCACGTTCTGCCAGCATCTCATCGAGGTCGTGCTTGCCGAGCACGGAGCGCAACGTCGTCTGGGCAAGCTGGCTTGTTGCCATCATGAAATCCTCGACCTGGATGGTCGACTTCTCGGGGTCAATAACCCTGAAATAGATCACCGCGCTGACACGAACCGAGACATTGTCATGTGAGATGACGTCCTGGCTAGGGACATCGAGTACGCGCGTGCGCAAGTCGACCCGCATCATCTGCTGGACATAGGGGATGAGCAGAATCAAGCCGGGTCCCTTGACTCCGGTAAAGCGGCCAAGTGTGAACACGACGCCGCGTTCGTATTCCCTCAGGATTTTAACCGCGGATGCGAGGATGGCGACCAAAATGACGATGGCCACCAAATAGAAGGCAAGATCTGCAAACATATCCATGACTTCTCCTCCTGCTTGCTGAGTGCCGTTAAGTGTCCTTAGGACGGCTGGCGACCTCGAGCGCCAGCCCATTGCGGCCGGTCACGCTGACAGGGTCACCGGCAACAAGTGGTTCGGCGGAAACCGCCTTCCAGCGTTCGCCATGTGCGATGACATACCCCGTGAGCCCCATCCAGCTCTCAACTTTACCGGAAATGCCAATCATCTGCTCTGCACCGGTGGCAACCCGGCGCAAGCGCGAGGTGAACGCCAGGCGAGCAACGACAAGGCTAAAAGCAAGAGCAGCAAATGCAATTGCGCCCAGTAGGGCGCGCGACACTTCCAGGCCGGGTATATCGGTATCAAACAAAATGGTTGCTCCCAGGATCACGGCTACCCCGCCGCCAATGCCGAAAGCGCCGAAGCTTGGCGAATGCGCCTCAGCCACAGTCAATCCCACGCCGAGGAAAATAAGCCCAAGGCCGGCAAAACTCACCGGCAGCAATGCCAGGGCATAGAGACCAAGGAGGAGGCAGATGCCGCCGATCGTGCCAGGAAGCATTGTCCCAGGTGCGAGAAATTCGAAGATCAGGCCATAGATCCCGACCATCATCAGGATGATTGCGATGTTCGGATCGGTAATGACGGAAAGCAGGCGCGTGCGCCAGTCGGGCTCGAATTCCTGCACGACTAAACCGGAGGTATCGAGCCGGGCGTCCGTTTGACCGACCCGCACCACCTGCCCTTGTGCCTTTGCAAGGAGATCGTTGACATCAACTGCCGTGAAATCGATGGCATGTTCGCGCACTGCCGCAGTGGATGAAAGGCTCGCAGCTTCGCGCACGGCACGCTCTGCCCAGTCGGCGTTGCGATTGCGCAATTCCGCAAGCCCGCGAATGTAAGCGACTGCGTCGTTAACGGCTTTTGCTTCGCTGGCATTGCCCGGAGCTTCTGCCTGCTTGTCACTAGGTTCGCCCGGCTTCTTTTCGGGTTCCGCATCACCGCCGAAAGGCTTTACGCTGAGCGCGATTGGTGTCGCCGCACCTAGATTGGTCCCAGGCGCCATTGCCGCAATGTGGCTTGCGTAGAGAATATAGGTGCCGGCGCTGGCAGCCCGTGCCCCGCTCGGTGCGACGAAGCCCGCGACAGGCACTGGTGAGGCAAGGATCGCGCGAATGATTTCCCGCATGGAGGTGTCAAGACCACCTGGTGTGTCCATTTGCAGAATGACCAAGACCGCTCCACGTTCGCCAGCACGCTGAATGCCTCGTACCACGTAGTCAGCTATCGCAGGCCCAATGGCGCCGTTCACCTTGAGGACGACAGCAACGCGGCTGGACGCCGACGGTGCGACGAAGCCCAAGGCTGAGAACAGCAAAAACAACAAAGTGAAGATTGGCGGTTGCCATCGCCAACACCTTAATCCGCGCGTGACAATCTGCGGAACGTACATAATATTTAATATATGTCGGAAATTACAAAGAAAAAGAAGAGGTGTCTCAGGATTTCCGAACAAGCGAAGAACGCCAACCTCAAGGCTTCGCTTGCACGGTTAGTTTAACTGAATGGTACGTACAAAAGGCATTCACACAACGCTGCTACCCGCTATTCCGCGCAAGGATCGCCAGATACTCGGAGCACACCGTGTCGACCAGTCCAAGCAATGAGGCATTGCTCTCCAAGCCGGGCGAGAGCCTCCTCGCCGATCTCAAAATGCCTGGAATACCGCGCCTTAACATATGCCTCGTTCAGCGTGTTGAACCATACGCGCTCTCGATGCTGGTCGCGGGGAAAGGCATCGGCGAGATGTCAGTCCTGTTCCTCGGCGAGCTCGCGCCGTGTGGATCGTTGGCGTTTATCACTCTGGCGCATTCCGGCGGATACCGCGTTTGTCGCTTTTTTGCGACTATTTGCTCAAATTCTTGAGTTGTTAGCTTTTTTTTACGATGATTTCCGGTGAACGCATCCGAATTTTAGGCAAGAATGTCTGATGGGGGATCAAGTTGAATGTTGCAGATCAGAGCTGGGACTAAATGCATTGCGTTTTTGATAGCGACCGGAGCAATTTTAGCCGGTTGCCAGTCATCCAGCGTTGATGGTCTCGCTGCTTTTGGCGATAGTGCAAAGACCCTCGAGGATGATTCAGCCGTCGCCTTCTATAAGAACGACGAGTTGATAACCACCGGAAAACTGCAGTTTCAGGAAAAGAACTACGGAAAATCTTACGCCATCTACAAGCGAGCGGTTGACGTTTTTCCGGAAGATCCGGCCGCTTGGCTGGGCTTAGCAGCCTCGGCCGACATGGTTGCCCGCTTTGATACGTCCGACCGCGCCTACCAGCAACTCTCGCGAATGATCGGCAACACCCCGGTCTACTACAACAATATCGGATATTCTCACCTTTTACGCGGTGACTTGCGCGTTGCCAGAGGGTATTTCCTGAAAGCCTATGAGCTTGATCCCGGAAACGAAGTCACTGCCCGTAATCTCGAATTGATGAAGAATAGCGCGAATTTCGCTCAGCGGGGATAGGTTCCTTCAGCGATCGTCTGGGTCGAGATTAGCGCCCTTGCCGCATTGCGAGCATCGGGCCGCGCCCCTTGCCGCGTCCAGCGATTGCCTTGGAGATTTCGCTGAGGTCGTTGTTATCGTGCCTTCCGAAGTATGAGCTGGCCTTCCGGCGAGAGTGTTCGTTCGTAACGCGGCAGGTCACTGACAGCAATGCCCCCGGCTTCGATGGACGCAAGACTGCTATTTTGAGTTTCCGCTGGCAGGGCACCGCGCGATGGTGCGAAAAATTGTGCTGGTTCCTTGCCGGGCGCGCTCAGGACCAAAGCTGAACCCATGCGTGTACCGCTTGTGACGTTACCCATCCGTTCATTCATCGAAAGAATCGCCTTTTGGAGGCTATCCATCTCCTGGCGGATAACGGCGAGTTCGTCGGCCTTGGCATTGCTTGCGATATTGCCCGACTGCTTTTCCATTTGTCCTCTCAGGCCATCGATGGACCTTTTAAGCGCGGCCATGGTCTCGCGGCTCTCGCGAACATCCGCTGAGTTTTTGGCAGTATAGATGAGAACGCCAGCACTCATAGGCAAGAGCATTAGGACAAGACCGACGAGGAGCGGGCTTTTTGAGCCTCTCTGCTCAATTACTCGCATATTGCTTGGTCTCGCGCCGCCTACTTCGCCGTCGATATTCGGGATGCTGGTCATTCGTTTCACTCCCCGTAAGTCGTTAATTGGATAGATTCAGGACTCCGTGCTTAGCGCGAAGTCCGCAATCATCCAGACGTGAATACACCTTCCCACGCCCGTTCGAGCATATCGAGCGACGCGATTCTTTCTACACCGTTGAATTCGCAGTAGGAATCGACGAAATCCAAAAGATATTTCGGATGATAGCAAGACGCTAGTACATCGCCATTGTACTTGCGATCGTAGAACAGGTTCAGGTCCGGATCACAGACAACCAATCCACTGCCGCTGGCATACGATCTGAAAATTCTGATATATTCGTCGCGCGACGGAGTGTTCACAAAGATCTTATACTTGAGGCGCCGCAAGCCCGCTTCGTCGGAAAGGTCCCTCGGTGCGATATTCGTCGAAAATACGACCAGCTCGTCAAAGGGAACCCTGAACTTCTTGCCGGTATGCAGCGTCAGGAAGTCATATCCGCGCTCGAGCGGCACGATCCAGCGATTGATGAGCGCCTGCGGCGCCACTTGCTGGCGCCCGAAGTCGTCGATGATGAAAACGCCGCCGGACGCCTTCAAGTGTATGGGCGCTTCATAGACATTCGGTCCGTCGTTGAAGGTGAGATCGAGCTGATCGAGGGTTAATTCCCCGCCCGTCTTGATCACCGGACGGCGGCATTCGATCCATCGTTGATCCCCTTTCGGATAGGATTCTGCGTCAGACTCCGACAATGGGTGATGTACTGCCTCGTCATAGAAACTGATGACATGGCCGCCGACCTCGATGGCATAAGGCACCCATATTGTTTGGCGAAACAGCTGCGACGTCCGCTCGGCGATGCTTGTCTTTCCGTTTCCGGCGGGTCCGTAAAGCAGGATAGAGCGACCGGAGTTCAGGGCCGGCCCGAGTTTTTCGACCAAGGCGTCTGCGAGCACCAGCCCATCAAGGCTCTCGGTCAGCCGCTCCGGTGTCACGCGCTCGTGATGGATGGACTGCAAACCCACTTGTCGGCAGAACGCGTCCAGCGACACCGGCGCGGGCCCGATATACTGGCATTGACGCGAGGCCGCGTAGGCATATTCGAACCCCTTCATTGAAAGCGCATATCGAATATCGGATCTCACATCCTCACCAGCCAGGCCGCGAGCCTCGAGGTATGCAAGTTTCACGAGTTCCTTGATAAGGATGTTGACGATCACCTTCGGCAGTTTCATGCGCGCAGCCAGATGAGATGCCGTGATTGTATCCTGCTCGGCCGCACATTTTGACGCCAGCCGAAGCAGGAACGACGAATCCAGTCCGGCTTGTTCTATGCTTGCCGGTGCGATCGGCATTCGCGGGTCGAGGGAAATGATGGCATCGTTACGATTCTGTTCGAGCGAATACTGCATACGACCTCGCTTGGCTCAACCGCCGGGTTTCATGCTGACGAGAAGACTGACGACACGGATAACAATGGGAACGAGAACGATGACGAGGCTTACCGGAAAAAGGAACGCGCCGAGCGGCAGCAGCATCTTGACCGGCAGGGCGTTTGCCTTTTCCTCCGCGCGAACAATGCGGACGTCGCGCATTTCCTTGCTGTAGACCCGGAGCGTCTGCGTTACGCTCGTCCCGAGTTCCTCCGATTGGCGGAACAGAACGGAAAGGGACCGGGCCTCGTCAATCCTTAGGCGGGTGGCAAGGTTGGCGAGCGACTCGCGCAATCGCCGGCCGCCCCGCACTTCCAGCATCATGATCGAGAGATGCAGGCCGAAGTCCTGCTGCTTGCTAACGAATTCTCGGGCAACACGGTTCGCCGCCGCCTCGATGCTCATCCCCGCATCGAGGCAGACGATCAGCATATCCATAAAATCGGGAAAGAGGCGGCGGTACTCCCTCTCTTTGGCGGCGCCACGCCGGTCGATATAGATGTTGACGAGAATAAAGGTCGCACCCGCAGCAAACATGGCAATGATCAGGGTCGCGATCTGCGACATGTCCGGCGCGACCCGGTTTGCGGCCCAGACCGCCGCGACGAGCACGCTGATACAGACGACCGCGCGAACCACCTGGAAGGTGGTTACGGCGCCGGCAGCGAAATACCCCGCTCGAATCAGCCGGTTCTGGGTGGAGTTCACATTGGTGTCACGTCGCGTAATTTCGAAATAGCGACGGATCAGGCGGTTTTCCGCCTCGCCGAGATCGGCAATCGTCGTATCGCCAAGGTGGACCTCCTCGCCGGCCGCCGCCGAGCTCTTCGACACCCGAACCGAGACCTCGCGCTGCCGAAAAAACAACTCCGATGCTGCTGCAGAGAAGATCAGCACTGCAAAGAAGACGATGAGGTAGATTCCATACTCACTCGACATGACCGCCTCAGTACTCGAAGTTGACCATCTTGTAGAGAATGACATTCCCGATGGCCATGACGGCCAACAAAACGCTCACCACGGTGGTTCCGTGGCCGCTATCCCAGACAGGATCGAAGTAGGTCGGCGACAACGCCTTGATCATCGCGTAGAGCAGAAACGGATAGACCGACATGAAGATCGCCGTGATGCGTCCTTCCGAGGAAATCGCCCTGACCTTTGCCCTGAGCATTGTCCGGTCTCGCAGCGTCTTCGAAAGGTTCTGCAAGATCTCCACCAGATTGCCGCCGGTTCCCGCCTGTACGCTCAACGATATCGCAAGCAGGTTCAGATCCTCGACGCCGACCCGGTCCGTCAAGTTCACAAGGGCGTCGTCCAGTGTAACGCCGTAGGTGAGTTCATCCGAGAGGAGGCCGAATTCGGTGCCGATCGGATCAGGCATCTCGCGTGCCACCAAAGCAATCGCCGCCGGCAGCGGGTGGCCGGCGGCCAAGCTGCGATTGGCGACATCGAGCGCTTCAGGAAGCTTCAGTTCGAATTTCTTCATGCGGCGCGCCCGAGCGCGCCAGACGACGAGTGCGGGGATGAGGAGGCAAATCAGGAGAAAGACCGGCACTCTAAGCAGAGTGCTCGGCACGAGGAACTGAACGACCAGCCACGTCAAGAGTGCGCCCGCGATTGTGAAGAGAGCAAATCGCCTTGCATCGAACTTAATTCCCGACTGGGCGTAGAACTGCAGCAGCCGCTGCATCATGGGGGTTTGCCGCCAACTGCCGCCGACACCGCGCTCCTTGAGCATGTCGCTATAGGTCTTACGATGATCATCGCTGACCTCGAGCAAGCTCAGCCGATGGTTTACAGCGCGGTGGCGTTCGGATGTCTTGAAGTAGCCGCGCATTATCGCTTCGACAGCAACAAGGGCCGCGGTGAAAACGGCCGCGTAAAGCAGAGTCAGGCTCATTGAACAGGTCCCGTTTGCAGCGGTTTACCGGGATCAAAAATCGTCCCGGGGATCTCGATCCCGAGTTCGGCAAATTCCTCGACGAACCGCGGCCGAATGCCGGTGGCGCGGAATTCTCCATGGATCCGCCCGCCTTCATCGGTGCCGAGTTTCTTGAATTTCATAATCTCCTGCATCTGCAGGACTTCGCCCTCCATGCCGGTGATCTCGGAAATCGAGACAATCTTGCGACTGCCGTCGCTCAGGCGCTGGACCTGCACGATGATGGTGATGGCGGACGAGATCTGCGAGCGAATGCTCAACTGCGACATCGGCATCCCCGCCATGCCGACCATCTGCTCAAGCCGACCGACAGCGTCGCGGGGCGTATTGGCGTGAATGGTCGTCATCGACCCCTCATGACCGGTATTCATCGCCTGCAGCATGTCGAACGCCTCGTCGCCGCGTACTTCGCCGACGATAATGCGGTCGGGACGCATGCGTAGGGCATTTTTCAAGAGTTCGCGCTGGCGGATCTCGTTGCGTCCGTCGAGCGTCGGCGGTCGAGTTTCCAAACGCCCGACATGTGGCTGCTGCAGTTGAAGCTCGGCCGCATCCTCGATGGTGATCAGGCGCTCCTTTGGAGAGATCTGCGACGAGAGAGCGTTGAGCAAGGTGGTCTTGCCAGAACCGGTGCCGCCTGAAATGACCATGGACACTTTGCCCTTGACCGCGGCGCTAAGAAGGATGCGCATCGCATCGGCCATGGCACCATATTGCACGAGGCGCTCCATTGTCAGCGGCTTGCGGGTGAATTTGCGAATGGAAACGAGCGGACCATCGACCGAGATCGGCCTGATGGCGACGTTGACACGCGAGCCATCCTTGAGGCGGGCGTCAACCATCGGCGTTGACTCGTCGACGCGACGGCCGACTGCCGAGACGATCTTGTTGATCACCCGAAGTAGATGGTCCTCGTCTTTGAACCGCACGGCGGTGCTCTCGAGCTTGCCGCTCCGCTCGACATAGACGCTGTTGTAGCCGTTGATGAGAATATCTGCGATTGTGTCGTCGGCCAGCAACGGCTCGATCGGTCCTAGCCCGAGCATCTCGTGGGTGATATCGCGGATCAGATCATTGATTTCCTTGGCATTCAGCGGAAAGTTGTTACTCCGGATATAGTCCTTGACCAACGGCCGGATCTCGGTGGCGATCTCCTCGTTGTCGAGCGTGTCGAGGATCCCGAGGTTGATACGATCGAGCAGGTAGCGGTGCAGATTGACCCGCTCGGAAACCATGTCCGGCCCGAGCGAAGCCTCTTCGCCACTCGCCGTGGCGCTGCCAGAGGCCGGTTGGGCAGGCGTATTCTGAACTGCGGCGGCTAAAGACAGTTCGGCCGCCTCCAGATGTTCCCGGCTTTCCGGCTCCCGCTGCTTGTAGAAACGCCCCATGATGCCGTTCGCCATGCTTCCCACCCCTGAACTATTTAACAATGACCGTGGAACCGACTTTCACCCTCTCATAGAGATCGATGACGTCGGCATTGCTCATGCGAAAACAGCCCGATGATGCGAAACCGCCGACCGTCGACTGCTCATTCGTTCCATGAATGCGGTAGAGCGTGTCGGTCCTGTCCTTGTAGAGATAGATCCCGCGAGCGCCCAATGGATTAAGCGGCCCGGCAGGCACCATGTCCGGAAGTCCGGCTGCGCGCGCCTTCATCTCGGCAGGCGGGCGCCAGTCAGGCCACTCAGCCTTGCGTCCAACCTTGACGGTCCCGCTCCAACGAAATCCGTCTCGTCCCACTCCGATTTTGTAACGGATCGCGCGTCCATCGGAGATGACGAGATCCAGCGTACGGTTCGCGGTGACGATGACGATTGTCCCAGCCGCATAGTTCTTTTCGATCGCCACCACGGCGCTTGTCGTCGGCCCAAGGCTTCGTGGCACAAGCCCGGCTGCCGCGGCATCCCCGGCAACGGCCAGAATTGCCAAAACCACAAGGCCGACATGGGCGGCGCAGGACCTCATGCGCCCACTGTCGATCGCCTTCATCGCACCAGTGCTCCGAGTTTGCCGACCGCGGTGCAGAAGCGCGCCCGGGAATTCACTTGAAATGGCAGCACGCCGCGGTTGGCCGCCTCGCTCAAGGTATCCCAGTCATCCGCAATGACATGCGTTGGGATATCCTTGAATATCTTCTCCGTTTGTTGTCGGCGCACGCCGAGGCCGAAAAGCTTGGCGCGGTATTTGTTGATGACGATGAATATCTGCGCCGAACTGCCTCGCAGCCGTACCAGATTGGCAAACAAATCCTTGGCTTGAGAAAGCGCGGGGACCGTCATTTCGGTGACGATGCAGATGCTGTTGACCGATGTGAGCACATCATATTTCCACGGCGTGTCATAATAGGGAATGTCGATTATCGTGTGGTCGCTCTCGAAGGCGGCCACGTCGAGCATACGCAGCACGAGTTCACCGCCCTTCGGCGCCAGAAGGACTGATGGCTGCTTGAAGGACAGCAGTGAAAAGCCACCCGAATGACGCTTTCTGACCAAATCGATGAATTCCAGATCGACCCGGGAAGGATTGGCGATGACCGGTTTCAAGTCGTAGTCGTTGACAAGGTTAAGATAATAGCCAAGCGTCCCGGCGCAAAAATCCGTGTCGAACAAGTCAACCCGGGGATTGGAATTCTTGGTCGGCTGGGCCAGCACATGCGCGAGCGATGAAGCAATCATGCTGGCGCCGGCACCACCGACGGCTGAGACCACGGCATGCACCCGGCTGTCGCTCGCCCCAGTGCCTGGCGCATGGGTCGAAATCATGTCGATGAGTGCGCGCCGCTCGAGTGGTTTCTTCAGCCAGTCGTTGCCGTTCAGGCGGAAGAGCAGCCGCAGCATGTCGTCCGGCAAATCTTCGGAAACGACAACGAGCGGGATGTCCCGATAGCTGGTGCGAAACGCGGAGAGCTCCGGATGGTGCAGCAATTCACCGTTGTCGACGTCGAGAACGATCAGGTTAAATTGCGTCGGATCGAACCGGCCCTTTTCACCGAGCGCCTTCAGTGCCAGATGGCGGACATCATAACGCGAAAGCGACCCGAACGTATCGAGCATGAAGCTCGCTGCAGCCGCGTCGTCGGAGAGGACCAGGATCTTGGTGGATGCAGCAATGTTCATGTGAGCTGTCATTTCGCTTTCCTACGCGTGATAAGAAGTCAGCAGGTTGAACAGGTCTTTAGATCTTCCGTCGTGATCGTCACCGGATGGGCCGGGATGGTGATGTCGTTAAGTCCTAACAACCCGCCGAGGATCGGCAGATCGAAGGTGATGTTGCGCACCTCCAGCCGCATCGTCAGCACGGGCCCGTCCGGGCGGCCCCAATAGCCGAGCCCCGATCGCTGGTAGGTGACCATCAGATTCTGCGGCTGGATGCGCCAGTTGAGGTCGCAAATGCCGGGGTGAGGATCGGTTCCCGCTTGGCAAACGCCGTCGCTTCCCAGGACAATTCGGTTCAATGCAGCCGTGCAGTTCGCAAGAGCCGGTCCGCAGGTCGAGGATATCGTTGCATTGTTCGGCGCCGCTTTGCCGTTGTTGAGTGGATCGGCAGCTTCGATCGGGAAGGTGGCATTGAAATTCGTTGTCAACGGATCGGATACCGCCGCCAAACGGGCACCATATTGCAGTGCCTTGACCGTCTGATTCCACTGCGACATGGCATAGCCGAACTCGATGAAGGCGGCGAATACCAGCATGACGATCGGAAAGGTAAGCAATGCTTCGACAAGGCTGACACCACTGCTATCCTGCCAGAATGACTTGATTGCCCGAAAGGTCACCATCCGATGTATCTTTCCTCATGGAAGGAATTGATAGTGATGGCTCCGATTCCCAGAAAGCCGAACACGGGCGATGTCTGGTAGAGATGAGCAGTGGAAACGGTGATGTTCCCGTCCGCATCGGGTGCAGTGATGGTGATGTCGGCAGGGTCGTTCCAGCCGGGTACACGGGGCTTGGCGTCTGCCGTGGGTGTCTGCGTTCCGTAAAAGGCGATCGTCTTCGCAGTCGACTGATTGCATGTCGGAACGTAGGTTCCCGACACCGGTCGGCATCGCGAAAGGTAGCGCCCCGCATCGCGCAAGCCAGCGTCGATCTGCATACGCTCCCAGAAGATGCTGCCAAACTCCAGGACCCCGGCCGCAAAGAGCGTCACAAAGGGGATTGCGAGCAGCGCTTCGGCCAGCACCGCGCCTTCCTCCCGCCGCCAGAAGCCGAGACAAAGCCGATGCCAGATAAAATTGCGGAGCGCCATCATCTGACAAGCTCCGCTTCTTCCCGCAGGAATTCGTCCAGCGTACCGCGACCACCTTTGCCGGTGATATCGATCATCTCCAGGGAAAGGTATCGTTCGCCGGCATCCTTTATCGCCGGCTTGGTCAGGAACATGCGCGCGAAAGCCACGGCGCGCGTGGCCTTGTGACCGTTTAAATGGCCGACCGAGGCTTCGTAGCCACAATTGACGATGGCCGAGAAGATCTCGCGGCGATCACCATACTCGGCCGCCGTATAGTTCGAAAGATCCGGGCCGCTATAGCACTGTCCGCCAGTTGCCGGTGTTCCGGTCTCACCATTCGCCGAGGCATGGTTGATGAGAGACGGGCTTGCAAGCTCGTAACGATAAACATCGTAAGCGGAGGGTTGGCCTGGTGTTCCGGTCGCCTGCGCGGGATAACTGGAGTAGTTGCTGAGGATCGTGCCCACCGAGGGCGCTGTCGTTCCCTGCGCGACGTTCCAGTATGTCGTGTATTTCCAATTGTTGCCGCTGCTGATCTTGCCGCCGGAAAGCGAGGTCATGGCCGCTCCGTAGCCTAGCGGCAGAGCCTTGGTCGCATCGCCGACAACGGCTCCGACCATGACTGGATTGTAGGTATCGCAACCCTTCTTTGCCTTACCGGTGATTGTCTGAGCCGAGCGTATGTTTGGGGCAGGTCGGTAACGATAGTCACCGTTCGTCTTGTTGAACGATGAGGAGTAATAGCCGAAGCGCGTATTCACGCCGTCCTCGACGGGCCCCGCCTTTGCGCCGGTCTCCGTATCGAGGCTGTCCTGTGTATAGCAGGTACCGGGATTGCCGGTGGCAAGAGCCTCCGCCAGCACAGACGCACCGTTGCCCAAGGGGGTCCGGAGGAACCCGAAATTGCCGGGACCGGGACTGGACGCCGAGGTGCTGTGAAGCTCGATCTGTCGCCCGTAGAGATTGCCGGCCGCAAAATTGGTGTGCAAGGCCGCCGCTGCAACGTCGCTGGCGCTTTCGCTCGTGTTCCCCGCCGGCTCGAACGGATTGCAGATAAAGATCGGCGTGACGTCGCAGGCGCTGGCGTGGTAGACCGCCACGGCGTCGGCAGCGATGTTGATCGTATTGCGGGTGAAGCCAACCGGGATCGGAAAGATCGTCTGCATCGCCTGCGGCTTGGCGATGACCCAGGCATAGGAAGCTTCGCTGGCCGCTGTGGTTTCCATCGAAGACGGGATGGGCGTATCGTCGTTGGCCGGGATGCTCTTCAGAAAAAGCACTTCAACCGTGCTCCCGGCATCGTTTCCGGCGTCATAGGCCACAGTAATATGCGAGCCAAGCGACATGCCGGTCCCGCCCCCGGAAAAAGCCGCGTCATTGGCGATTTTCTCGATCGCGGTCTGCGCCCTCGAAATGGCATCATCGCGGCCATCGAGCTCGCGGGCTCCGGCCAACGCCATCGCATCGACCGCGTTCTGGAGATCGGTATGCAGGTTACCGCTGCGGCCGACATCGATGACCAGCAGCGAAAAACCGAGAAGCATTGGCATGGCGATGAGCGTCAAGGCGATGACATAGCCGCGATGATCGTTCCAGAACCGTCTGACAACCCTACTCAGCATTGGCACACCCCCATCACGGCGCTATCGCCGTGACCACCCTGTCTTGTGCATTTTCCCTTCCGGCGCTGCCGCCGTTCATGCCCTTCAAATATCTACTGGCTGACGGTCGCCCCATTCGACGTCCCATCAGCCCCCATGGCCGGCGACGGCTGAATAACGCCCGCGCCGCCGTTCTGGTACTGAGTGACCACCCTGCGGATCACCTTGCCGTCGCTTGCGATCCGGGTTCGCTGGGCTTCCGGCGGGAAGGGGTCCTCGGTGTGGATGGCTTTGTTTGCTTCCATGGCGTTCCCCGCCCCGAAGGTGATCGTGTCGCGATGGTTCATGTAGTCGGCGCAGCCGGAAGCGAGGCCGGTGGCGGCAAGGATGAGAAGGACGCGCTTAGCGTTTTGTAAGAACAACTTGGCCTCCCTGGTTCAGGTCGAGACGATGGCCGTAAGGCCCGGTCACACCTACGCCATTGCGAAAGCGTCGGAGCATGTCCTTGTCGACTTCCAAGACGCCGAGTGCGAAAAGCTCGACGTCGTTAGACGAACGCGTCTGATCGAGCGGACTGTAGAGGTCCTCACCCGGGCGGGCCGGTCGCACAATGTGCGGGGTGACGACGATAACGAGGTCGGATTCCTTCTTCTGGAAACTCGTCGAACGGAACAGTGCGCCGAGGATCGGTATCTTCCCGAGGCCCGGCAACTGCTGGATGTCCTTGGCATTGATCGACTGCAGCAGGCCCGCCATGGCAAAGCTCTGGCCGTCGCGAAGCGCTACCGTGGTGCTGGCAGCGCGCGAGATGAATCCCGGATTGCCGTTGACGTTGATCGATGGATCAAGCTCGGAAACCTCAGGCTCGATCTCCAAATTGATGACGCCGTCGTCAAGAACCACCGGCTTGAAGGTCAGCCGCACACCGAAGGGGCGATAGTCCGTCTCGGTGGCCACCGTCGTGCCGTTGTTCGTCGTCTTTAGGATCGGCACTTCACCGCCGGCATGGAAGCTGGCGGTCGAGCCGCTCATTGCGATGAGGTTCGGCTGAGCCAGGCGACGCACCAATCCCTTCTGCTCGAGCGCGTTGATGACCACGTCGATGCGGCCGCCCGAGATTTCCAGCACTTTGGCGATCAACTGGCCGAAGGGCAGCATACCCGTTGCCGCACCCTTGGGGTCAACGAGGGTACGGGCCAGGCTACCGTCATCGTTCACGCCGATACCCTGGCTGGTCGTTGCCTTGCCGATGCCGTTGTTGCCGCGCCCGGACCACCCGATCCCGAGGTCACGACCCGTCTGGCGTGAGGCTTCAATGATACGGACCTCCAGCATCACCTGCTGGCTGTCACTGACGCGCAACTGATTGAGCACCGGCTGGTCGGAATAGGACTGGGCGATTTCCATCACCCGCTGCAATTCGATGCCGTCACGGACCATGCCTGTCAGGCGAATGCGGTCGTTGGAGTTGACCACCCTGACCTGGGCCGAAGGCGCGGCAGAGCGAATGGCGGCGGCGACTTCGCTGAAATCGCTGGCGACGCGGATGTCGATGACGCCGAGAAGCGACTTGTCGTCGCCATAGACCGAGATATTGGTGGCGCCGGTCTTCTTGCCGCGGATGAACAGCGACCGGTCGGAAAGCGGCACCACGTCGATCATATCGGCGCTGCCGATGACGAGATCGCCGAAGGGCTGGCCGGTATTGAGCGTCAGCGTCTCATTCGGAGGTAACGTCACATGCTGGACCGATTTGCCCAGCGTGACAAACTTTTCCTGTGCGCTGGCGCAGCGGACAAATCCGGGCACTAAACACACACAGGCCGAAAACACTGCCGCCAGTGCCGCAAGGCTTTTCGTCCTTGCGATTCTTCTCTTGCCGTTCGCCATGCCTGCTTTAGCCCCCTCATTCTGCTAACCGCACCTGCGGCATGCCGCCTAAATATCACTGGACCAGGCCGACTCTGTGCTCCTCGCGCTTCGTCGTGTTCCAGACCCCCACTGTCACCCACTTCGGCTCGACCGCCAACACCGGCTCGACCTTTTGCTCCACAATCTGCACTTGTTTTTCAGGTTCTGGCAACTTGATATTTTCCAAATCCTTACCTAGCTCCGTCGCCATCGGCCCGCCACCGAGGTCGGCAACGGTGATCGGCCGGGTTTGTTCGATAGAGGAAGAGGCAACATTGCGAAGCGCCAGCGAGAGCGTGCCGATACTGGAGCCGAGGGTAAGACGCTGCGCCTCATCGGTCGTGACCTCGAAGGTGACGGTTTTGACGACGGATGGCTCGTCCTTGCGCTCGTCGGCCGTCTGGTCCACCGCTAGCACCTTGACGCCTTGCAGCAGCACGTCAACGAAGGTCTGATCGTTGCCTGCCGGCCCGCGCACGACCCGGGTCAGAAGCACGTCGACGCGATCGGAGGGCCTTACGAAGCCGGCCACGCCGAGCACGTCGTTGACGCGGATGGAAACCGCTTTCATGCCCTGGTCGAGCACCGCCGACAGTGTGGCGCGTTCGCCGGTACCCGTGATTTTCGAGGATAGCACCGGCTCGCCAGGGTCAATCGCCGCCATGGCATAATGCGGCTGGGCATCGTTGCCAACGACCGCCTCGATGCTGACGAACGAGCCTGTAGGTGTTTCGTTTGAGGGCCACGGAATGGCCTTGAGATTTTCGGACCGGATTCGGTCGCCGAAGCGCATTGCCTTGGCGGCGACGACAAGTGTCCTTTCCTCGGCCGTCGTGCCGTTCATCGCCAGCAGCCGGGCCTTCTGATCAGAGAGATACTCGCGCATGCCGAAAACTGCGACTGCCGCCAGCACAAATGCAATAACCAAACTAAAAATGGTTGAAGAACGCATCGCGGTTACTCGCTACACTGGACGGAATACATCCATCCATTGATGCTAATTTAGGAGAGAGGGGTTAACAAAAACCCCTCGCTTCTTCGAACGCCAATCAGGCAGCCGGGACGGTCAGATTGGTGGTGAACCACCCGGCCCATCCCGTCCAAACGGCAGCCAGATTGGTGCCGGCCAACGTCACCGCCGTGATCACGCCGCCAACCAGCAGGGCAAGCAGAATGAGGTATTCAGTGAGTGCGACGCCATCTTCTTCCCGCGCGAAAGCGCGTACGCTATTTACAAATGCTTTCATCGAGAATTTCCTCCAGATAAGTTGTGCGCCGTAATCCCCCGGCTGCCTTGTCGTCGAGACCGCCCCTGCGACTAGGAATATTAATAATCTGTTAATTCTAATTTAGTCAATCGTTTTATACTTTGACGAAATTGGAACTATACTTATAGTTAAGACTAAAAAGTAATAGCTGGTCGTAAAACGAGAGTAATTTTCCAGCATGCAGTGAAACACAAACTCACGTTGTAGATTATCATAGCCCAAAAGGTTAAGTACTATGCTGCAGGCATCCGACTTTATTAGTTCGCTCTCAGTATTTATTTTTCTCTACGCCGCCTGGACCGATTTCCGCACATGGAAGATCCCCAACACGCTCGTGCTTGCACTCGTGACACTTTATGCGCTGCGCGCGGTGGCCGTGATGCTTGGCTCCGAGGATGTCGGCGCTACGCTGTTTGCGTCGAGCGGAATCGGCGGCGATGTAGGGGCCGGTCTGCTGATGTTTATGCTTGGGGTGGTGCTCTGGGCGTTCCGGCTGTTTGGAGCAGGAGACGCCAAGCTTTTCATGCCGATCGGCCTTTTTGTCGGATGGCACGGAATGCTGCCGTTTTCGCTTTTGCTCCTCGTCCTCGGCATCGTGACGCTCCTGATCCTGCGGCTGCCTGTGCCGCTGCGCGTCGCACATCTCGCCTTTTTCATGCGCATCGAGGAAATCCGGGCAAGTCGGAAGGTGCCTTACGGCGTCGTCATGGTTTTCGCCATGCTCCTCACCTTGGCTTTGCCGCCCATCCGAGAGCAACTGCAGCTGCGGTGACCTGGCATCGACATAGCTTCCTCGCAAGAGCACCATGCCAAAGCGCTCAACTTTGGTGGTGGGCGGATGTTAGGGGCAATGGCATTGCGGGGAATTGGTCGGGCGCAAGGCCGTGAAATCCGCACGGGCCAGTTTCCGTTCAGCGCCAACGGACGGGCGATGACGATGCTGTCGGAGGAGGGCTTCGTGCGCGTCGTCGCCCGCGCCGACACCAATCTCGTTCTCGGCCTGCAGGCGGTGGGAGCAGGGGTCTCCGAACTCTCGGCGGCCTTTGCGCTGGCGATCGAAATGGGTGCGCGCCTGGAAGATATTGCCGGCACCATCCACGCCCATCCGACCCGCAGTGAAGCAGTCATGGAGGCGGCGCTGAAAGCTTTGGAAGCGCTTTGCATATTTGACGAGGAGCAGGCGATGATGAGTGGTTATTGCCAAGCGAACGCCTGTTGGTGCGGATCGCGCGAAGCCGCCTCTCTGTCAATGGTCAGACCAGGACGGTGAAGTTGTCAAATGCGAGCTGCGGAAAGCCGGTAGGCTCTACGTCAGGCTGAATATCGAAGCGGACGAAGTCGACTGCTCCGAGGGCCTCCAATGAGATATGCTGGCCGTCGGCAATCGTGTCTCCATAGACCGTAACGGCCATCTCGCTCACCTTGTTGCCACCGATATAACCCTCAAAGGTTACAAGGGCGTCGACCCCTTCGTAACCAGGGTCGAAATTGGTCGCGACGTCGACGCCCTCTATCGTGAAGAGCTTGCCGTCAGCGTGATTGAAAAAGGGATTGTAGGGATTGCTGACGACGTACTCGTTGCCGTTGGCTTCGGCGACCTCCCAGAGATTGCCGTCAAGTTTGTCGCCAAATTTGAAGCCTGCATAGCCCGAGGCGATATCGGGCTGCCCGGGATATTCCCTGGGGGCGTTTTCGAAATCGATAGAGTACATCCCTTGCGGCGGGGCGTTGACGGCGATGTGGAGATTGCTGACGTCAGTACCGCCATTTCCATCGGAGGTCTTGAATGAAAAATTCTCCGAAAATACGCCACCAGGCTCGACGCTTGCCGGGTCGTTGACGTTGTAAGCATAGCTGCCGTTGCTCCAAATCGTCAGCGTTCCGTGCTCGCCCGCTACCGTAAGATATCCGGGCTCACCGGCTTTGCTGGGGATTCTCATGCCGTTGACGAACTGAACTTGAAGCAGATCGCCATCTGCGTCCGAAGCGCTTTCGAGCAGGTTACCTTCGACGGCTTCCGTTGGGGAGTAGTCGTGGATCGACACGCTGGGCACGGTTGGTTTGTGATTTGCCATGGCTCGCCTCCCTGAAGATGAGCGTGGAAAGGATGTCGGGCGGCGACCCGAACGCCCCAAATAAACTTTCTACTCCACTTTGAGTCAAGCAAACAAACTACACGCTGCAAGGGAATTGGTGCGCGGACCGTCGCTGCGACTGCAAACTTGCAGCGATTAAGAAGGGACGCGCAACCGGAGGGAACCTTTGTCAAAGCCGATTAGCGGCGCGACACCGCCAATTGACCAGCACGTCGAGAGGCGAGACTGTCGCATCTCTAACTGGCCCAACTGTCGCATTACTAAATAGCTCCTACAAAAGAAAGTGGCGTAAGGGTTATTATGGAACAATAAGATGTCATCTGATTACAATCACATACCATTGTCATCCATCTCAACGTCCCACTCTTTTAAAGTTGCCGTTCTGCATGCCGATCGCTCTCAACTCCGCAACGAACGGCGATTGGCGGCTTCTATTGATCAACCCAGCCCGGGATAGTCGCGCAAGTTTTCGATCTCCGAGTCACCTGTGAGTGATGGCAGCCTTCCGAACATGATTTCTCATCATCGACCGCAATTCGGCGAATGTCTGCAGTCCACAGTGCTGAGCCAAGCGCAAAACGGTTGTCTGAGATACCTTGCAACTGCGCGCGATCGCTGCCGCGCTTTCGAAAGCGACCATCTCCGGTCGTTCAATGATTTGTCTGGCAACCTGCTCAAGTCGATCGGGAAAGACAATCTGACGCCTCGCGATCAGCGATTTCAACTCCTCCAATGTCTGAGGAGGACCAACGTTAGCCTGCTTCATTGGCTTCTGCCTCCTGAAGGTCGCTATCTAGGATCTGCCGGTCATGCGTAGCATCCGACGATCTGCAAAGGTTAGCCGGTGCGTCGGGTGCGAACCGATAACGCGTGAAGCACTATTGGTTCGCACCCGTTCCCTTCCATCAATCGACCGTCACCGGTTTGCCGGTCTGCCAGCTTTTGGTTGCGGCTTCCGCGAGTTTCTGAGCTTGCAATCCGTCAAACCCGCTCGGCCGCGGCGACCGATGGCCATTGTCGATTGCGTCGATGAAGGCATTGATCTCGTTGGCGTAGGCCTGCGCGTAGCGCTCAAGGAAGAAATATTGGACGGGATCGCCGCTGACACCGCTTGCGTTGGAAAGCTCCACACTGGTTGCCTGGATATTCCGCGCCGCAAGCATGCCGGCAGCGCCATGGACTTCGATGCGTTGATCGTAGCCATAGGTTGCCCGGCGCGAATTGGTGATGACAGCGATACGACCCGACGCCGTCTGCATCTGCACGGCGGCAGTATCCACATCACCTTCGGCCCCGATCGCCTTGTCGACGAGAGACGATCCAAGCGCGTTTACCACGACGAATTCCTCGCCCATGAGGAAGCGGGCCATATCGAAGTCGTGGATCATCATGTCGCGGAACAAGCCGCCGGAGGATTTGACGTATTCGGCTGGCGGCGGGGCGGGATCACGGCTGGTGATGGTGACGATTTCGATGTCGCCGACATCGCCGCGACGCAGCCGCGCCTCCACACTGGCAAAATTGGGATCGAAGCGGCGATTGAAGCCGATCATCAGCGTGGAATTGTTCTTCTCGACAAGGTCGAGGCAGGCATTGATGCGTTCGACCGACAAGGATACCGGCTTTTCGCAGAGGATCGCCTTGCCGGCCTTCGAGGCCGCCTCGATGAGATCGGCATGACTGGGCGTCGGCGTTGCTATGAGGATCGCATCCACCGCTGGAGACTTGATGATATCCTCCGCGTCAGCGACCTCGGCGCCCGTCTGGGCAGCAAGCGCCTCTGCCGTGGCCCTGAAAGCATCGGCCACATAAACGAGCTTTGCCTTCGGGTTCGCCGCGATGGTGGCGGCATGTACCTTGCCTATCCGGCCGGCGCCGATCACTCCAAACCTGATCATCGATATTTCTCCGTTATCTGTAAGCGTTAACTGTCGGATCGTTCAAACCGTGAAGGCATCGCGGAAGCGGTCGAGCGCCGCCTCATCGTCGCCGGACGCCCAGGCCTCCATACCGATGGCGCCGCGATAGCCCATGTCCTTGAGCGTGCGTGCGATCATCTTATAATTGACCTCGCCAGTCCCTGGCTCGCAGCGGCCGGGCACATCGGCCACCTGGATTTCGCCGATCCAAGGCAGGCATTTGCGGCAAAGCTCGATCAGGTTTCCCTCGCCAATCTGGGCATGGTAGAGATCGAGATTAAGGCGGAGCCGCGGATGATTGACACTCGAGACAAGCGCCAGCGTGTCTTCGGCGCGCCCGAACGGCACGCCCGGATGATCGACCGGCAGGTTGAGGTTCTCGAGCGTGAAGGTGACGCCTTCTTCTTCGGCCATCTCGACGACACGGTAGAGGGTGTCGCGCGCCTTCAACCACATGGCGCCGGTTACGACTTCGACCGGCTGGACCGGCAGGCCTCTATCTCCCAGGCCTGTGCCGTGCAGATTGAGCCTTTGCACGCCGAGCCGCTTACCGATCTGCGCCGTTTCACGTGCCGTCTTGAGAAGTTCGGCGGCACCTTCGTCGTCCGTCAGACGGCCGGCGAGATAGCCGTTCATGATCGTGAAGGTCGCGCCGGTTGCTTCCAACTTACTCAGATCGTGATCCGGCCAATTCCATAGACCAACGCCAAAGCCCATTTCCTTAAGGCGGGAGGCCCGCCACTCGATCGCCTTGTCGCGCCAGAGCATTTCCGCGCAGGCGGCGAGTGTAAACGTTGGCAAGTCATCTCGTGATCGATCGTTCATGATCGTGTTCCATCGTTATTGCGTGAATGAGAGGCGATTGCTTTTTTGCAACGGTCGAACCGCTTGTGGTGTGGCCGCGGTCTAGATCGTACCGCCGAGTTCCTCGGACAACTGCTGCAGCTCCTTGCCACCGGCCATCAGGTTCTGGAGTTCGTCCATGGCGATGTCCGCCTTTGCGTATGTGCCAAGCGTTTGACCGCGGTTGAGGATGGTGAAACGGTCGGCCACCGCATAGGCGTGGCGGACATTGTGGGTAATGAAGATGACGCCCAATCCTTTCTGCCGGACCTGATGGATGTATTTCAACACCATTGAGGTCTGCGCCACACCGAGCGCCGAGGTCGGTTCGTCCAGGATGAGGATCTTGGCGCCGAAATAGACGGCTCGTGCGATGGCCACGCACTGGCGTTCACCGCCGGAAAGCGTGCCGACGGCCTGGTTGGGATCGCGGATATCGATGCCGATCTTGCGCATTTCCTCGCGCGTGACATCATTGCAGTGATCGAAGTCGATGTGGCGGAATGGGAAGACGCCTCTACGAGGTTCCCGCCCCATGAAGAAATTGCGGGTGATCGACATCAGGGGGATCATCGCAAGATCCTGGTAGACGGTCGCGATCCCGGCATCGAGTGCATCCCTGGGGCTTCTGAAATCGACCGGCTTTCCCTCCACCCGGAACTCGCCGCCACTCGGGCGGACAACGCCGGATAGCGTCTTGATCAGCGTGGATTTGCCCGCGCCATTGTCTCCCAGAAGACAAAGCACCTCCCCGGCTGAGACCTGCATTGACACGCCGTTCAATGCGATCACCGAACCGTAGTGCTTGACGATATCGGCCACTTCGATGACCGGAGTTCGGATGTTGACGTCAACCATGATCAGCGCTCCCCAGTAACCTTGCGGCGAATGAAATTGTTGAAGAGCACGGCCAGCAACAGCATTGAGCCCAGGAACACCTGAAACCAGTCGGAGTCGAACTTGGTATAGGTCAGACCGATCGAAACCGAGCCGAAGATAATCGCACCGAAGAAGGCGCCGATCGCCGAGCCGTAGCCGCCGGTGAGCAAACACCCGCCGATAACGGCGGCGATGATGGCTTCGAATTCCTTCTGAAATCCGCGCCTGGCGTCGGTGGAACCAGCATCGAGTACGGTGATGATCGCAACGAGTGCCGCCGCACATGCCGTCAGCGCAAAGAGGCCGGTTTTAACCCTGTGGACCGGGACACCCGAGTTCCTCGCCGCATTGGGATCGCCGCCGGCCGCAAAGACCCAGTTGCCGGTGCGCGTACGCAATAAGACCCAGGTCGCCAGCAGGGCAAGGGCTGCAAACCACAAGACGGAAACCGGAACGCCCGTGACCTTCGGCACGCCATTGGGGAACTTGTCGATCAGATCATGATCCGCGAGCCATAGGAAGGCGCCCTTCAGGGCTTCGCCGGAGAAAATTCCAAGCAGCGGGCTGTCTTTGACATGGTCGCTGATGCCGCGGAGCTGTGTCGAGCCACCGGTCGCCCATTTCAGGCCGACGAGCGTCAGACCGCGGAGAATAAAGAGGAACGCCAGCGTCACGATAAAGGATGGCAGACGCGTATGGATCACGATCTGTCCGTTGATCGCGCCCATGAAGGCGGCGAAAAGCATCGTCATCACGATGGCGACCGACAATGGCTGACCGAAGTTGGTCAGGATGACACCAAAGACCAGTCCAGCGAACGCGACCATAGAACCGATCGAGAGATCGAACTCGCCGCCGATCATTAGAAGTGCGGCCGCGATGGCGAGGATCCCCAATTGGGAAGCCGGCGCCATGATCGTCATTACGCCCGAAAGCGAAAACATTGTGGGGTCTGCGGTGAGAAAGAAAAATACGATGACGAGCACCAGGCCGGCCACGGCTCCAAGCTCGGGCCGACGCATCAGTTGCGTCAGAAAGCCCACCTGCTTGATACGCTCATCGGCTTTCGGCGCGACCGCCGCTTTCTGCTCAAGCGAAGCCATGATTCCTCCCTGTGAATGTAATTTAGCGCTTCATCTGCGCTGCCTCGCAGCGCGTTCCATCAAACCAAAGCCCCTCCCCGATAACGGGGAGGAACTTCGGGGAGGATGCCTTTCGGCAATCTCGGTCAGCGGATCCCCTTAGCGGAAAGATCGACTACCTGAGCGGCCTTTTCTTTGGTGATCAGGTTCGGACCGGAGGGGACGTTGCCACCTGGGATGAGCCCGTATTTGGCGTAATTGGCCAGAAACACGACAGGCATATAACCCTGAAGGAATTGCTGCTGATCGATCGCGAAAGCGGCCTTGCCGTCTGCCACCGCCTTCAGAAAATCAGCCGAAAGGTCGAAGGTTGCCACCTTGATCTTGCCGGTCATGCCGACATCTTCGACGGCTGCCAAGGCCGGCTCACCAGCTGTGCTGGCGCCGAGCGCCATAACGGTATCGACGGTCGAGTTGGAACTCAGCGCTGCCTTGACCTTCGCCCGAACATCGGCCGGATCGTTGCTGACAGGAAGCACCGTGACTTTGCCGCCGAAACCATCGGCAAAGCCCTTGCAACGCAGATCGAGCGAAACATTGCCGACTTCCTGGTTCACGCACAGGCCTTCCTTGCCGCCGAGATCGTGGAGCTTTGCGCCGGCGGCTTTGCCGGCGGTATATTCGTCCTGACCGACATGCAGAAGCGCTCCCAACTCTTTCGAAACATCGGAGCCGGAATTGATTGAGATGACCGGGATCCCGGCAGCGACGGCTTTCTTAATGGAAGGACCGAGCGCCGAGGCGTCTGGAATGGAGACGATCAGCCCATCGGGTTTCTGATTGACGGCAGCATCGATAAGCTGCGCCATCGACACCATGTCGAAAGTTTCCGGAGCACGATATTCGACACTGGCACCCATGTCCTTGGCCGCCGCGCTCACGCCGTTCTTGACGACGGACCAGAATGGGTCGTTGGCCTGACCGTGAGTGACGGCAACGATGCGAATGTCGGCGGCAGTGGCAAGTGCCGAAGACCCGATGATCGCGGCCGCAAAGGCGGCGCCTGCGAAAAGTGATTTCAGACCAAATTTCATTTTACCCTCCCAAAACGATCCACCGGGTGGATCTTCCCAATGCTACCGGTTGCAACTCCATTTGCACCCGGTAGCAAGCGGAGCAAAATTACTTTATCCTCGACAAAAATCAAGCATCCATTCCATTTTTATTTTTTTGTGGAATATTCATTCCAATCAAGGAGGCGGCAAATGCGCAAGCGGGCGACAGCAAAAGAGGTGGCGGAAGCCGCTGGCGTATCGAAATGGACGGTCATCCGCGCCTTCACTTCCGGTGCGTCGATTACAGATGCCAGCCGACAGAAAGTGCTTCGGGCGGCAGAGGCTCTGAATTACTCACCCAACCTGCTTGCCCGCAGCCTTGCGACGAACATCACGCATCAGGTCGCCGTCTTCGTCGACGACTTCGCCAACCCACATAAGCTCCCCGTTCTGGAGATGCTGACCGAGCGTTTGCAGGCGGAGGGTCTGCTGACCGTCCTGATCAATATCAATCGCCATTTCGATCACATTCATGCGTTGATCAACGCCGATCAGCGCCAGTTCGACGCCGTCATTCTGTTCGGAACCGCCTTTCGTGAGGAAACGCTGGGTAGTCAACGGCTTGGCCCCGGTTTTCCGCCGATGTTCGTCCTTGCGCGCGATAGCCAAATCCCCGGCGTTCCCGCCGTCGCCTGCAATGCCGAACTCGCTCTCGGCGAAATTGTGAATTACCTGTTCGAGAGGGGGTATCGCCGTCCGGGCTTCATGACGGGAGGACAGACCCTGTCGACCGCGCTCGGCCGACGACATCACTATTTGAAATTCTGGCAGCGGAAGGGCGTCGAAGGCGTCGTCGAGCTGACTGCAGAGCGCTACAGCGCCGAGGCCGGGGCTAAGGTGGCGCGCGCCTATCTGAACGCCACCTCCCCCTCCTCGCGCATCGATGTGCTGATGTGCGAGAACGACATTCTGGCGCTCGGAGCAATGGATGTGGTCCGCAGCGAATTCGCGCTTCGCGTTCCACATGACCTGGCGATCGTCGGCTTCGACAATATCGAGCTCAGCGCCGCTCCCGCTTATCAACTGACGTCTTACGAGCAGCCTGCCGATGAGATGATTGACACCATGGTCGCAATGATCACGGGCAAGCGCGAAGCCGAAACGATTATTCTGCCTGGGCGTCTTGTGCCGAGATCATCGGCGTGAATTGCCCGCTAGCCCGCGAGCCTTTTTAACGGCATTCGGCGATGGCGCGATCGCGAATGAACATGCTCAGGCCGATGCCGAATATCTTTCGCGGTTGGGCCTCAGGAGATCGAGCAGCGCATCACTCTCCGGATCACGGGCTGCCTTCATCCAGGCCACCGCCAGCGGCAGTTTCGGCGTCGGTCGCCCGGCTTCCTCTTGCACCGGCAGAAAGAGAACCCCGGCAGAGGCAAGAGAGGATGTCCATCGTGGGACGACGGCGAGGCCGAGGCCGGCCGCAACCATGCTGACGATGGTTTGCTTTTCATCGGCGACCTGGGTGATATCACGGTGCAGGCCGGCTGCCGCAAACAGGAGCGCGCAGGCCTCAGCGGATAAGACCTGCGGAAGATGTTACGGGAGAAAATCGATGCGTGAATACTCAATCGCAGCCATCCCCGCCGACGGGATCGGACCTGAGGTCATTGCTGCCGGGTGCACGGTGCTTGCAAGTCTGGAAAAACGTCTCGGCGACGTGAGGTTCGCCATCGAAAATTTCGACTGGGGTTCCAACTACTACAAGAAGCACGGCGTGATGATGCCGTCCGACGGACTTGAGCGGCTGAAAAAATTCGACGCGATCTATTTCGGTGCCGTCGGCGCGCCGGATGTTCCCGACCACATCACCCTCTGGGGGCTCAGACTGCCGATCTGCCAAGGCTTCGACCAATATGCCAATGTCCGGCCGACCAGGATCCTTCCGGGCATTACCCCTCCGCTGCGCAACTGCGGTGTGGGCGATCTTGACTGGGTGATTGTCCGCGAGAATTCCGAAGGCGAATACTCCGGCCATGGCGGCCGCGCCCATCGCGGCCTGCCCGAGGAAGTCGGGACCGAGGTCGCCATCTTCACGCGCGTCGGCGTCACCCGCATCATGCGCTACGCCTTCAAACTGGCGCAGGCGCGGCCGCGCAAGTTGCTGACGGTCGTGACCAAGTCGAATGCCCAACGCCACGGCATGGTCATGTGGGACGAGATCGCTGCTGAGGTGGCTGCAGAGTTTCCTGACGTCAGCTGGGACAAGATGCTGGTCGACGCCATGACGGTGCGGATGACGCTGAAGCCGCAGAGCCTCGACACGATCGTCGCGACCAACCTGCATGCCGACATCCTCTCCGACCTCGCCGGTGCGCTGGCCGGCAGCATCGGTGTCGCCCCCACTGCGAATATCGATCCGCAGCGGCGTTTTCCCTCGATGTTCGAACCGATCCATGGCTCGGCCTTCGACATCACCGGCAAGGGCATCGCCAACCCTATCGCGAGCTTCTGGACCGCCGCGCAGATGCTCGACCATCTCGGCGAGCAGGAGGCCGCGGCTCGTCTCATGCGCGCCGTCGAAGCGGTCACCGGCGCGGGCATCCTCACCCCCGACCTCGGCGGCACCGCCACGACCAAAGAGGTCACGGAGGCCGTCTGCGACGCGATCCATTCCTCCAATATCTAGAACACGGCCGCGGGGTGTCACACATCGTTGCGTCTCCGGTCAGGGGCAGCATAAAATGCTGTCTTAGGCCAAGCCGCATCCCGTTCGTCCCTCCCCGAGCCCCCGAAACGCGATCGACTCGAACCTCCAATGTGTTAGTGTTGGGAAAGTGGCGGCACAATATGCTGCGGCGTTAGCAGGTTCGACAGGCGGAGTGGAGCGATGAAACTCGACCGGATCGATATAAAAATTCTGCATGAATTGCAGAAGAATGGCCGCGTCACCAATGTCGAGCTCGCCGAGCTCGTCAACCTGTCGCCGAGCCCCTGCCTGATGCGGGTGAAGAAGCTGCAGTCGGAAGGATATATCGAGGGCTACTCCGCACAGATCAATGTCGCCAAGCTCGGACAGACGTTGACCGTTTTCACCGAGATCACCCTGAAGAACCACCGGCAGATCGATTTCGCCCGGTTTTTGACGACGGTCGAGAAGATCGACCAGGTGATCGAATGTCATCTGGTCTCCGGCGGCTACGATTATCTGTTGAAATTCGTGACGGCCGGGATCGGCGAGTACCAGACGATCATGGAGCGGCTCTCCGACATGGAGATCGGCATCGACAAGTATTTCAGCTTCGTCGTTCTGAAATCGCCGATCGTCAAGGCGCACATGCCATTGACGAGCCTATTTCCGCTCTAGAGCCTTTCCTGGTCAGCTTGAAGCATTCTGCCGGAGCAGGTTTTCGACAGGGCAGAGGCGATTGGCGACGGGCATACCCTTTGGTACGTCCGAGCCGATCGCCTCTGATCCTGGCGGAAAGATGCCCGGCCCTTCGGGTTGGCTGAAACGGGCCGCCTGCTCGACCGGCCGGCTTGGCCGTAGAGCTGAGCTACGACGCGCGCCGGCCGGTCGAGCATCCGACTCCGTTTGAGCCAACAGAATGATTCAATCTGACCAGGAAAGGCTCTAGTTTGGTGGTCGACCCCGTCAAGGGTGCGCGGCCGCGGGGGTGACAAGGGCCGGATGCTCACATGGCATCGGCCTTTGCCATATGTTTCGTTTTATCGCAGGGATCACGGAAACGGCTGCCTGCCCGCTCAGCCCTTCAGGGCCGCGCGTACATCGGGGTCAGCAAGGGTGTCGTCCAAGGTTTTGCGCGTGCGCTCGATGATCGCGTCGATGTCGGCGTCGGTGCAACAGAGCGGCGGCGCATAACCGAGGACGCCGTTGCCAAAGGCACGGATGACCAGGCCGTTTTCCCAGGCGCGGTCGAAGATCCGGCGCGCCGGATCGGCGGCTGCCGGCAACGGCGTCTTCTTCTCCTTGTCGATCACCAGTTCGATGGCGGCGAGCATGCCGCGGCCGCGCACATCGCCGACGAGCGGATGGTCCTTGAGGCCTTCAAGCCCCTGCATCAGCCTTGCGCCGGCCTTCCGGCCGTTCGCCAGGAGACCGGTTTCATAAAGGTTCAGCACTTCGAGGCCGACGGCGGCGCTGACGGGGTGGGCCGAATAGGTATAGCCGTGACCGACGGCCGCGCCACCAGCGCCATCCGCAATGGTTTGGTAGACGTGGTCGGCCATGAAGACCGCCCCCATCGGCACATAGCCGGAGGTCAGACCCTTTGCCGTGGTGATGAAGTCCGGAACGATCTCGTCCTCCTCGCATGCAAAGAGTGGGCCGGTGCGGCCGAAAGCGGTGATCACTTCGTCGGCGACAAAGAGGATGCCGAGCTCGCTGCAAAGCGCGCGCATCGCCTTGATCCAGCCCTTCGGTGGCACCAGCACGCCGCCCGAACCCTGGATGGGTTCGGCATAAAAGGCGGCGACGCATTCGGGACCGATCTCTTCGACCTTGCGACGCAGGGCTGCGAGGGAGGAGTTGATGATCGCCTGCGGGTCCTGGCCGACGGGGTTGCGATAGGCGTAGTGGGAGGGAATTTTATGCTGCCAGTCGAAGGGAATGCCGAAGCCGGCGTGGAACAGTGGAAGTGCCGTCAGCCCTGCCCCGACAGTCGAAGAACCGTGATAACCTTGCTCAAGGGAGATGAACTGGTCGCGCTGCGGCTGCCCGCGGGCGATCCAGTAATAGCGGATGAAACGGATCGTGCTGTCGACGGCATCGGATCCGCCCAGGGTGAAGTAGACATGGTTGAGGTCGCCTGGAGCCCGTTCGGCCAATGCCGCGGCAAGCCGGATCGCCGGTTCCGAGCCGAGACCGAAATAGGTTGTCGCATAGGGCAGGTCGCGCATCTGCCGCGTTGCTGCCTCGACGATCGATTCATGGCCGTAACCGGCATTGACGCACCACAGGCCGGCAAAGCCGTCGACCAGCTGCTTGCCGGAAGCATCGGTCACCGTCGCGCCTTTGGCGGAAGCGAGCACACGCACGCCGAGCTTTTCATGATTGCGGTAGGAGGCGACCGGATGCACGAGATGGGCGCGGTCGAGTTCGACAAGGGAATTGCTGTACATCATACTCTCCGGATCAGCCGAGCGCCTGGTTGGCAAGGGCGAAGATGGTGGCGACGGAATCGGCGTCTGGAATCGATGGCTTCATCATGGCGATGCCGCCACCGACATGGGCGAAGCCCTGTTCGACCAGCCAGTCGGACAGGCCGGCGGCGGCGGTGGTATCGACCCTGAGAAACACGCCGGGCCGCCGGGCGATGAAATGAGCGACGAGCGCTTTGGCGTCCTCCAGGTTCCCGGCAACGACGGGGCCGATGACCTCGCCCCGGCCGAAGGTGCGGATGACCGCAAAACCGGTGACGCCTCCGCTACGGCGGACGACGGCAAATTCCCCGACCTTGGCGAGATATGCGATCAGATCGGCGCGATCGGCGCCGAAGGCCTGTCGATCGAGTTCGGTGATCGCGGGAGAATCGGCAATGGCGGCGGCTGACGTCGCCATCGGCGCGGCGAGTTCTGCTGCGATGCCTTGGTGCTGCAGAATGCGGCCGGTCTGGCGGAAGCCGAGCTTCTCATAGAGCGGAAGGCCGTCGGCGGTCGCAACAAGCCGGAGCGGGCGTTTGCCGGCAAGCTCTATTGCGGCATCCATCAGCCTGCGGCCAAGCCCGCGGCCGCGCATGGCTTCATCGACGATGACCATGTTGATCGTGGCGCACTCTTGCTTGTAGGGGGTCATGAGCACGGTGCCGACCACCCGGTCGTTCTCGATCGCCACAACGCCTTCGCTCAAGGCAAGCGCCATCTGCCAATCCTCAGGGCGATGGGGCCAGCCTGCCTGCCGCGACAGGTTGAGAGCGGCACCCAGGTGTTCGGTGCCGAAAGCGGCGAAATCGATCTGGCTTGTCTGCATGACACTTCCTTCATTTCCTGGGTGGAAGTGTGAAGGAGTGCGGGTTGGCTAATCGTCTGAAGGCTACGCTCTGAGCGGTATCTTATCGTTTTCCCTTTGTCGCCCGCCGCATCTTATGCTGGCATGTAGGCTCCACGGGGCGGATCTCGCGCAAAATTCGCTGCACTCGCCGCAACGAGCCGGTGAAAACAGTGGGATATAGCATGGGTGACGTAGTCAATCGTCCGCCGCCCTTCCGCGCCCGCCAGCCGGCGGGGGTCCGCAACCATCTGCCAAAGCCACCTTTCGATACGAAATAATCTGCTTCGTTAGCCGCCACATTCAGGCGAGCCGAGGGGCGGGCCGCGTCTATCATGGGTTCAAATGCCCCGGTCCACTCTCCAAAGGATATGCCCATGACCCTGTCGCGTCCGAAATACATCACCTTCGACTGCTACGGTACGCTGACCAACTTCCAGATGGCGGAAGCGGCACACGACCTTTACCGCGACCAGCTCGATGAACCCCGCATGGCCGAGTTCATCCGGAATTTCGCCGCCTATCGCCTCGACGAGGTCCTGGGCGACTGGAAACCCTATGCCGAGGTCGTTCACAATTCGATCGAGCGCAGTTGCAAGCGCAACGGCGTCAAGTTCAACGACGAAGATGCCCGCACGGTCTATGAGCGGGTGCCGACTTGGGGGCCGCATGCGGATGTGCCGGCGGGTCTTGCGAAGGTTGCCAAGGAGATCCCGCTGGTGATCCTGTCGAACGCGATGAATTCGCAGATCATGTCGAACGTCGAAAAGCTCGGTGCGCCCTTCCATGCGGTCTACACGGCCGAACAGGCGCAGGCCTACAAGCCGCGCCTGCAGGCCTTTGAATACCTGTTCGACATGCTCTGCTGCGACCCCGAAGATGTCGTCCATTGCTCCTCCTCGTTCCGTTACGATCATATGTCGGCTAACGATATCGGCATCAAGAACAAGGTGTGGGTGAACCGCGGCCACGAGCCCGCCAACCCGTTCTATGGTTACGTCGAGATCGCCGACATCTCCGGCCTCCCCGGTGTTTTCGGTCTCTAAAGCCAACGAAGGAAAGCGCGGGCGGCTTTTCCGCCCGCGCTTGTTTTTAAGTATCGGCCGGGCTCGCAGGCCGCCAAGGCAATTCGTTGCGGTAACGTCATGAAGTCGTGTTGCCGGTACTGGCAAGGTCGATTGTCGACCGCCCGGCCGGTGCCTAATCCGTATCCGTTCGCCCGCCGTGAAGTAAAAATGTGGCGCTCCCGCGTGCGCCACATTGCTGCTGGTTCTCACCTCATGATCGTTTCGGGCTCAGCTCAGCCCACCAATGTGGAAGCTCTTCATTTCGAGATATTCCTCGATGCCAACCTGGGCTCCCTCCCGGCCGAGGCCAGACTGCTTGACGCCGCCGAAAGGGGCGACTTCGGTCGAGATCGCGCCGGTGTTGAGCCCGATCATGCCGAATTCGAGCGCCTCGCCGACGCGCCAGGAGCGCTTCAGGTTTTCGGTGTAGAAGTAGGCGGCAAGGCCGAAGGGTGTGCCGTTGGCGATTGTGATCGCTTCGTCTTCCGTCTCGAAGCGGAAGAGCGGTGCAACCGGGCCGAAGGTCTCTTCGCTGGCAAGCAGCATGTCGGTTGTCGCCTCCGTCAGCACCATCGGCGCGGCGTATTGCCTGCCTTCCGCCACCGTGCTGCCCCGTGCGGCGATCTTGGCGCCTTTGGCCAGAGCGTCGTCGACATGGCGGTTGATCTTCTCGATCGCCGCAGCGTTGATCATCGGGCCGATGACATTGCCCGGCTCCGTACCGGGGCCGACCTTCATGGCGTTGACGCTGGCGCCGAGTTTCTCGGCAAAGGCATCATACACGCCGGCCTGTACCAAGATGCGGTTGGCGCAGACGCAGGTCTGGCCGCCGTTGCGGAACTTGGACAGGATTGCGCCTTCGACCGCGAGATCGAGATCGGCATCATCGAAGACGATGAACGGCGCATTGCCGCCGAGTTCGAGGGAGAGCCGCTTGACGCTGTCGGCGGCGCCGCGCATCAGAAGCGAGCCGATCCGGGTCGAGCCGGTGAAGGAGATTTTCCGCACCGTCGCGTTTGCCATGAACTCGTTGCCGATCTCAGTCGGCATGCCGGTGACGATATTGATCACCCCTGCCGGAATGCCGGCGCGCTCGGCAAGGATACCCATGGCGAGCGCCGAATAGGGGGTGAATTCCGAAGGCTTGATGACAACCGTGCAGCCGGCCGCCAAGGCGGGCGCCACCTTTCGGGTGATCATCGCGATCGGAAAATTCCACGGGGTGACGATCGCGCAGACGCCGACCGCTTCCTTGAGGACGATGATGCGGCGATCCGGTGTTGGCGAGGGAATGGTGTGGCCGCCGATGCGGCGGGCTTCTTCGGCAAACCATTTGACGAAGGAGGCACCGTAACGGACCTCGGCGCGAGATTCATCGAGAGGCTTGCCCTGCTCGAGCGTGATGAGCAGCGCAAGATCCTGGAGATTTTCGATCATCAGCGCATACCAACGCTCGAGCAGAACCGCACGCTCGGCATGCGTCCTCTTCTTCCATAGGGTGAAAGCGGCCTGGGCTGCGCCGATCGCCGCGCGGGTCTCGGCGGTTCCCATATCCGGGACAGTGCCAAGGCTTGCCTGGGTGGCCGGATTGGCGACGCTCACCGTTTTGCCCGACGCTGCCCTCGACCAGATCCCGTCGATCAGGCCGGCCTGCTGAAAAAGGTCTTTGTCTTTCAACTCAAGCATATCGTTTCCTCTCGGACCATTGGTCGTCGGCTGCAAGAGCCACCGTGATGGATGAATTTCGTCCCGTGCCGCCATCGCAGCCCTCGACGTGTTCCCGGGCTGAGCTTAGCGAAACAGGGCAAGCAGCATGCATCGACTGCGGGTGCCAGAGCGGTGGAAAATAACGTTTTGCGCGAGGCGACAGTCAGATTCGGTTGTTGCCTTGACGCTTCGGCTGATGGCCTTCAAAGGTCGGGAGGACGTGCAGAAGGAGCCATCGGCCAGCGTTGACGGATGCCCTAGAAGTATCCGAGGATGGATTTGACTTCGAGGTATTCGAGCATGCCCTCAATGCCGAATTCGCGTCCATTTCCAGATTGTTTGAAGCCGCCAAAAGGCGCGTGTGGATCCCAGGCCGGATAGTTGAGATGCACTTGTCCGCAGCGGATCTGTGAGGCGACGTCCTTGACGATGTCTATATTCTTGCCCTGCACATGCGCAGCCAGGCCGTAGACGGTATGGTTGGCGATGGCGATGGCTTCGTCCACCGTGTCGTAGGGAATAAGGCAGAGGACCGGGCCGAAGATTTCCTCCTGGGCGATGCGCATGTCTGTGCGCACGTCCGAGAAAACCGTCGGTTTAACGTAGAACCCGGCATTCAGACCGGCTGGGCGACCCTCTCCGCCGGCAACGAGCGTAGCGCCTTCCGCAATTCCGACGCCGATCATGGTCTGGATCCGATCGAACTGGGCGCGGTTGGCGATCGCACCGTGCGTGGTGGCGTTTGAACGGGGATCACCGACGACGATCTCATCTGCGGCCCTCTTGGCAAGCGACTCGATCTCGGAGAGCCGCGTGCACGGTACGATCATCCGCGTCGGCGCGCTGCATGATTGGCCGAGATTGCGGAAAGCAGCCGCTATGCCTAAGGAAACGGCTCGATCGAGATCGGCGTCCGGCAGGACCACGTTCGGTGACTTGCCGCCAAGCTCCTGCGCGACGCGCTTGACAGTCGGCGCGGCAGCCTGAGCCACCGCGATACCGGCGCGGGTTGAGCCGGTAATGGAAATCATGTCGACATCGGGATGCGACGCGAGGACCGAACCGACGGACGGGCCGTCACCATTGATGAGGTTGAAGACGCCGGAGGGGAAGCCGGCGTCCTCGATCGCCTCAGCAAACAGCAGCGCGTTGAGGGGAGAAAGCTCGCTGGGCTTCAGCACGACAGTACAGCCTGCGGCGAGTGCCGGCGAAACTTTGGCAGTGATCTGGTAGAGCGGCCAGTTCCATGGCGTGATCAGTGCGCAGACACCGATCGGTTCGTGGGTGATGGCGGTGTGGCCGCGCTGCTTGACGAAGGGGAAGGCTTCCAGGACCTCGCGAGCGACCTTGACATGGGCGACCGCCAGCGGCACCTGCGCGGTGCGCGAATATCCGATCGCCGCGCCCATTTCGAGGCTCAGGCACTGCGCAAACAGTTCGCTACGGGCTTCGAGCAGCGCCTGCAGGCGCTCAAGCAGGCCCGCGCGGTATTCCGGTTTGGTGCGGCTCCAGGTGGCGAAGGCCCGTCGGGCGGCGGAAACAGCCGCATCGACATCCTCGGCGTTTCCGAGCGCAAAGTGGGTCACCACCTCTTCCGTGGCAGGGTTGACCACGACGCCCTTGGCGGTGCCCTTGGGTTCGAGCCATCGACCGTCGATGAAGAACTTGTCCAGACGACCGTTGCGGGACAGGTGTTCGAGAGGCGTGATCATCTTACAAGGTCCTTCATGCGGCAATTGCGCGGAGGATCGGCAGGGACCAGGGGTGGCCGTCCATGACGTCGTCGGCCGTCCCCAGGTGAGGCCGTCTAGCCGCGACCGGGGCGGCGCCAGGATCGGTCAGGGCAGCAGGTCCTTCATGCGGTAATAGGTGCCGACGATCGGCAGGAACCACGGATTCCCGGTATGCATCGGAACGGCGGGCCAGGCGAAGCCGTCGAGTGGATTGGCGTCTTTGCGCCCCATCGCCATATTCGCCAGGGCGTTACCCATGAAGGTCGACAACTGGGCTCCGTGGCCGGAATAGCCCATGCTGTAAATCACACCCTCGGCGCTGCCCGCGCGGGGATAACGGTCTTGCGTGCAACCGACGAGGCCGCCCCAGCAATAGTCGATCTCGACGTCGGCAAGCTGCGGAAACATGCCGAGCATCTGCTGGCGCAGAAGCTGGCCAGAGCTGACGTCGGTTTTCTGGTTCGACACAGTCGAAAATCTTGCCCTCCCCCCGAACAGCATGCGGTTGTCGGGCGTCAGGCGGAAATAGTTGGCGATGTTGAGCGAGTTGGTGAAGTTGCGGTTGCCCGGAACCGTCGCGGCGACCTCCTGCGGCGTGAGCGGGCGCGTCGCAATGATGAAGGAAGCGATCGGCATGAGCCTCCGGCGGAAATAGTTAAAGACGCTTGGCGTATAGGCATCGGTCGCCAGGATGACCTGGCGCGCAGTAAGCGAGCCGGTCGGTGTGGTTAGCCGCCATCCATTCGGCACGCGTTCGCGGCCGGTGACCGGGTTTCGCTCCCAGATCGCAGCACCATGGCGACGGGCCGCCTGCGCCACGCCGTTGGCGTAGCGTCCCATGTGCATCATGGCGGATTTCGGATAGAGAATCCCACCATGGAAGGCATCCGATAGCACCTCCTTGCGGAGGTCCTCACGCGTGAGCCATTCGGCTGACGGGTCGACCTCGCGACGGATTTCGTCTGACATCGCCTGCAGCTTGCCGACATGAGAGGGCTTCGAGGCAAGCTTGAGCTTGCCGCCCCTGCGGAAATCGCAGGCGATCTTTTCTTCCTCGATGATCCGTTCGATCATGTCGATCGAGTCATCATAGGCTCGCCACAAGCGCCGCGCCCGGTCTTCTCCGAGATGCTGCCTGGCGGCACTGAAGCTTGCGAAATGACCGCTGTTAAGGTGCCCTCCATTGCGGCCGGAGGCACCATACCCGACGTGCTCGGCTTCCAACAGAGCGACCTTCACACCGGATTGCGCCAGTGTGCGCGCGGCGTTGAGCCCCGTGAAGCCGGCGCCGATCACTGCAACCTCGAAATCTCCCGAGACGGGGTCGACGATGCCTCCTGCGAATGGGATTGAGGTGTCATGCCAGTAGGAAGCAAATTTCATTGGCGCATGCCCTTATGCTCGTCTGATCCGAATGCCTGAAGTATATGCCTGCTTGCGCTGGAGAGGTGCGGCGCAGGCGGCCTTGTTTCGCAACAATTGCCTGTGTTGGGGGCAGCAAACCACAGGATATTCTGTTTATGCGCCAACTCCGCAGCCCACCCCTTGAAGCCACAGATTAGGATCTACGCAGAATTCGGTCCCGAGGTGCTTCCAGGAGTAGACCATGTCCGATGATGCTCTGCTGTTGCCGAAGTGCTGCTGCATCGGGCCGACTCCAAAGGACTGGGAACGAGCCTGGCCTGGCCTGATAAATCGGCTTGCGGCCCGTCGGCACCAGCACCAGACCTATGAATGTCGCACCAAATTGGGAGTCAGACGATGACCGGTAAGACCATCCTCCTCTTCGAGGCGAAAAGCGGATCTGCTCCGGAAGGCCAGCGACGCACCTTAGGGCCAGACGACATATTCGGAGCCGGCCGCAATATCGTCTGGAGCGCTTCGGGCGGGGTTTCCGCCGGATCCGTGCATTTGAACGGAAAGACCTCGATCGCCAGCTTTCCCCATACGGAATCCCTGGTTGTCGTGGCAGGGCGACTTGTCCTGCATTCGGGCGGCTCAACATTTGATCTCACATCCGGCGACAGCGTGGTCATCGGCCGGGGCAGCGACATCACGGCGGAAGCGGAAAAAGGCACCCGCTGGATCTTCTGTGCGACGACCGCGGCAACATTGAGCACGCAAGGCGTCGTTGCGATCGATAGGCAGGTTGCACTTGCCCCCTCCCCGCCGCCTCCGGCGCAGTTCGTGGAGGGGGACACACCTCAGTGCAGTCACTTCAGGGCATTTTCCGACGAGGCGGTCGGCTTTCGAACAGGTGTCTGGGCGACGACGCCGCACGTCCGGCTGTCGCGCCCTCATCCCGTCCATGAATTGATGTACATCCTGGAGGGGCAGGCTGATGTGACCGATGGAGACGGTACGAAAACGTCAGTCGAGGCGGGAGACGCGATCTTCGTCGGTCGCGGGACGATCAACCGCCTATCGATCCACGGCAACCTCAAGAAGATCTTCGCCATCGTCGAAGGCCTGGAGATTTGACCGGATCAGCGGCCTCGTCTGCGGATAGGACGCCGAATGTTGAGGCTTACCCTTCTGCCGGCCTTCGGTGCTTCTATGCGGCAGGCGCGCCCATCTTTCGGGCGAGCGCCGTTGGCAGTCGTTCAGTCGTAAACGCAGACGTAGATCTTGCGCATGGTCTCGATGGTACGCCAGACGCCGACAAAACCGGGCTTCATCACGAAGCTATCGCCGGCACGGTAAGTCTTCGTCTCGCCGTCTTTTTCGTCGATTTCAACGACACCGGAAATGATGTGACAGAACTCGTAGACCGTGCCCTTGATGGAATGGTGCTCGCCGGGCGTCGCTTCCCAAATGCCGGTCAGCACCTTCTCGCCTTTTGAGGCATCTTGCGCCCAGGTCTTGTAGGCGGGATTGCCTGAAATCAGCCGTTCTGCGTCCGGCAAGGCCTGTTTGGGGGTGAAATTTGGATCGATATCGATAGTCAGAAGAAGCGACATGTCATTTTCCTCGTTTAATAACCGCGTGTCCGATCGACCAGGCCGATCAGCTTTTCGCCGGCGCGGTGGCGCCGAATATTTTCAGTGACCGATTGCGCTGCCGTTTCCGGTTGCGTGACGGAGGCGATGTGCGGCGTAATCGCTACTTTCGGATGTTGCCAGAGTGGATGTTCTGCCGGCAGCGGCTCGGGATCGGTGACATCGAGAATCGCCGCGGCAAGACGGCCGCTATCGAGAGCCTCGATCAAAGCCGCGTGGTCAAGGTGCGGCCCGCGGCCCACATGCAACAGCCGTGCGCCGCCCGGCAGCTGTGCGAAGAGCTCGGCATTGAGGATGCCGCGCGTCTCGTCGGTCAGCGGCAGCAGACAGACCAGGACGTCGGTCTTCGCCAAAAAGTCGGCCAGTCCATCCGTGCCATGATGGCAGGTGACGCCGTCGATTTGCTTCTTGCTTCGGCTCCATGCTGCGAGTGGAAATTGGAAGGGCTTCAAGCGTTCGATCGCCGCCTGCGCCAGGATGCCGAGGCCCAGGAAACCTATTCGGCGCTGTGCGGCCTGCGGCGCGGCGAGCGTCTGCCAGACAGACTGTCGCTGCAGCTCCCGGTAAGCGAGCATCTCCCGGTGGAGCGTCAGGACGCCGAGAGTGACGTATTCCTGCATCATCCGGATAATGCCGTCCTCGACCATGCGGACGACCGCTACGTGGTCCGGTAGGCTGTCTTGTTTGAGCTGATCGACGCCGGCGCCGATGCAAAACAAAACTTCCAAATTGCGGTAACGCGAGATATCGCTGGGGATCGTCCATGTCAGAAGATACCGCACCCTTTGCGGATCCACCGGCTGGCCCCGCCCGACGAACTCCAGATCCGGCAGTTCGCGCGCAAAAATCTCCTGGAAGATCGCACCGCGTGTGGCATCGGAGTTGAAGAGAAACGCCATGAAAATCGCCTTCTTTCAGCCTTCGGCAAGATGGGCGCCGAGTTCTTCGATCATCGTCTGGCATGCTGCGAGTTCGCCAAGCTCGATGTATTCGTCAGGGCGGTGTGCGCGACCAATATCCCCAGGACCGCAGATGATGGAATCGATGCCAGCCTGCTGGTAGAGCCCGGCCTCCGTGCCATAGCTTACGGCGGCAAGCGGCTCCTGCCCCGTCAATTTCATCAGCAGCGCTGCGAGGTCGCTGCCTGCGGGGAGCGCCAGTCCGGGGTAAGCGCTCAGCTCGTGCCAGCCCACCTCGAAACCCTGGACTTTGAGAGCAGCGAGCCTCGCCCTTACCGGCTCCAGCAGAGATGACGGGGAGATACCGGGCACAGCGCGGGCCTCGATATCGGCGGTGCAGCGATCCGGGATGATATTGACCGCCTGGCCGCCGGTAATGACACCAACCTGCAATGACGAGTAGGGAGGCGCGAAATCATCGTGGAACGGACCGTTCGTCAGGGACTTGCCGTATTCCGCAACCTCGGTGATCAGATTGGCCATGGCATGAATGGCGTTTAGTCCGAGATCCGGACGGGAAGAATGCCCCGAGCGCCCGATCACCTCGAGGCGGACAGCTGCTTTGCCTTTGTGCGCCCGGACGGCCTGCATCCGGCTCGGCTCACCGATGATTGCGCCCAGCGGGGCATTGCACAGGTTTGGCAGCTCAGCGATGAGATGCGGTACGCCGCGGCTGCCTGCCTCCTCGTCATAGGAGAAGGCAAGGTGAATTGGCCGCCGCAGGTTCATGGCGGCAAGCTTCGGCAATGCGGCCAAGGCGCAGGCGAGAAAGCCTTTCATGTCGCTGGTGCCACGTCCGAAAAGTCTGTCCCCCTCAGCGCGCAGAACGAAAGGATCCGAACTCCATTCCCGTTCGCCGGCCGGCACGACATCCATGTGCCCGGACAGAATGTAACCCTGGCCTTCGCGCGGTCCGGCGGTCGCGAAAAGGTTGTACCGGTCACCTTCCGGGCCGAGATGGACTGTCACATCGGCTCCCGCCTTCCGGCAATAGTCACGTATCCAGTCGGTAATCGCGCCATTCGGCGTGCCGACAACGGAGGGGAATGCGATCAACCTTGCGAGAATTTCTTTGACGTCCATGGGAGTGACCAAGTTGCCTTCAGAGTGGTCTAGATGTTACCTAGCCTAAGCGCAGGGATGCGTTTTACCTGCTGAGTAGGGCTTCGGTTCAGCTGAAGATTTCGAATTGTTGCGATGAACAAGCCAATCCTGCCGGCCTTGGTGTGCAATATTGTGACTTGGTTGCAATCGGCGCATGATCAAAGACACTGTCTACCTCCAGTGGAGCTTGGTGATCCGGCGAACGGAGCGGATATCCGAAAATGCAAAAATCAGTGCGCCTGAAATCATTCGAATTGATCGCGCAGGATATAAACAGTGTCGATGTCAGCCTGCTTCACGCGCTGTCGATCGGCGTCGGCTGGCCGCACCGGCCCAAAGACTGGGATCTCCTGCGGCGCGCTGGGCTTGGCATCGTTGCGGTCGATGGCATAGGACGCGTCTTCGGAAGTGCGATGTGGTTTCCGCATGGCGATGATTTCGCCACGATCGGGCTGGTGATCACCTCGCCTCGCACGCAGGCGCAAGGGACCGGGCGATGGCTCATGGACCAAGTGTTCGAGCAGTGCGGCGACCGCAATCTGAGCTTGAATTCGACCCATGCAGCTTACAGACTTTATGTTTCGCTCGATTTCACCAAGGAAGCGATTGTCTATCAGTACCAGGGAGATGTCGGACCGAAGCTTCCTCCCCTGCCGGAGCTGAATGGGCAGTTGAGCGAACCGTCCAGCGATAAAATCGAGGAGATCAACGCTCTCGATACGCGAGCCTTCGGCACCGATCGCGGCAAGTTGATCGCTTTGCTTGCTGAGGGGGCGTCCATTTGCACACTCCGGCGAGGCGACGAAATCGTCGGCTATTCCATGTGCCGCGAGTTCGGGCGTGGCCATGTGATTGGTCCGATCGTGGCAAGCAATGATCAGGACGCGATCAATCTTGCCGCCGTGCATCTCAAGGATTTGGCAGGCGGGTTCGCACGTGTTGATACCCGAGAGAAAGGCCTGTTCGCCGAGTTCCTTCAACAGAGCCGGCTCGCCGTCTCCGATACCGTTACGACCATGTCCAAGGGGCGTAATTTCTTAAATAGGCAGAGCGGCGAACCGGCGGTTTATGGTTTGGCCGGCCATGCGCTAAGCTAGTGTAATGGACTGGCGAAATCTAATTTTACGCTGATGGATTACCTTCTCCCCCGTACTGACGGGCAGAAGGGACGTGCCCTACAAGACCCTGGTGACGGAGAGGCTGCGGCATTCGCCCCGTTTACGGGGGTCCGAAGGACGGGTCGAGACCCGTGGCTCGACCCCGGTCGGTGGCGGCAGCCGGATGGGCAGTTGTCCGCGATCGCGTGCCTGAGGTGTCGAGCGCATTCCCGCAAAATTGTGTGGTGGATTGCACAAACACGAAAAGAGATAGAGCATCCCCGCGACTCGAAGAAACAGAAATGGTCTATCTGAGGAGACAGTCATGGAATTGAAGGACGCAACTTTGTTTCGGCAGGCCGCATTGGTCGGCGGCGATTGGATCGAGGCCGGGGACAATGCGATCGCCGTGGATAATCCCGCGACCGGCGAGATCATCGGCCGCGTTCCCAATCTGGGGGCTGCGGAAACCAAGGCGGCGATTGCCGCAGCCGAGATTGCGCAGAAGGAATGGGCAGCCCGCACCGCCAAGGAACGGTCGGTGATCCTGCGGCGCTGGTTCCAGCTGATGATGGACAATCAGGACGATCTCGGCCGCATCCTGACATCAGAACAGGGCAAGCCGCTTGCTGAGGCCAAGGGCGAGATCGCCTATGGCGCGAGTTTCATCGAATGGTTTGCCGAGGAGGCGCGGCGTGTCTACGGCGACATCGTTCCCGGCCATCAGAAGGACAAGCGCATTCTGGTGATGAAGCAGCCGATCGGTGTCGTTGCCGCCATCACCCCGTGGAATTTCCCGAATGCGATGATCACCCGCAAGGCGGGGCCGGCCTTTGCCGCCGGCTGCGCCATGGTGTTGAAGCCGGCCTCGCAGACGCCCTTTTCGGCAATTGCCATTGCCATCCTTGCCGAGCGCGCCGGCTTCCCCAAAGGCCTGTTCAGCGTCTTGACCGGCTCGGCGCGCGCCATCGGTGGCGAGATGACCGCAAGCCCCGTCGTACGCAAGCTGACCTTCACCGGCTCGACCGAAGTCGGCACCGAGCTTTACAGGCAGAGCGCCGCGACCATCAAGAAGCTTGGGCTGGAACTCGGCGGCAACGCCCCCTTCATCGTCTTCGACGATGCCGATCTCGATGCGGCCGTGGAAGGTGCTTTGATCGCCAAGTTCCGCAACAACGGCCAGACCTGCGTCTGCGCCAACCGCCTCTATGTGCAGGAGGGTGTCTATGACGCCTTTGCCGAGAAGTTGTCGAAGGCCGTCGGAGCGCTGAAGACCGGCAACGGCTTCGACGAGGGCATCAATCTCGGCCCGCTGATCGACGAGGCAGCACTTGCCAAGGTCGAAGAGCATGTCGCCGATGCGCTTTCCAAGGGCGGCCGGGTCATTGCCGGCGGGCATCGCCATCGGCTCGGCGGGCGCTTCTATGAGGCGACGGTGCTGGCCGACGTCGCCGCTGGCATGGCTGTGGCGAAGGAAGAGACGTTCGGACCGGTGGCTCCACTCTTCCGCTTCAAGGACGAAGGCGATGTGATCGCCCAGGCCAACGACACCGAGTTCGGTCTCGCCTCCTATTTCTACGCCAAGGATCTCGCCCGGGTCTTCCGGGTCGCCGAAGCGCTGGAATACGGCATGGTCGGCGTCAATACCGGGCTGATCTCGACGGCCGAAGCCCCCTTCGGCGGCGTCAAGCTCTCCGGCCTCGGCCGCGAAGGCTCGAAATACGGCATCGAGGAATTCACCGAAATCAAATATGTCTGCCTCGGCGGCATCGCCTGAGGCCAAAACAAGGCCCAAGACAAGCATAGCCCATCCACGATTTCTGTTCTTTTCGAGAAACGGCCGTCATGGCTATGGGCTTGCCGTCGAGGCGGCGTCATCGACCTGTCGGCTCACCACGGTGCAAGCTGAGCATCGTGGAGGGTCACCGGCCTTTTGCAGAGCAAACTCCGACGGCGTATCCTCGATTCGATGATGACCCTTTCGCAAGTTCATCCAGGCGCTATGGTGCAGGAAAAGCAAGGGCGAGCATGGGACAAGATACAAGCCACCTTCAGGAGCGGATGACGATTGTCGGTGATCTCGAGGCTGCGTCCTTTGTCCCCTGGATCCGGCGCCATGCCGCCAAGCTCGGGCTCTCGCACAGCATATCTCATACAAGTTCGATGCGGATCGAACTCGAGCTTTCAGGACCGGAGGATTTGATCGACATGATGGAGATGGGGTGCTCGCTGGGGCCAATCGACGTATGGGTCGAGAGCATAGAACGCACGGCGATCATCGGAGAAACGGCCTGACACCAGATGCGGTTTTTTGCGATGTGCATATTATTTAATCAATATTGCCAATGCGAAATAACTATGCAAACGTGAGGCCTTGAGCGCAACTGCCTTGAGGCCAAGGTGGAGCGTGCTCTACAAAACATAGTATGGTTCAGGAAGTCTAATCATGCCATCCGATACGACCGGCTTTTGGACGCCAGTCGCCCTTTCCCGGGATCTGCCGGCCGCAACCGTCATGCCGGCCCGGACGGCATCTGGATCGATAGCCCTCTGGCGCAGCGCTTTGGGGCGTATATCGGCATCGGCGGATCGCTGTCCGCACCGCGGCATGCGTTTGTCCCATGGCTTCGTGCGCGGCGAGGCACTTTCCTGCATCTATCACGGCTGGAGCTATGGTCAGGCCGGAAACTGTCTGCGCATTCCCGCCCATCCGGGGCTGGCGCCGCCGGAAACCATCCGTGTCGCCACCCATGACGTCGAGGAAGCGGGCAGCGTGATCTGGGTGGCGGTCGGCACGCCCACTTCGAAGCCGCCGAGGCTTGACGGCCTCATGCCCCTGCGCTCGCTGACGGCGTTTGCCGGCACTGCCGCGATCGAGGCGGCAGCCGGCGTGAAGGCGAACCCTGACGGTCTTATCGAGATCGACGCATCCACGGGCAGCTTCTGTCTGCTATTATCCGCTCAGGAAGATGGGCAGACGCTGATCCATGTGCTGCTGAAGGGTGACGTCGGCCCCGCCGTCGCCATCGGCGCTTCGCGGGCCGCCGAAGGCCTGCGCCGCCGGGCTGAAGGTCTTCAGAAAAAGGAGATCGCGCGGTGAGGATGCAGGCGATGATCGACGAATGGTATCCGGTCGGGCTTTTCAGTCAGCTTGAGAGCCCCGGTCGCAGGACGGCGTTGATGGGCGAGCCGATCGAAGTGGCGAGCGACGCCGATGGCAATGCGCGGGTAACGGCCGGCGACGGCCGTGTTCTGCCGGTGCGCGTACGTTACGGCCATGTTTGGTCTTCCCTCGGCGAGCCGAAGAAGGATATTTTCCCGATCCCCGAGGCCGACCAGCCCGGCCGCCGTTTCGTCGACGTCGGCGTGGTGCGGGTACGCTGCTCGCCCCTGCGCGCCGTCGAGAACTTCCTCGACATTGCCCATTTCCCCTTCGTCCACACCGACATTCTCGGTGCAGAGCCGCACACGGAGGTTCAGAACTACAAGGTCGAGATCCGCGAGGAGGAAGACGAAGTCTGGGCAACGCAGGTGAAGTTTTACCAGCCGCAGGCCTCCAAGTCGGCAAGCGGCGGGATCACCACGGAGTATATGTACCGCGTGCCGGCACCGACCTGTTCCGTGCTCTACAAGACCTGCCCGCCGCGCCCGAGCGAATGGGATGTCATCACGCTCTTCGTGCAGCCGCTGGCCGAGGACCTGTGCGACGTCTGGCCGTGGATGGCGCTCTTCGACGACGAAACTGCGATGACCGACCTCATCCACTTCCAGCAGACGATCTTCCTGCAAGACCGTTCGATCCTCGAAAACCAGATCCCGCGGCTCCTGCCGCTTGATCCCGGTATGGAAATCCCGACGCGGGCCGATCTGACATCGATCGCATACCGGCGTTGGCTCAAGCGTCACAATTATACTTACGGCGCACAGCTGGTGGCGCAATGAGGCTCTACGACTACATTCTTTCCCCCAGCTGCTACAAGGTGCGCCTGATGGCGGCGCTGACCGGCGTGAAGCTGGAACTTCGTCCGGTGGATTTCCATCCCGGCGCCGAGCATCGCGGCCCCGAGCTTCTCACCCTCAATCCGGCAGGCTCCATTCCGATCCTGGAGGATGGTGATCTGATCCTGACCGAGTCGTCGGCGATTCTCGTCTATCTCGCCGCCAAGGCAGCACCCGAATGGCTTGGTAATGGCGCGGCGTGGGAAGCGGCCCAGGTGCAGCAATGGCTGTCGTTCTCCGGCCGGCTGACGGCAAGCCTCGGCGGCGCGCGACTTCATGAGATGCTGCTGCGGCCGGGCGATATCGGCGCGCTGCAGGCCCAGGGTATCGCCGCACTTCGCGAGCTCGAGGCCGGGCTCGTCGAGCAGGGTCTTCGCGGCGTGCGCTTTCTTGCCGCCGACCGGCCGACAATTGCCGACATCGCCTGCTTTCCCTATGTGGCGCTGGCGCCCGATGGGGGCGTGACGCTGGATGCTTATCCCGCCATCCGGCTCTGGTCGCGGGCGCTGCGAGCCCTCGACAAGTTTATCGAAATGCCGGGTATTCACCGGCTGCACGAATTGAAGCCCGAACCTCATATCGAAGAACCGGGCGAGGCGTGACATGACCGGCTATCTCCTGAAGAACTGCGCGGCCGTGATCGTCGACGAGGGCAAGGGGCCGGTCGTCCGTCGCCATGTCGATCTCCTGACCGACGGTTCGGCGATTGTGGCGATCGGCGAAAATCTGGCGGCGGACGCGCTTTTCGCCGGCACGACTGTTCAGGATGCTGCCGGCTGGTTCGTCTATCCCGGCCTCGTCAACACCCATCATCATTTTTTCCAATGCTTCGTGCGCAATCGCGCCGATCTCGACTGGACGAAGCTTTCGGTCATCGAGTGGCTGGACTGGATCTACCCGATCTTTTCGCAGCTCAACGAGGAGTGTTTTTACCACTCCTCCGTCACGGCGATGGCCGAGATGATCAAACATGGCTGTACCACGGCTTTTGACCATCAATACAATTTCCCGCGGCACGCCGGGAAGCGGCTGATCGACCGCCAGTTCGAAGCAGCCGAACTGTTCGGCATGCGCTTCCACGCCGGCCGCGGCGGCAATACCCTGCCGAAGTCGGAGGGCTCGACCATTCCCGACGAGATGCTGGAAACGACCGATGAATTCATCGCCGACTGCGCCCGGCTGATCGACACTTACCACGATGCCAACCCCTTCAGCATGCGCCAGGTCGTGGTGGCGCCCTGCCAGCCGGTGAATTGCTATCGCGAGACCTTTGCGGAATCGGTGGCGCTGGCGCGTGATCGCGGCGTCATGATGCACACCCATGTCGGCGAGGGCGAAAGCCCGGTCATTCATGCTCGCCATGGCATGCGCACGGTCGATTATCTGGAAGAAGTCGGCTTTGCCGGGCCGGACACCTTCTATGCCCATTGCTGGGAGTTGAGCCACGACGAACTCAGGAAGATGGCGGCGAGCCGCACCGGCGTGGCGCACTGCCCGGAGCCGGTCTATCTGGTCGGCGCTGAAGTCACCGACATTCCCGCCATGGCCGCCTTCGGCCTGCGCATCGGCCTTGGTTGCGACGGGGCCGCCTCCAACGACAATTCCAACCTGATGCACTGCCTGCACTCCGCCTATATGCTGCAGTGCCTGGTCTCCTCCAGCCGCGCCCATCCCGTGCCGCCGCCCGTCGATTTCCTCGGCTACGGCACGACAGGCGGTGCGAGCCTGCTCGGCAGGCGCGACATCGGCCGGCTGGCGCCCGGCATGGCAGCCGACCTGTTTGCGATTGACACGCGCCGCATGGATTATGTCGGTACGCGGCACGATCCGTTGAGCCTGATTGCCCGCGTCGGCATCGGCATGGCGACCGACATGACGATGATCAATGGCCGCATCGTCTGGCAGAAGGGGGAATTCCCCGGTCTCGACGAGGCCAAGCTTTCTGCCGACGCCGAGGCTGCACTCGCAGCCGTGAAATTCTAAAAACCAAAAAAGGGAACCCGTGAACATGACCAAATTGACCCGCAGAAACCTGATGACGGCCGCTGCCGCCACCGGCCTTGCCGGCGCGCTCGGCCGCCGTCTTGCCTTCGCCGCCGACCAGCCGCTCGGCATCACGCTCGTCGTCCCTTCGCCGATCGGCGACGTCGGCTGGGGGCACGCCCTGGCCGCCGGTCTCGAGCCGATCAAGGCCGCTTACGGCGACAAGGTGAAGGTCACGGTGCTTGAGAATATCGCCGAAGGCCCGGACGCCGACCGCATCATGACCAAGACCGTCGCCGACGGAAACAAGTTCCTGATTGCCGGCTCCTTCGGCTATCAGAACGGCGCCCTGCAGATCGCCCGCCGTGATCCGAGCGTGACGGTCCTGCATGCCTCCGGCTTCCAGGTTGCTCCGAATTTCTCGCCGTTCGCCGCCAAATATTTCCAGGGCACCTATCTGCTCGGCATGGCCGCGGCGGCGCTTTCCAAGACTGGCAAGCTCGGCTCCGTCTCGGCCTTTGCCATTCCCGAGCTCATTACCTCGATCAACGCCTTTACGCTCGGCGCCCAGGCGGTGAAGCCGGATATCGAAGTCTCCGTCGTCTGGGTCAATTCCTGGTTCGACCCGGCCAAGGAGCAGGAGGCAGCCAAGGCGCTGATCGCGCAGAAGTGCGACGTGATCTTCTCCAATGCACAGGACACGCCATCCGTCATCTCTGCCTGTGAAGACGCCGGCGTCTACGCCTTCAACCTCAACTCCTCGATGAAGAAGTATGCGCCGAAAACCTATCTCGGCTGCATCTCGACGGACTGGTCGCCCTTCTTCAAGGCTTCGGTCGATGCCCATCTCGCCGGTACGTTCAAGGGGGCCAATACGTTCCTCGGCGTCGCCGACAAGGTCGTCGAAGTGGTCGACTGGAACCCCAATATTCCGGCCGACGTAATGACCAAGATCAAAGAGGTCGAGGCAAAGATCGCCGACGGCAGCTTCTCGCCCTTCACCGGGCCGATCACCAAGGCCGACGGCAGCGAAGGTGCCGCCTCGGGCGCAACTATGGCCGACCCCGAGATCATCGCCATGAATTGGCACGTCAAGGGCGTCTCGACGCCGCTGCCGAAATAATTCATGACCACCCCGCTCCTGTCGCTGCGCGGCATTTCGAAAAGCTACGGCCAGATCCATGCCAATCAGGCAATCGATCTGGACGTGGCTCCGCAATCGATCCATGCGATTCTCGGAGAAAACGGGGCGGGAAAATCGACGCTGATGAAGCTGATCTACGGTGTCGAGCAGCCGGACGACGGAGATGTCGTCTGGGAAGGAACACCCTTGCGCCTCGCCTCCCCCGCGGAGGCGAGGCGCAAGGGCATCGGCATGGTCTTCCAGCACTTTTCGCTGTTCGAGACATTGACGGTCATCGAGAATATTCAGCTGGTGGTGCCGGGTCGCAAAGCTGATCTCAAGGAACGTATCCGGACGCTTGGACGGGAGTTCGGCCTCGAAGTCGATCCGCTTGCCCATGTGCATGTGCTGTCCGTCGGCGAGCGGCAACGGGTGGAGATCATCCGAAGCCTGATGACCAATCCGAAGCTGCTGATCCTTGACGAGCCTACCTCCGTCCTGCCGCCGCAACTGGTGGAGAAACTCTTCGACACCCTGCGTCGGCTGCGCGACGGCGGCGTTTCCATCCTGCTGATTTCCCACAAGCTCGAAGAAATTCGGGCGATCTGTGACCGCGCGACGATTCTGCGGAGCGGACGCGTGACCGGAGATATCGACCCGCGCGATCACGACGCCCATGACCTTGCCCGGATGATGATCGGCCGCGATATGCCGGCACCCATCTCGGCGCTGCCGCTGTCTGGCGGGGAAAAGCGGCTGGAGATCATCGGTTTGGACCACCAGCCCGACGATCCCTTTGCGGTGCCGCTCTCCGGCCTCAGTCTCGAAGTGCGTTCCGGCGAAATCCTTGGGATCGCCGGTATTTCGGGCAACGGCCAAAGTGAGCTTGCCGCGCTGATTTCGGGCGAGACCATGCTGGGGCGCGAACAACGCGACCGGATCTACATGATGGGAATGGATGTCGGCAGGCTCGATGCCGCCGCGCGGCGGCAGCTCGGATTTGCCTTCGTTCCGGAAGACCGGCTCGGACGCGGCGCCGTGCCGGAAATGTCGCTCGTCCTCAACAGCTTGCTGACGGCCCATCCACTCAAGCTTTTACGGCGTGGTCTCATCGAAAGGGCACGAGCGATGACATTCACCAAGGATTGTATCCGTCAGTATGATGTCCGCACACCCGGTCCGGATGCGGAAGCCGGCACCCTGTCCGGCGGCAACCTGCAGAAGTTCATCGTTGGCCGCGAAATCATGCTGTCTCCGAAATTGCTTTTCGTGGCGCAGCCGACCTGGGGCGTCGATGTCGGCGCTGCATCCGCCATCCGCAGCCGCCTGGTCGCATTGCGCAATCAGGGCATGGCGATCCTCGTCATTTCCGAGGAACTGGAAGAACTGTTCGAGCTCTGCGATTCCATCCAGGTGCTGCATCACGGCCGGCTCAGCCCGCCGCTCGCAACGCGGGACACGAAGCCCGAGGAGATCGGCCGATACATGATCGGGGCACATACCTCGCCCGAGAAAGTCCAGTGATGAGCGCTTGGTTACCCGCTTCCGTTCCCACCCTGGTCCGCCGGGAGCGTGCATCGCTGGCTGCGGCCCTCTGCGCACCCGTCATCGCGCTCGGGGGGGCGATCGCACTTAATCTTTGCCTTTATGTCTTGATGGGCCGCGACCCCGTCGCGGTCGTCTATGCGATGCTTTTCGAGCCCTTCCTCTCCTGGGCTTCATTTTCGGAAGTGCTCTTAAAGGCTGGGCCCCTCCTCCTCATCGCCCAGGGGCTGGCAATCGGCTTTCGCGCCAAGGTTTTCAATATCGGCGCCGAAGGCCAGTTTATCCTTGGGGCGATCTTCGCCTCCGCCATTCCGGTCTGGTTTCCCCAGGCGACGGGCCAGTGGATCTGGCCGGCGATGCTGCTGCTCGGCGCCATCGGCGGCGCACTCTGGGCTTCTCTTACCGCCTTCTGGCGCGTACGCCTCAACGCCAACGAGATCCTCGTTTCGCTGATGCTGAGCCTCGTTGCCGCGCAACTGTTGAACTATCTGCTGCTCGGCCCCTGGAAGGATCCGAACGGCTTCAATTTCCCGCAGTCGGTGATGTTCCAGTACGATGCGATGGTGCCGACCCTGATTGCCGGTACTCGTGTCAACGTCTCCTTCCTCATCACCCTCGTTTTGTCGGTTGCGGCCTGGGTCTTCATGCAGAAGAGCTTCATCGGCTATAAGCTGCAGGTCGGCGGCCTGGCGCCGAGGGCTGCCGGCTACGCCGGCTTCAGGGAAGGTTGGGCGATCTGGCTTTCGCTGCTGATCGGCGGTTTTGCTGCCGGCCTTGCCGGCGCCGCCGAAGTTGCCGGTCCGCTCGGCCAGCTGCAGCGTTCGGTCGCGAGCGGCTATGGTTATGCGGCCATCATCGTCGCCTATCTCGGCGGCCTGCATCCAATCGGCATCGTGGTCTCGGCGCTGGTCATGGCGGTCATCTATATCGGCGGCGACAATGCCATGGTCTCGGCCGGCCTGCCGATCGCCGCCGTCCGTGTCTTCCAGGGCAGTCTGCTGCTCGCCTACCTGATCGCCGTCGCCTTCGTGCGCTACCGTCTTGAATGGCGCCGCACCGCCCAGCGGAGCCTGCCATGAACGCCATCGAGTTCATTCTTGCCGGCATGCTTGCTGCCGCGACACCGTTTCTTCTGGCAGCACTCGGCGAACTGGTGGCCGAGCGCGCCGGTGTCCTCAACCTCGGGGTCGAGGGATTGATGGCGCTTGGCGCCGTGCTCGCCTTCATCGTCGTTTATCATGGCGGCGGACATTTTCTCGGCTTCATCGCCGCAGGGCTCGGCAGCGCTGCCCTTTCCCTGCTTTTTGCCTTCGTCACGCTCGGGTTCCGGGCAAACCAGGTGGCCGCCGGCCTTGCCATCGGCATCCTTGGCCAGGGCCTCTCGGCGCTTTTCGGCAAGACCTATGAAAGCCTGACGGTCAAAGGTCTTTCAAAGCTTGCTCTTCCAGGGCTGTCGGAACTCCCGGTCATCGGCGGTCTTTTCGTCCAGGACATCGTCGTGTGGATTTCGCTCGCCGCGACCCTCGCTCTCTGGGCCATACTTGCCTACACCAAGCTTGGTCTCATCGTCCGGGCCGTTGGCGAGAACCCGAAGGCCGCCCACGCTATCGGCTATTCGGTCATATCGGTCCGTATCCTCGCCATCGCCTTCGGCGGCGCGATGGCCGGCTTCGCCGGCGCCTACGCGGCGGTCGTCTACACACCACTTTGGGCCGACGGAATGATCGCCGGACGCGGCTGGATCGCCGTCGCTCTGGTCGTCTTCGGGACCTGGCTCACCGGTCGCATCTTCCTCGGCGCCTGCCTCTTCGGTGCGGTCTCGCTGATGGGGCTTGCAGCCCAGGCAAGCGGGCTGGACGTTCCCTCGCAATTGCTCTCGAGCCTGCCTTATCTGGTCACGATCATCGTGCTCGGCATCATCTCCGCCGACCGCCGCCTGCTGAAACTGAACGGCGTCGCTTCACTGGGCGAACCATTCGAGCGATAGAGCATCGTGCGGAAAGGTGTCAGCGGTCAGCCGCGATCGCGTTTCTTGCGACTGCGCACTTCAAATTGGACGAGCAGCGACTTGAGTTCGATCTCGCGAACGCGTCGTGCCGCTTCATCCGGGCTGACCCATTCGAGAATACGCTGATCCCGCTCCTTGAAATCGCCGCTGATTTCCGTGACTTCAATCTGAAACATGTCGACGATACAGGGGGCCACATCGCCATTGTCGAATTCTTTGAGATAGGTATAGCGTCCGACCGGCTTCTTCTTCACCAGCCCGCGCACGCCTGCCTCCTCCCATGCTTCGATTGCTGCTGCTTCGAAAGGCTTTTTCCCCTTCATCGGCCACCCTTTCGGGATGACCCAGCGTGCGCTCTCGCGCGATGTGATCACCAGGATTTCGACCTCGGATCCGGCATTGCAATGGCGGAAGCAAATAGCGCCATATTGTTGGCGGAATGCGCCGGCGAACAGCGTTTCAGGAACAGCAGCGAGCTGCCGCAGTAGTGGCTGGGTTTTGTCCAGTCTAGGCTTCCTGCCTTTTTTGCTAGGCGTCATAGCGATGGAGTAGCCGATTTGCTTGTTGCTTCAATTGCCTGAGCGTGTTTATGACACATTTATGACAGTCGGCCGCACGAGGAAGGTTCGCAGGCATGATGAGCATTTTTCGCAAGCTGATGCCACGGGAAGACAGATTCTTTGAAATGTTTTCCAAGCATTCGAAGACCGTCGTTGCCGCGGCGCACGCCCTCGATCAACTCCTGAAGGGCAATGACGTTCAGAAAAACTGTGAACGTATCGTCACATTGGAAAACGAGGCCGACGACGTCACGCGTGAGGTTCTTCTTGCCGTTCGGCGAAGCTTCATCACGCCCTTCGACCGGGGGGACATCAAAGACCTTATTCAGTCGATGGATGATGCGATCGACATGATGCACAAAACTGTCAAGACGATCCGCTTGTTCGAGCAATCCTGCTTCGATCCGCTCATGCAGCAGATGGGCAGTGAAATCGTCAAGGCGGCAAACCTTGTCGCCGAAGCGATACCCCTCCTCGACAAATTGGGAGCCAATGCGCAACGTCTCGCAGCCATCGCGGAGGAGGTCACCCGAGTGGAGGGACGTTCCGATGAGCTCCACGACCAGGGCTTGAAGGAGCTGTTTGTGCGTTATGGCGCCAGCGGCAATGCGATGGCCTACATGATCGGAAGCGAAATCTACGGAGAGCTGGAGAAAGTCGTCGACCGCTTCGAGGATGTCGCCAACGAGATCAGCGGCATTCTTATCGAGAACGTCTGATGGATGCCTCCCTCGCTTTGCCGCTGCTCGTCGGCCTGGTCGTTGTCGCCCTGTTCTTCGACTTTCTCAACGGTCTGCATGATGCGGCCAATTCGATCGCCACGATCGTCTCGACCCGCGTCCTGCGGCCACAATATGCGGTCGCCTGGGCGGCGTTCTTCAATTTCATCGCATTCCTGTTCTTCGGTCTGCATGTGGCCGAAACGCTGGGAACCGGCATCATCGATCCTGCGATCGTTTCGCCTCAAGTGATCTTCGCCGCACTGATGGGCGCTATCATTTGGAATATTCTCACCTGGATTTTCGGGATTCCGTCCAGTTCGTCGCATGCGCTTGTCGGTGGGCTGGTGGGGGCCGGCCTGGCAAAGGTGGGTTTCAGTTCGATCGTCTGGAACGGCCTCCTAAAGACCGTCGGTGCCATTTTCCTTTCGCCAGCCATCGGCTTCCTGCTCGCCCTCGTGCTGGTGCTCGCCGTCTCCTGGTTATTCGTCCGGCAAACGCCGTTTGCGGTGGATCGGACATTTCGCGTCATGCAATTTGTGTCCGCTTCGCTCTACTCGCTTGGCCACGGCGGGAACGATGCGCAGAAGACGATGGGCATCATTGCGGTACTCTTGTTCAGCCAAGGATATCTTGGCCCGACATTCTACGTGCCTTTCTGGGTGGTCATTTCCTGCCAGTCGGCAATGGCTCTCGGTACGCTCTTTGGCGGATGGCGGATCGTTCATACCATGGGGTCGAAGATCACTCGGCTCAACCCCATGCAAGGTTTCTGCGCAGAGACGGGCGGAGCGTTGACACTCTTCGGAGCGACGTGGCTCGGTATTCCCGTTTCGACGACGCATACCATCACTGGAGCAATCGTTGGAGTGGGCGCGGCTCGTCGTGTTTCAGCCGTGCGCTGGGGATTGGCCGGCAACATCGTGATAGCCTGGATCGTAACGATGCCGGCGGCTGCGGCAATATCCGCAGCGTTCTACGGCCTCGTATCTTTGCTGCAATGAAATGAGGTGACGGCGAGGCAATCACCTCGCATTGACCCTCCCCTCTTGAGCTTTGCCAGTGGCAATACCGACGCATAGGGCGGGCAGAATCCATTCCCCCGTCCTCGTCATCGCGACTTCCATATTGCGTGCACTGCACAAATAGAGCGCTCCCATGGCTGCGGCCACAGCAGTAATCGCACAAAACGGAAGCAGAAAATAACAAAGCCCAAAAAATAGGCATTTATCAATTCTTCGCATTTCTCCTTTTGCTTCATGCCGTTACCAACTCTTCTTGAAATTGGCACGCTGCTTGCAACTCCTGAGACGCACCGGTCAACGGCGACCGGTGCGGATAGGCGCGGCATAAGCGCCTACATCAGACACCGACGTCGCAAGGTCTTTGCTCTCCGGGATGCTCCCATCCCCTGGACGCAATTTCCAGCGGCGTTTTTTTGTGTCCAAATTCAGCCAGCAGAGGGAACCTGCGCATGACAACGAATTTGAAGACTGGGATTTCGACAATAGGCATAACCCGCCGCAGCATGCTCAAGACGACCGCAGCGGCTGCCCTCATCGGCGCCGTCAAAACTGCCTTTCCGTCCGGCGCCTTCGCAGCCGGAGCAGGCCCTGAAGTGAAAGGCGTCAAGCTCGGCTTTATCGCTCTCACGGATTCCGCGCCGCTGATCATCGCTAGAGAGAAGGGCTTTTTCGACAAGCATGGCCTTCCGGAAACGGATGTGGCCAAACAGGCATCCTGGGGCGCGACCCGCGACAATCTCGTGCTGGGCGGCGCAGCAAACGGTATCGACGGTGCCCATATCCTCTCGCCGCTGCCCTATCTCATGCATACCGGCAAGGTGACGCAGAACAATAAGCCGGTGCCGATGGCGATCCTCGCCCGCCTCAACCTCGACAGCCAGGGCATTTCCGTCGCCAAGGAATATGCCGAAACCGGCGTGCAGCTCGATGCCTCGAAGCTGAAGGCCGCGTTCGAGAAAAAGAAGGCAGAAGGCAAGGAGATCAAGGCCGCCATGACCTTCCCGGGCGGCACACACGACCTCTGGATACGCTATTGGCTCGCCGCCGGCGGCATCGATCCAAACAAGGACGTTTCGACCATCGTCGTGCCGCCGCCGCAGATGGTTGCCAATATGAAGGTCGGCAACATGGACGTCTTCTGTGTGGGCGAACCGTGGAACGAGCAGCTCGTCAACCAAGGCATCGGCTTCACCGCGGCTACCACCGGCGAGCTCTGGAAGGGTCATCCCGAAAAGGCGCTGGGGCTCCGCGCCGAATGGATCGAAAAGAATCCCAATGCGGCCAAGGCCTTGCTGATGGCTGTCATGGAGGCCCAGCAGTGGTGCGAGAGCATGGATAACAAGGCGGAGATGGCGGACATTCTCGGCAAGCGCCAATGGTTCAACGTTCCGACGAAGGACGTGCTCGGCCGCCTCAAGGGAGACATCAATTATGGCAACGGCCGCGAGGTTAAGGCCACCGACCTCTACATGAAGTTCTGGAAAGACGGCGCCTCCTATCCGTTCAAGAGCCACGATACCTGGTTCATGACGGAAAACATCCGCTGGGGAAATCTGCCGGCGAGTACCGACATCAAGGCGCTGGTCAACCAGGTGAACCGTGAAGATATCTGGCGCGAGGCCGCCAAGGATCTCGGTGTCGCGGCGGCCGATATTCCCGCCTCGTCTTCCCGTGGCAAGGAGACCTTCTTCGACGGCAAGATCTTCGACCCTGAAAATCCTTCCGCCTATCTCGACAGCCTTTCGATCAAGGTTGTCTCCTAACCCCGCCTCCGGCGCGCCACGGGCGCGCCGGCCTTTCGTTCATGTGAGGAGCGCGTCGATGTCCGCCCTGGCAAATAAAGCAAATCCCTCCACTGCCGTCTCTGCCAAGCCGGCGGCAAAAATTCTGCCATTATCCGGCAAGCAAAGATCACGGATCGATTTTCGTCATGCGGCAACCGCCACGTTTCGCAACGTCGTTCCGCCAGCCGTGGTGCTGGCACTCATCCTGCTCTTCTGGCAGGCGCTCTGTTCATCGCCGGATGCGTCCTTGCCCTCGCCGCATCGGGTCTGGCAGGAGAGCTACGACCTGATCGCCTATCCGTTCTTCAACAACGGCTCCCAGGATATCGGGCTTGGCTGGCGCGTGCTCGTTTCGCTGCAACGCGTGCTCTATGGTTTTGGCTTGGCCTCCGTCACCGGCGTTATCGTCGGAGCGATCATCGGCCAATCGGTCTGGGCAATGCGCGGTCTCGATCCGATCTTCCAGGTGTTGCGAACGGTTCCGCCGCTCGCCTGGTTGCCGCTATCGCTCGCAGCCTTCCAGGATTCCAACCCTTCCGCGATTTTCGTCATCTTCATCACCTCGATCTGGCCGGTGATTATCAACACCGCCGTCGGCGTACGTAATATCCCGCAGGACTACCGCAACGTTGCCGAGGTGCTGCGGCTCAATCAGTTCGAGTTTTTCTGGAAGATCATGCTGCCATCGGCGGCCCCCTACATCTTCACCGGCCTGAGGATCGGAGTCGGCCTCTCTTGGCTCGCCATCGTCGCGGCCGAAATGCTGACCGGCGGCGTCGGCATCGGTTTCTTCATCTGGGACGCATGGAATTCGTCGCGCCTGCCGGACATCATCGTCGCGCTCGCCTATATCGGTATCGTCGGCTTCGCACTCGACAAGCTGGTGGCTGCGCTCGGCAAACTCATCACGCGCGGCGCCACCGCCAACTAAGGTACGTCCCGATGAATGCCTATCTGAAGCTCGATCATATCGACAAACATTTCGATCGCAGCGGCGTGCGCGCCGAGGTTTTGAAAGACATCAACCTGACGATCTCCGCGGGCGAATTCGTCTCGATCATCGGCCATTCGGGCTGTGGCAAATCCACTCTGCTCAACCTCATTGCCGGCCTGACCCCGGTTTCCGCCGGCGCCGTGCTCCTCGAAAATCGTGAGGTCAACGGACCCGGTCCCGAACGCGCCGTCGTTTTCCAGAACCACTCCCTGCTGCCTTGGCTGACGGTTTACGAGAACGTCAATCTGGCCGTCTCCAAGCTCTTCAACCGAACGAAGACCAAGGCCGAGCGGCATGACTGGGTCATGGCCAACCTCGACCTTGTGCAAATGGCGCATGCGAGGGATAAGCGGCCTTCGGAAATTTCCGGTGGCATGAAACAGCGCGTCGGCATTGCCCGCGCGCTTTCGATGGAGCCGAAGATCTTGCTGCTCGACGAGCCTTTCGGTGCGCTGGATGCGCTGACCCGCGCCCATCTTCAGGACGCAGTGATGGAAATCCACGCCCGGCTCGGCAACACGATGGTGATGATCACCCATGACGTCGATGAGGCGGTGCTGCTCTCCGACCGCATCGTGATGATGACCAACGGCCCGGCGGCCCGCATAGGCGAAGTGCTCGATGTGACCATGTCTCGTCCCCGCAATCGCATCGAACTCGCCTCCGACCGGACATATCTCAAATGCCGGGAGGCCGTGCTGAAGTTCCTTTACGAACGCCACCGCTTCATCGAAGTCGCGGAGTAGAGACCGGAAACAACGGCGTGATTGACCGGTCGCAGCCTGCTTACTCCTCGGCCGTTGCAAATACCGCGCTGGCATCGCTGACAATTTCCACGTGGGAATATGCCGCCTGCCCCGCGGCGGCTGCGTCCGCGCGCATGATTGCAGTCACGATCCGGCCGTGCTCTTCATAGGATTTCGCCAGACGTCCGGGCAGACGGAACTGCGCCCGCCGAAAAGCCGCGAGCCGCGCCCGCGTCTGAGTCACCATCTCGAAGACATGATCGTTATGCGCGCCGCGATAAAGCCGGGTGTGAAATTCGGTGTTGTGAGCCGAATATTCCTCTTCCGCGCCGGCATGCACGAGCTTCACCGATCCCCGATGATCCAGTTCCAGCGCCCGCCGCTCATCGACCGTCATACGCTCGGCCGAGAGCCTGGCACAGATCGCTTCGAGTTCCGCCATCGCCTCGAACATCGAATGCAGATAAGCCTCGGTGACATTGGTAACGACGGCACTGCGGTTTGGTTCGCGCGCAACCAATCCCATGGCGCTGAGCTCACGCAAGGCTTCTCTGACCGGTGTGCGCGAAACGTCGAAACGAACCGCGAGCGACACCTCGTCCAGCTTTCCGCCCGGCAGGATTTCGCCTGTGACGATCATGTCGGAGATCGCCCTCACCATCTGTTCGACGGTGGTTCCGGTGCGGATGATTTCTCTGCGTTTGGCCTGCTTCACGATACGAATCTGCTCACGTCAACACTCTGCATACAGATGCCGCTCAGCACGCCATAAGTCAAACTACGTGGCGAAGATATTGTTAGATTTTCACTTTCCGATGCAAGGCACAGTCCGCAACAGCTTGTCGACTCGCTGACTGCGCACCTAGATTGAGCAAAAAACAGTTCATGATTATTTTTTATGCGTTACTGCGGTCAATCTGCATGCACTTTAAACAATACAGGCTGCTACTCCAAAAATAATATATAAAAAACAATAAATTGGGTTCTGGCATGAGCATTGCATGCACTTTACTGTCCTGTTTCGCAAACCGGCCCAGCGCCGCAAGGAGCATTCCAATGACCAAACTCCTTTCCATGAACCGCCGCAATTTCCTGCAGGCTTCCGCTGCCGGAGCGCTGGCCAGCGCCATACCGGGCCTGATCGGCTCCTCCGCAGCGGCCCAAACCGCGCTGACCATCGGCTTCATCTATGTCGGCCCCAAGGACGACTACGGCTACAACCAGGCGCATGCGGAAGGCGCCGCCGTGGTCAAGGCGCTGCCGGGCGTGACGCTGGTCGAAGAAGAGAACGTTCCGGAGACCGTCGATGTTCAGAAGACCATGGAGTCGATGATCAATCTCGACGGTGCGACCCTGCTGTTTCCGACCTCCTTCGGCTATTTCGACCCACACATGCTGGCCATGGCCGCTAAACATCCCGACGTTCAGTTCCGCCATTGCGGCGGCCTCTGGCAGGAAGGCAAGCACCCGGCCAATACGGGCTCCTATTTCGGCTATATCTTCCAGGGCCAGTATCTGAACGGCATCGTCGCCGGCCATGCGACGAAGAGCAAGAAGATCGGCTTTGTCGCCGCCAAGCCGATCCCGCAGGTTCTGCAGAACATCAACGCCTTCCTGCTCGGCGCGCGCGCAGTCGACCCTGCTATCACCTGCCAGGTAATCTTCACCGGCGAGTGGTCGCTCGCCGTCAAGGAGGCCGAAGCCACCAACGCCTTGGTCGACCAAGGCGCCGACGTCATCACCTGCCACGTCGATAGCCCGAAAGTGGTTGTCGAGACGGCCGCGGGCCGCGGCGCCTTCGTCTGCGGCTATCACGCCAACCAGAGCCCGCTCGCTCCCGAAAAGTACCTCACGGGCGCCGAATGGGCCTGGGGCAACGTCTATGGCGACTTCGTCAAGAAGGCGCAGGCCGGCGAAAAGCTCGGCAATTTCGTGCGCGGCGGCCTGAAGGACGGCTTCGTCAAGATGAGCGCGCTCGGCCCCGGCGTGTCCGCAGAGGGCCGCAAGGCCTTCGAAGCCACGCAGGCGGACATGATGAAGGGCGGCTTCTCGGTTTTCAAGGGACCGTTGAAGGACAACAAGGGCGACACCGCCGTGGCTGCAGACAAGAGCTACGCTGAAGACGCGATCGAGCTCGAAAGCATGAATTATCTGGTCGAGGGCGTCGTCGGGTCCACATCGTAAACCGCGAAGGGAGAAGCGCCATGACCATCGAGGCCAATCCTGCAATATCGATCGCGGGAAAACCGGCTTCGCTGCGCCCGGTCCTCGAATGGACCGCGCGGCGAGCCGAGCCGATCGTCATCGGCCTCGCGGCCATCCTGATCGGTCTTGCGCTTTTCTCCCTCTTCATCCTGGCGGTCGGCAAGTCGCCGGCCACCCTCTTCCAACTGATGTACACCGGCGGCTTCGGCAGCTGGTTTTCGGTGCAAAACAGCCTAAGCCGTGCCGCACCCCTTCTCCTGACGGCACTCTGCGTCGCCCTGCCCGCCCGTCTCGGCCTCGTCATCATCGGCGGGGAAGGAGCGGTTGTGTTGGGCGGCGTTGCTGCCGCAGCCATGGCTCTGCCGCTCGCCGGCACCGCGCCGGTCTTCCTCACCCTCGTTCTGATGGCGATGGCGGCCATGGTGGTCGGCGGCATCTGGATCGGCCTCGCCGGGTTCCTGCGCCACTACCGCGGCGTCAACGAAACCATATCGTCGCTGCTGCTCTCCTATATCGCCATTGCCCTGATGAACCAGTTCGTCGAAGGGGTGCTCCGCGATCCGGCAAGCCTCAACAAGCCGTCGACCAGGCCGCTGCCGGCGGAATACATGCTCGGCAATATACCCGGCATGGACGTGCATTGGGGTCTTGTCATCGGCATCCTCGCCTGCATGGTCTCGTGGATCGTGATCGAGGCGACGAGCTACGGTTTTGCCGCCCGCATCGCCGGCGGCAACGTGCGAGCCGCCCAGATCCAGGGGCTGCCGGTCGGCAAGCTGATCGCGGGATTTACCGCACTTGCCGGCAGCTTTGCCGGTCTGGCGGGCATGATCGAAGTGGCGGCGGTGCAGGGAAGTGCCAATGCTTCGCTTGCGGCGGGCTACGGTTATACCGGCATCCTCGTCGCCTTCCTCGCCAGGCACAATCCGCTGGCGATCATTCCAGTGGCGATCCTGCTCGGCGGCATCGAAGCCTCGGGCGGCCTCATCCAGCGGCGCATGGGCCTGCCGGATGCGACCGTTCTGGTGCTGCAGGGAACGCTCTTCATCGTTATTCTTTTCTGCGAGACATTCTACGGCCGCTTTAAGATCTTCAATCCCGATCTCTGGAAAAGGAGCCTCTGATGGAAGAGACAGGCATCGGCATCTGGGGCGTGCCGCTGGCGATCTTTGCAGGCGCCATCCGCGTTTCCACCCCGTTCATCTTCGTTAGCCTCGGCGAGACGATCACCGAACGCTCCGGCCGCATCAATCTCGGCCTGGAAGGCACGCTGGTCTTCGGCGCCATGACGGCTTATGCGGTGGCCGTCATGACTGGCTCACCGACCCTCGGCGTGGTGGCCGCGATGATGGCCGGCGCGATCTTCGGCGTCATCCACGGCTGGATCTGCAAATTCCCCAAGGTCAATGACATCGCCATCGGCATTGCCATGATGCAGTTCGGTCTCGGCATGGCGTTCTTCCTCGGCAAATCCTTCATTCAACCCGTGGCGCCGAAACTGCCCTCGATCGCGCTCGGAGGCTGGTCGAGCATGCCGCAGCTACAGGCGGCGCTCAATATCAACGTGCTGTTCTTCATCGGCGCCGCACTTGCTCTCTTCCTGTTCTGGGCCTTCAAGAACACCCGCATCGGTCTGATCCTGCGCGTCGTCGGCGATAGCACCGACGCGGCCCGGGCCATGGGCATCGACCCTGACCGGGTTCGCCTGCTGGCGACGGCCGCGGGCGGCTCGCTGGCGGCGATCGGCGGCGCCTACCTTTCGCTCTATTATCCGGGCTCGTGGAACGAAGGCATCTCGTCGGGTCAGGGCCTGATGGCCGTGGCCCTAGTGATCTTCGCGCGCTGGAACCCAATCGGCTGCTTCCTCGCCGCCCTGCTTTTCGGCGGTGCCGGCGCGCTCGGCCCGGCGCTGCAATCGGTCGGCGTCACACAAGGCTACTACCTCTTCTACGCTGCCCCTTATGTCCTCACCCTCATCATCCTGATTGCCACCTCCTCGCCCACCCGCTCGCTCGCCGGTGCGCCGGGCGCGCTGTCGCTGACGAAATAACGGAGCCTTGTGATGAACGGACTTGGCGGTCTCAACAAATCTGCCGCGGAATAGGAGAGAGAATGATGGACGCGATGGTCGAAACCAAAGGGCGTTTTATCGACGCCGATCCGTATCCGTGGCCCTATAACGGCGCTCTCAGGCCTGATAACACCGCCCTCATCATCATCGACATGCAGACGGATTTCTGTGGCAAAGGCGGCTATGTCGACCACATGGGCTACGACCTGTCGCTGGTGCAGGCGCCGATCGAACCCATCAAACGCGTGCTTGCCGCCATGCGGGCCAAGGGCTACCACATCATCCATACGCGCGAGGGCCATCGCCCCGACCTCGCCGATCTGCCGGCCAACAAACGCTGGCGCTCGCGGCGGATCGGCGCCGGCATAGGGGATCCCGGCCCCTGCGGCCGCATCCTGACGCGTGGCGAACCCGGCTGGGACATCATCCCCGAACTCTACCCGACCGAAGGCGAGACAATCATCGACAAGCCCGGCAAGGGTTCGTTCTGCGCCACCGATCTTGAGCTCATCCTCAACCAGAAGCGCATCGAGAACATCATCCTCACGGGAATCACCACCGATGTCTGCGTCTCGACGACGATGCGCGAGGCGAACGACCGCGGCTACGAATGCCTGCTGCTGGAGGACTGCTGTGGGGCGACGGACTATGGAAACCACCTCGCCGCCATCAAGATGGTGAAGATGCAGGGCGGCGTCTTCGGCTCGGTCTCCAATTCCGAAACCTTTGTGAGCCAGCTGTCATGAGCACCGTTCGCGACACGCCCCTTCCCAAGGCCGGCAAGGCGATCGGTATCGATACGCTCGGCATGACCATGCGCTTCGGCAGCTTTACCGCGCTCGACAACGTCTCGATCGCCGTTCCGGCCGGCTCTTTTCACGCGCTTCTCGGCGAAAACGGCGCCGGCAAGTCGACGCTTGTCAAATGCATCATGGGCTTCTATCACGCCACGTCAGGCTCGCTGTCGGTCGACGGCCGCGAGGTAGCGATCGGCTCACCCAAGGATGCCGCGACCTACGGGCTCGGTATGGTCTACCAGCATTTCACCTTGGTTCCCTCTCTGACCGGCGCGGAAAACCTGGTCATCAGCCGTGCCGAAGTACCTGCGGTGATCAACTGGGCCGGGGAACGCAAGGATCTGGCGGGTTTCATGGAGCGCATGCCGTTCAAGATCCCGCTCGACAGGCCGGTGAGCCAGCTTGCCGCCGGCGAAAAACAGAAGCTCGAAATCGTCAAGCAGCTCTACCTCGGCCGCTCCTTCCTCGTTCTCGACGAGCCGACCTCGGTGCTGACGCCGGCGGAGGCAGACGAGATGCTCGGCATCGTGCGCGGGATGACCGAGCGCGGCGAACTCACCGTGCTGATGATTTCTCACAAATTCCACGAAGTGACGAAATTCGCCGATGCCGTCTCGATCCTGCGGCGCGGCAAACTGGTCGGTGCCGGCAACGTCGGTGAGCTCTCCACATCAGATATGGCGGCGATGATGATCGGCGACGTCAAGCTCGCCGAACTCGACAGCCGCCTGCCGGTGGCGGAAGCGGCAAGGCCGGTGCTGTCCGTAAGCCGGGTGAAAGCCCCGGATCGTTCCGGCCTGAAAACGATCGAAATCGACGAGCTTACGGTGCGCTCCGGCGAGATCGTCGGCATCGCCGGCATATCGGGCAATGGCCAGAAGGAACTGACGGAAATCCTCGCCGGCCAGCGCCCGACCGATAGCGGCCAGGTCATGGTCAATGGCGAGGCTTACGGCGCAACCCGCGACGAGACCCGCAAGAACAGGGTGCGTTTTATCCCCGAGGAGCCGTTGCAGAATGCCTGCGCGCCGAAGATGACGGTGAGCGAGAACCTTGCGTTCCGCACCTTCGACTTGAAGCCGGACGGCAAGGACGCGATCTGGTTGAACAGGGCCAGCATGAAGAAGCGTGCGTCGGCGCTGATCTCCGACTTCAAGGTCAGGACCGCCTCTTCCTCCTCGCCGATTGCAGCGCTTTCAGGCGGCAACGTGCAGCGGGCGGTGCTCGCCCGCGAGCTGACCGGCGACGTCGATCTGCTCATCGTCTCCAACCCGTGTTTCGGTCTCGATTTCTCGGCCGTTGCCGAAATCCGCGCCCGCATCATGAAGGCGCGCAATTTGGGTGCTGCCGTGCTGCTGCTCTCCGAAGACCTCGACGAACTGCTCGAAATGTCCGATCGCATCATGGTCATTTCGGAAGGCAGGCTGGTTTACGAGACACCGGCGCGTTCGGCCGATATCGGCGTGATCGGCGCCCACATGGCGGGGCATCACTGATGGTGGGGATTAAAGCCGAACCTTTCGCTTTTCCGGTGAGGCACGATGAACTCGCCCTTATCGTCATCGACATGCAGCGCGATTTCGCCGAAGCCGGCGGCTTCGGTGCAAGCCTTGGTAACGATGTCAGCCGCATCACCCGCATCGTGCCTGATGTCAAACGCCTCATCCAGGGCTTCCGCAATGCCGGCCTGCCTGTGATCCATACGATGGAGTGCCACCGGCCGGACCTGTCCGACCTGCCGCCGGCGAAACGCGACCGCGGCAATCCTTCGCTCAGGATCGGCGACGAAGGCCCGATGGGCCGCATCCTGATCTCAGGCGAACCCGGCACGGCGATTCTTCCGGAACTTGCTCCTGTGAAGGGGGAAATCATCATCGAAAAACCCGGCAAGGGCGCCTTCTACGCTACCGAGCTTGGCGCCATGTTGCAGCAGAAGGGTATCAGTCAGCTCGTCTTTGCCGGCGTCACCACCGAAGTCTGCGTGCAGACGACCATGCGCGAAGCAAACGACCGCGGCTATGAATGCCTGCTCGCCGAGGAGGCGACGGAAAGCTATTTCCCCGAATTCAAAGCCGCAGCCATCGCCATGATCCGCGCCCAGGGTGCTATCGTCGGCTGGACCGCCCATGTCGACGACATTCTGGAAAGCATTGCCAATGCCTGAAACGACCCGCGAACTGCTGACATCAGGCGGCTGGAAGGAAGTGGAATTCGTCCCTTTCCGCGAGAATGTCACCATTCACTGGATCCGCCCCTTCGAGGGCGACCAGCCGGGCGTGGCGCTGTTGAAATATGAGCCCGGCGCCTCCGTTCCCCGCCATCTCCACGAGGGGCTCGAGACCATCCTGGTGCTCGATGGTGTTCAATCCGACGAGACGGGCGATTACATCGGCGGCAGTTATATCGTCAATGCACCCGGCAGCGAGCATTCGGTCTGGAGCGATACCGGCTGTGTCGTGCTGATCCAGTGGGACCGGCCGGTGAAGATACTCGAAGAGGAAATCGCATGATTCCGTTCTTCGCCGCTGCATGGCAACGACAGCAGCGTCGAGCTAATTGAAGCGGTCTCACCCACTGGGGCGATTTCCATCAGGCAAGCGGCGTGACGCTGGGTGCGACGCGCTTTTAAGCAACGCCTCTCAAAAACTCCTCGGTCTCCATGAGTTCAAGCTGCACGGAAAACCGATCGTGCAGGAGTTCCAGTGAGGCGTCATGCGTATCGTCGGCGCCACTGCAGACGGCATCCTTCAGCACGATGACTCGATAGGCGAGATCGATGGCGCCGAGTGTCGTGGCAAGCACGCAGACGTCCGTTTCACCGCCGGTGATGACGAGGGTATCGACCCGCTCCGACTGAAGGATCGGATGAAGACGCCCGTCGATCCAAGGGGAATAGGTGCGTTTGTCGAAGTGCCTTGCCGGCGGAACCAGCGACGCCAGCGATGAGGCGAGATCGATGAAGCTGCGGGGAAGATGTTCGCCCGTCATCATCCACCATTTCTGGTAATAATCCCTCCATTTTCCCGTCATGTCGTCGGCATGTGCGGGTGGCACGAAACGGGTAAAGATCGTTCGGGAAGGGTGCCGCCCGGCCAGCTCTTCGATCTGGGGAGAGACCCGTGCCATCCAGGGAACGTGCCACGGCGTGTCCTCGGCAAACATCCGCTGCATGTCGACACAAAGATGCCGCCACTCCCCGACCTCGCCCATCACATCCTCCATTCGGTTTTCAGGCGTCAACCGCCGCGCTGGGCGAAAGTTCCTCTAACCAGCGGAAGAGCAGAAGCCTTTCAGGCAACGGCGCCCGGAGCGATCGTCAGTAATCGAGTGGTGCTTTCAGGTTCCCGGAAACAATCGAGTTCACGAAGAGGAACTGGTTTGGAGAAGAAGTAGCCTTGGAGGTCGGTGCAGCCGAGGGCGGCCAGAAAGTCGCGTTGATATTCGGTTTCAACCCCTTCCGCAGTCGTCGAGATCCCGAGGTTGCGGCTGAGCGCGACGATAGCGCCAATGATAGCTGCCCCGTTGGCTTTTGTGCCGAGCAGCGAGACGAAGGAACGATCGATCTTGATGCGGTCGATATCGAAGCGCATCAGGTGGCTGAGGCATGAAAATCCGGTCCCGAAATCGTCGAGCGAAATCTGAATACCCCGACTGCGCAGCGACTTCAGCACTGAATAGACGTCCGAGTTATCCTCGATGAGCGAGGATTCGGTGAGCTCGAGTTCGAGCCGGGATGGCGGCAGCCCGCTCTCCTGAAGCACGGCGAAGACTTCCTCGGCAAAATTCGGTCTTCTTAACTGGGCGGGAGATACATTGACGGCAACGAACGTATCTTCAGGCCATTTGCAGGCGGCTCGGCAGGCTTCGCGCAATACCCAGAAACCGAGAGCGTCGATGAGACCACCCTCCTCGGCGACAGGGATGAAGCTGGCAGGCGTCAACAGTCCACGCTGACTGTGACGCCAGCGCACCAGAGCTTCCGCGCCCGACGCCGAGTATCCGCCCTCGGCACGATGCACGGTTTGGTAATATACCTCGAGCGATCCGAAATCCGGCCTGTTTGCAGCCGGATCTGAGCGTGGACCGTCGCCGGATGAGGCCATGCTTTTAGCCAGAACTTCGCGCAATTCGTTTTTGAGAATGTCGCGCGCATTCCTGCCGCCGTCCATGGACGGCGAATAGACGCGCCATTGACCTCTCCCGCCCATCTTGGCCTCGTAAAGCGCGACGTCGGCGTAGCGCATGATGTCGTCGGCATTCCGGCCGGCATCCGGAACAACGGTTACGCCGATCGAGCCGCCGACGCGGGCGACCGCCTCGCCTCGCAAAAGCGGGAAGGGCTTGCCAAGTTCGGCAACGATCGCTTCGCAGATTGCCGGCAAAACTTGATCATGGTCTTTGATGTCCCGGAGAAGCAGGGCAAATTCGTCCCCTCCGAGCCGGGCAAGCGTGTCGCCTGGACGCAGTATGGAGCGGATCCGCTCCGCAGCCATCCTGATGAGTTCATCGCCGGCCGCATGGCCGAACGTGTCGTTCACGGCTTTGAAGCGGTCGAGGTCGAGAAGCGCAACTGCCGAGCGCTCGGCCGAATTTTTTGTCTCGGCCAGGCACTCGTCGAACCGGATGGCGAACAAGGCGCGATTGGGAAGGTCGGTCAGCACATCATGCAGGGCAAGCTGCCGTGCATGCAGCTCGCTTTTCTTCAATTCGCCGAGACTGCTTCGCAGGCGCACCAGCAGGACCGAGAACAGGATGGCGATCACCAGGGCGGCAATCGAAAGCGCCGGCATCAAGCGGCCGATCACTCTTGAACCCGGAAGATCGGGCCGCCAGACGATGAAGCCGATCGGTTCGCCGTTTGCCGTGGCGTCGATCTGAAACGCAACCTCGTTTTCGTCCGCATCGGCGGTGCGCGCGAAGCGCGCGCCGTTGAGACCTTGTTGCCGGCTCAATTCGTCCAGCGCCGCACCATCGATAAACCGAACGACGATCAGGAATTGCCGCGTCGGCTGCTGCTGTCCCTGGTCGGCCTCGTTGATGGCGACGACGCCGACGATCGTCGGCCGGCCTTCCAGCCGCATCAGATTGGCCAAGGCACGGTTGGAGCGGGTTGCGTTCGCAAGGCGGCTTTCCATCGAGGACGGCGTTCGTTCGGAAACCGTCCCTTGTCTCACCCCAAGGCGGGCATCCTGAAGGAGAGGCAAAAAGAGAGGCTTCATCCAGCGATAACGCTTTTCCGTCTGGGCGTCCGACAGCATGAGCAGTTGAGCCTTCTCGTCGACGACGAAAGCCTGGTCGTAGCCGAAGGCGGACATTGCGGTCTGGCTGATCGCACTTCCGGCCGCCGCCGTCAGTACTGCCTCGAGGCTTGAGGAGCCTCCGGTTGATCGGGCGGCAGGATAAACACGTGTGAGGTAGCCATTGCCGAACTGACCGATAACATGCGCGACCTGATCGACCTGTTCGCGCAGGCGCGCATTTACAAGCTGGCGTTGGCGATCAAGGGCGGCAGCGTCACTCTCGGTTCCTGCCCACAGCGCCGAAAGCACGACAAGTCCAATCGCTCCAAGGCCGCTGACGGCGATCAGAAAGAGAATTCTTCCCGAGGCGATCCAGGATTGCTGAAACGTATTGGAGCTGGAAGGAACAACGATTTGCAAGCCTAGACCCCTGGACACCACGACACGGGCGTATTCGCCGACGCTAACAAAGAAGCGTTCACGTAGAATTAAAAGCTACGGCGCATTATGGGCGAGATCGAATACGCCCCAAGGAGCTCCCGATGCTGCGCATATCCCTTCAGACTATGTTGCGCGGAGCACTGATTGCGGGGGGCTTGGGTATGTTATTGATCGCGGCCGCGCCAATCCAGGCGACCGCGCAAGATCGTACGCCGATGAGGATTGCCGTCGAAGGGGCATTTCCGCCCTTTAATTACGTCGATGCAAACAACAAGCTTCAAGGCTTCGACATCGATGTTGCCAACGCCCTTTGCGAGGTCGGCAAGTTCGAATGCCAGTTCATCATCGAGAAGTGGGACGACATAATTCCCGATCTCGTTGCCGATAAATACGACGCGATCATCTCATCCATGTCGATGAGCCTCGAGCGGCGTCAAAAGGTTGCTTTCACTGAAAAATACTACAACAGCCCGTCCGTGTTCATCGCTCGGAAAGATTCGTCGATCAGCGATGTCAGCCCCGCCGCCCTCAGCGGCAAGATTCTCGGGGTGACGTCGTCGACAGCGCAGGAATCCTACGCCAACCATCTCTATCCGGAGATGAAAAAGAAGGTCTTTCGGTCTTCGCCTGAATTGTACAAGGGGCTGTCGGACGGCAGTGTCGATATCATTCTGGAAGACAAACTCGCCATCTACGACTGGATCGCCAATACGAAGGCTGGAACCTGCTGCGAGTTCAAAGGACCGGATCTGGTCGACGTCACATACTTCGGTGAAGGTGCCGGCATCGCGTTGCGCCTGGATGACAAGGAACGTCTTACGCGCTTGAACGAAGCGTTGAAGAGCATCAAGGCGGACGGGACCTATGACATGATCAACGCAAAATATTTCCCGTTCAGCATCCAGTAGTTTCGCAGTAAATGCTTGATAAATGAAGGATGGCCGGTTTGCGGCCGACCATCCCATCAGGGCTATCTTCGATCGTGCCGCTATGCGGCTTTCGCGACGTCTCCATGCGGATCGAGGACATATTTCATCGCGGCTCCATGGTCGAAGCTCTCATATCCAGCGGCGGCATCGTCGAGCGGGATGACCTTGGCATTGACGATATCGGCAATGGGCAGCCGGTCGTGGAGGATCGCCTGCATGAGCTGACGATTGTATTTGAGCACCGGCGTCTGGCCGGTGTGGAAAGATTGCGCCTTGGCCCAGCCGAGACCGAAGCGGAGCGCAAGATTGCCGTGTTTGGCGGCATTGTCGACGGCGCCCGGATCCTCGGTGACGTAGAGGCCGGGAATACCGATCGAGCCTGCGGCTCGGGTAATCTCCATCATCTGGTTGAGCACGATCGCAGGCTGTTCGCCGCCCGAATGGCCGCGTGCCTCGAAGCCGACCGCATCGATGGCGCTATCCACCTCGTTGCTGCCGACGACCTGGGCGATCATGTCGCCAAGACGGTCGCTCTTGGAGAGATCGATCGGTTCGAAACCGACCCTCGCCGCATGCGCCAGACGATCCTTGTTGAAGTCACCGATCATGACGACCGCGGCGCCGAGGATGCGTGCCGAAGCCGCAGCCGCAAGGCCGACAGGGCCGGCGCCAGCGACGTAGACGGTCGAGCCGACCCCGACACCGGCGCGCACTGCGCCATGGAAACCGGTGGGCAGAATATCGGAGAGCATGGTGAGATCGCGGATCTTCGCCATCGCCTTGTCCCGATCGGGGATTTTCAGCAGGTTGAAATCCGCATAGGGGATGGTGACGTAGCGCGCCTGTCCGCCGATCCAGCCGCCCATGTCGACATAACCATAAGCGCCACCGGCGCGGGACGGGTTTACGGTGAGGCAGACACCGGTATCCTGGGACTTGCAGCAGCGGCAACGGCCGCAGGCGACATTGAAGGGTACCGAGACGATATCGCCGATGTCGAGCATCTCGACGTCGATGCCTTTCTCGATGATCTCGCCGGTGATCTCGTGGCCGAGGACCAGACCCGGCATTGCCGTGGTACGGCCACGGACCATGTGCTGGTCGGAGCCGCAGATGTTGGTCGATATTACCTTCAGAATGACGCCGTGTTCGATGCGGCGGCCATCGGGCGCTTCCAGTTTCGGATCGTCGAGATCGCGAACCTCGACCTTGCCCGGCCGCAAATAAACGACGCCTCTATTCTTGCTCATGGATTCCTCCCACTTGTTGATGCCTCGAGCTGCAACCGATGCAGTCGATGGCAACCTTTCCTTCGGCCTGCCTCCTCTGCAGCCCGGTATTCACAACGCGCCGGATATCGCCGCATCGGGCGATATTCGAATTTCACGAATGGACAGATTGGATGGAGGGAGAGAGTAAACACGATAGGTCTTGCCTGTCGTTCCGCTCGTCATCGCCGATCTGCTGCGTAAGCGCCAGTTTCGGGCTCCAGAACCTCCTTCGATCCATCTCGATATCCTTCCGGAACTCTCTCCGGCGATCTCCTTGCGGATTCAGTTCTTATAACAGCTGCCGAGCGGCCGGACCGGCCTTTCAATGGTTCATGTCGCCAGCTTGCAAGGCGGCGCCTTGAATACCACAAGAAAACCACGCCCGGCGGAAAACAGCGCCCAAAAAAACGACATGGGTGCAATTCAAAGACGACGTCGGCGAAGCCGCGGCGGCATGCCGCTCCAGCGGATAAGTTGGCCCCTCGAATAGGGCGGTTTTCCGGATCGCTTCAGAAATTTGATCGTAGGCCTCTGATCAAATAGTTTGAGCATGATGTCGCCCACTGTCGAGCCTCAGTTTGTGCTCTGGAGCCTGATTTGGCTAATTGGCTGTCGCGCTGTGATCACATCTCCTCGGCCCGCAGCAGATGACGTTTTCAATCGTGATTGGACATCGGCTTCGACCTGAGCCACGCTATTGTTGGGAGCGGACCATCTATTTTTGCGAAGATAGGAGGCCGGAATGGAACAGTATGCACTGGAGCAACTGAAAGCAGTTGCAAAGGTCAGCACGACCTGTAAGCGCCTTGAACTAACGCGGCGCGAACGCATTGAACGCTGGGCTGAATGTCTCGAACGCAGCCCCAGACCGTATCTTAGAACGCTTCACGAAACCGAATATCAGCCGATCGCAGATCGGTTTGCCTTGCGGGATGACGACACCCCGATCTCTGTTGCATTCGCTGATCCCATCCTGCGGGCGGCAGGAATGGAAAATGACAGCTATGGAGAGGCCAGACGGTTCTTCGAACTCAGCGACGAGCAGTTGCACGATGTTGTCTGCTTCTGCCATTTTGGTGAACGCGTCAGCGCGGCGACAGTCGCTCGTCGCGTGCGAAAGATGGCAGATCGCAGTCCAGGCGGTTTTTTCGCTCAGCTCCGTGCGTTCTTTGGCTAGCGGCCAGTAGCGCTACGCGCTGTCTGCTGGTTGTGAATGGTCAACCTATTGTTTTGGCACGCCTTGTTGCGTGGCGTCTCGTGTTGCGGCCACCTGACATCTAGTCACGTGACCACCGGCCCAGGTTGAAGTCGATCGCCGTGTGCCAGAACACGGCGCCGAGGATGATCGCCCCGCCGAAATAGGTGGCGACGGGCGGCTGCTCCGAAAACAGCAGCCAGACCCAGAAGGGCGTCAGCACGATTTCCATCGTGCCGATCAGCGCTGCCTCGGCCGGCGGCATCCGCTTCGCGCCGGCAAGGAATAGCACCAGCGCGAGGGAGAAGTTAGTCGCGCCGAAGGCGGCAAGGACGATCCAGTTGTGCAGGTCGAGTGAGCCGACCGAACCGAACGGCGCGAAGATGACGAGGGTCAGAAAAGCGCTGACGACAGTCGGCGGCAGGCTCGGCACGCCGGGATTGATACGCGGAATGATGATAACAAGCGCAAACGACGCGGTCATGCCGAGCGCCAGCAGGTCACCCCAGCCGGTGCCCCCGCCGATCGACGAGGCGACGATGACCGCAACGCCGAAGAGCGAGACGCCGCCGGCAATCAGCGTCCGCCTGGCGACCCTCTCCTTGAGGATGAGCCAGCCGAACAAGGCTGCGATGAACGGCGTCGTAGCATAGATCATCGTCACATTGGCGACGGTGGTCATATAGAGCGCCCCGATGAAGCAGCCCTGACTGAAGGTCTGGCACGCGATCATCGCAAGTCCCGAGGGATGGAAAACGGAACGCCATTGCCGCCGCGAGATGCCCCCTTCGAGGAAAAGGCAGGGGATCAGCAGAAACAGGCCGCCGAACAACGACCGCCAGGCGATCGCCGTCCATACGTCGGTGGTCAGGAGCCGCGCGTAAACGCCGCTCGCACTCCAGGCGAGCGTCGCGGCAACGATGAGAAGCACACCCTTCTCGTGCTCGCTGCCTGCGAGGCGTGTGGTCGGATTTTCAATGGTCACGCAGATGGTCTCAAAGAAGGAAGTCGAACGCGATCCTGTTCTGCGCCGAGAATTGACATTCGACAAACGAATAGTAGAGATGGCAATCATCGATTTTTTCTATGGCTAGCAATGCACCAGCCGATCGAAAGCGACCTGTTGAGAACCTTCCTGGTCGTCGCCGAGACGTCGAACTTCTCCGTTGCTGCCCAGCGCATCGGGCGGACGCAATCGGCCGTCAGCACCCAGGTCAAGAGGCTCGAGGAGGCGATCGGCGAAAGTCTTTTCGAACGCGGCGCCCGCGGCGTGCTGCTCACTCGCCAGGGCATGCAACTGGTGCCTTATGCCCGCAGGGTGATCGATCTCCTGAACGAGGCCGCCGCGACGATCCGCAGCAAGCCTCTCGACGGGCCGGTGCGCATCGGAATTCCCGAGGAATACAGCCAGACGGTGCTGCCGGCCGCCCTTGCGGCTTTTGCCGTGCGCCATCCTGCGGTCGAGGTCACGGTGTCCTGCGACTACACGGTCCGCAACCTTGCCGCCCTGGAACGGGACGAACTCGATCTCGCCGTCGTTTTCGACTGGAGCGACCAGAACAAAGGCGAAGTCCTCTGCGTCGATCCGACAGTCTGGGTCACATCGATGGTTCACCGGCTGCACGACATCGATCCGCTGCCCGTTGCGACCTATCGCAACTCCACGTGGTCACGCGATTTTGCGCTCCGGTCGCTGGAGCAGATCGGCCGCAACTACCGGATCGCCTTCATCGCCGATACCGGCTCGGGGCTGAAGAATGCCGTGACCGCGGGCCTTGCCGTCACGACGCTTTCCCGCAGCAGCATCCCGCTCGGCTGCCGGGAGCTGACCGCCGAAGACGGTTTTCCGCCGGTCGATTCCTCGAAGGTCGTGCTTCGCCGGAGCACTTTCCGTTCCAGCGAAGCCGTACGGGAGCTTGCCGAAATGGTGCGCGAAGCCTTCCAGCCTATAGCGGCGCCGGCGATGGTGTGATGCGGCGGCGCAGTCGGCGCCTCGTCTCGGAGGGGCTCTCGGAGAAACTCGCCCGGTAGCTTCTCGCAAAGGCCGAAGCCGAATTGAAGCCGGTCGCTGCGGCGATGTCGGCGAAGGAGGCTGTCGTCTCGATCACCTTGCGGCGCGCTGCGTTCAGGCGTAGCGCCAAATAATGCACATGCGGCGGTGCGCCGATGCTCTGCTGGAAAAGATCCTGCAGATGCCGGGCGCTGATGCCCACCCTGCGGGCAAGCCGCGCGAGCACCAATGGCTGCTCGATATGCTCCTCCATCAGCCGCACCGCCTGCGTCACGCGGGAATCCTGCATGCGCAGTCCCGCCGAGGCCGCGGCAAGCGGCTCGTCCGCATGGAAAGACGGATGCTCGTAGCGGAACAGCCGGCTGACTTCGAGCGCCAGCGAATAGCCTTGCCGTTGCCTGATCACCTCCAGCATCAGATCGACGGTCGGAAGCGATCCCGATGTCGTCAGCCGCTTGCCGTCGATGACGAAACGATCCTTGACGGCCCGCACCTCAGGATAGGCCAGCGCAAAATCCTCATAGTCTTCCCAGTGAACGGTTGCCGACAGGCCGTCGAGCAGGCTTGCCTCGGCCAGCAGCCAGGTACCGGACTCGATGCCGGCGATTGTCGTACGGTAGCGGGCGGCCTGCGACAGCTGCATCTTCAGCGCCGGCGTCGCGCTGCGGCGCCAATTATAACTCGCAAGCACGAACAGCGGCGCCTCGTCCCGCGTCGCCTGGAATATCCCCTGGGCCGGGATGGCGATATCGCTGGTGGTCGGGACCGGCGCTCCATCCGGCGTCAGCAGCCGCCAGCGATAGAGTTCACTGCCGGCGATGCGGTTGGCGCCGCGCAGCGGCTCGATGACAGACGCGATCAGGATCAGGTTCGCATCCGGCAGGACGAGAAGGTCGATATCAAGCCGTTCCGTCGATCGCTGCAGCAAGGCCACCTCCCTATTGTTCCGATAATGTATCGTTGAGTTCCGAGAATGCAAAGCATCTCCGCCGATCCTGCCGCGTAATGGTTGGTAAGACGGGGAGAAAAAACATGCCTCTTGCGATGAACCGCGATGTTTTCATCACCTGCGCCGTCACCGGCGCCGGCGATACGATTTCCAGATCCAGCCATGTTCCCATTACTCCCAAGCAGATCGCCGCCTCCGCGATCGACGCCGCCAAGGCTGGGGCGGCTGTTGTTCACTGCCATGTCCGCGATCCTGAAACGGGGGCCGCCAGCCGCCGCAACGATCTCTATAGGGAAGTCACCGACCGCATCCGCTCGGCGGATATCGACGTCGTCCTCAATCTCACCGCCGGCATGGGCGGGGATATGATTTTCGGGGATGTCGAAAGCCCCCTTCCCCTCAATCCGAAGGGCACGGATATGGCAGGGGCCACCGAGCGCGTCAGCCATGTCGCCGAATGCCTGCCGGAGATCTGCACGCTCGACTGCGGCACCATGAATTTCAACCTTGGCGACTATGTCATGACCAACACGCCGGCCATGCTGCGGGCGATGGCGAAGAAGATGACGGATCTCGGCGTGCGGCCGGAGATCGAAGCTTTCGACACCGGCCATCTCTGGTTCGCCAAACAGCTTGCCGAGGAAGGCCTCATCGAAGACCCGGTGCTGATCCAGCTCTGCATGGGCATTCCGTGGGGCGCGCCCGACGATCTCAATACCTTCATGGCGATGGTCAACAACGTGCCCGATAGCTGGACCTTCTCGGCCTTCTCGATTGGCCGCAACGCCATGGCCTACCCGGCGGCAGCGGTTCTTGCCGGCGGCAATGTGCGCGTCGGCCTGGAAGACAACCTCTTCGTCGGCAAGGGCCAGCTCGCCACCAATGCGCAGCTCGTCGAAAAGGCCGTGCAGGTGGTCGAAGGCATGGGGGCGCGGATCATCGGCCCGGAAGACGTGCGCAAGAAACTCAAACTGACGAAGCGCTGAGGACGGCATGACAAGGATCAGCAAGGCGGCTTGTATCGGCGGCGGCGTCATCGGCGGCGGGTGGATCGCCCGTTTCCTGCTGGCCGGCATCGACGTTGATGTGTTCGACCCGCATCCGGAAGCGGGCCGCATCGTCGGCGAGGTGATCGCCAATGCCGAAAGAGCCTATGCCATGCTAACCGGCGCACCGCTGCCGCCGCGCGGCAGGCTTAGCTTCACCAAGACGCTAGAGGAAGCCGTCACAGATGCGGACTGGATCCAGGAAAGCGTGCCGGAAAGGCTCGATCTCAAGCGCCGCGTGCTGACCGAGATCGATGCCGCAGCGCGTCCGGATGCGCTGATCGGCTCTTCCACGTCAGGGCTGCTGCCAACCGATCTGCAGCGCGACATGAAGCATCCCGAACGCCTGTTCGTCGCTCACCCTTATAATCCCGTCTATCTGCTGCCGCTCGTCGAAATCGTCGGCGGAGAGAAGACCTCGGCGGCGACCATCCATGCGGCGATGGAAAAACTGGTCCCGATCGGCATGAAGGGCGTTCATATCGCCAAGGAGATCGAGGCCTTCGTCGGCGACCGGCTGCTCGAAGCACTCTGGCGCGAGGCCTTGTGGCTCATCCACGACGATATCTGCACCGTCGAGACGCTCGACGACGTCATCCGCTATTCCTTCGGCCTGCGCTGGGCGCAGATGGGCCTGTTCCAGACCTACCGCATCGCCGGCGGCGAGGCCGGGATGCGCCACTTCCTCGCCCAGTTCGGTCCCTGCCTTGCCTGGCCCTGGACCAAGCTCACCGATGTCGTCGATCTCGACGATGCACTGATCGAAAAGATCGGCCGGCAATCCGACGAACAGGCGGCCGGTCTCTCGATCCGCGAACTCGAACGCATCCGCGACGAAAACCTCGTCGGCATCCTGCAGGCGCTGAAAGGCGGCGATGGCGGCAAGGGCTGGGGCGCCGGCAAGCTGCTGAAGGATTTCGAGCAATCGCTCTGGGCAGAAGGCGGCGGTGCGACCGCGTCTTTCGACCCATCGAAACCGCTGCGGCTCATCGAGGCAAAAGTCAGCCCCGCCTGGGTCGACTATAACGGCCATATGACCGAGCACCGCTACCTCCAGGTTTTCGGCGACACCTCCGACGCATTGCTGCGCCTCATCGGCGTCGATCTCGCTTATGTCGAGGCGGGGCAGAGCTATTACACGGTGGAAACCCACATCCGTCATCTCGGCGAGGCGAAGCTCGGCCAGGCAATCCATGCGACCTGCCGGATTCTGTCCGTCGACGAAAAGCGGCTGCATCTCTTCCATACTCTCTACGACACGGCGACGGACGAAGCTCTGGCAACCGCCGAGCACATGCTGCTGCATGTCGACAGCAAGGCCGGCAAGGCTGTGCCAGCGCCGGCCGCCCTGCTCGACAAGGCGAAGGCGATCGCGAACGCCCATGCGGCGTTGGCGCTGCCTGAAGGCGTCGGCCGCCACATCGGCCAGAAGCGCTAGAGGATCAACATGGATTTCGGTCTCAGCCAAGAACAGGAAATGATCGTCGAGACGGTCCGCACCTTCGTTGAAACCGAAATCTATCCGCATGAGAACGAGGTCGAGCGGACCGGCATCGTCCCGCCGGAACTCGGCCGCGAGATCCAGCGCAAATGCGTCGATCTCGGCTTCTACGCCTGCAATTTCCCCGAGGAGGTCGGCGGCGCCGGCATCGACCATGTCACCTTCACGCTGGTCGAGCGCGAGCTCGGGCGCGGCTCGCTCGGGCTGACGGTTTTTTTCGGTCGGCCCTCGGGCATCCTGATGGCCTGCGAGGGCGAGCAGCGCGAGCGTTACCTGCTGCCTGCGGTGCGTGGCGAGAAGATCGACGCGCTTGCCATCACCGAGCCGGACGCCGGCTCTGATATGCGCGGCATGAAGTGTGCTGCCCGCCGCGACGGCGGCGATTTCGTCTTGAACGGCACGAAACATTTCATCTCCCATGCCGACGTCGCCGATTTCGTGATCGTCTTTGCCGCGACGGGCGAAGAGGAAACGCCGAAGGGCATCAAGAAGAAGATCACCGCTTTCCTGGTGGACCGCGGCACGCCGGGGTTTGAAATCCTGAAGGGCTACGATTCCGTTTCGCATCGCGGCTACCACAACTCGACGCTCAACTTCGCAGATTGCCGCATCCCCGAAGCCCAAGTGTTGGGCGAGGTGCATCGCGGCTTCGATATTGCCAATCAATGGCTTTACGGCACGCGGCTGACGGTTGCCGCCACCTGCGTCGGCCGGGCGCGGCGTGTCTTCGAGATGGCCCTGCCCTATGCCGCCGAGCGCAAACAGTTCGGCAGGCCGATCGGCGCCAATCAGGGCGTGTCGTTCAAGCTCGCCGATATGATCACCGAGATCGACGCGGCCGAATGGCTGACGCTTTCAGCCGCCTGGCGGCTCGATGCCGGCCTGTCGGCCGACCGGCAGATCGCTTCGGCCAAGCTCTACGCCTCGGAAATGCTGGCGAGGGTGACGGATGAGGCGATCCAGATCTTCGGCGGCATGGGGCTGATGGACGATCTGCCGCTTGCCCGCTTCTGGCGCGATGCCCGCGTCGAGCGCATCTGGGACGGCACATCGGAAATCCAGCGGCATATCATCAGCCGCGACCTGCTTCGGCCTCTGGGAGCATGAGCCGATGACAGCGAGCCCTCTCGACCGCCTGCTTAGACCGCAAACGATCGCCGTCTTCGGCGGCCGTGAGGCGCGCAGGGTGATCGAGCAGTGCGACCGCATGGGCTTTTCAGGCAAGATCTGGCCCGTCCATCCCAAACTCGACGAGGTGCTTGGACGGGCCTGCTATCGCTCGGTCTCCGATCTGCCGTCGGCGCCGGACGCCGCCTTCGTCGGCGTCAACAGGACGCTGACCGTCGAGATCGTGCGCAGCCTTTCTGCGGCCGGTGCCGGCGGCGCGGTCTGTTATGCCTCCGGCTTCAGCGAGGCGACCGGCGAACTCGGCGACGGCGCCGAGCTGCAGCAAGCCCTGCTGGAAGCGGCTGGCGATATGCCGATCCTCGGGCCGAACTGCTACGGGCTGATCAACGGTCTCGACGGCGCGCTGCTGTGGCCCGATCAGCACGGCATGCAGCGGATCGAACGGGGTGTGGCGATCCTCACGCAATCCTCCAATATCGCCATCAACCTGACCATGCAGACCCGTGGGCTGCCGATCGCCTATGTGGTCACGGCCGGCAATCAGGCGCAGACATCGCTTGCCGATATCGCCTGCGCGCTGATCGACGATCCGCGCGTCACGGCGGTCGGCCTCCATGTCGAAGGTTTCGGCGATCTTGCTTCCCTGGAACACTTGGCTGCCGCTGCCCGCCGATCGAGGAAGCCGGTGGTCGTGCTGAAGGTCGGCAGGTCCGAGCAGGCAAAACGCGCGGCGGTGTCGCACACTGCCTCGCTTGCCGGCAGCGATGCCGTGGCAGACGCCGTACTCGCTCGTCTCGGCCTCGGCCGCGTCCAGAGCTTGCCGGCGCTGTTGGAAATCCTGAAGCTGCTGCATGTCGCCGGCCCGCTCGCAAGCCGTTCGATCTCGTCGATGAGCTGCTCGGGCGGCGAGGCTTCGCTGATGGCCGATGCCGCCGTCGGCCGCAATGTCGAATTCCCACCCCTGCAGCCGCAACAATTACCGCGTCTGCGGCGGGTCCTCGGCGAGATGGTGACGCTTTCCAATCCGCTCGACTACCACACCTTCGTCTGGGGTGATCTCGCGCGCCAGACCGAAGCCTTCAGCGCCATGTTCGAAGGCGGTTATGCCCTCAATCTCGTGGTCCTCGACTTCCCGCGCGGTGACCGCTGCGATGCCTCCGAATGGGCGATGACGGCCGACGCGGTCATCACTGCCGCCTCCGCCACCGGCGCGCTGGCCGGTATTCTGGCGACACTTCCGGAAAATATGCCCGAGCCGATCGCCAATCGACTGATGGCAAATGGAATCATTGCCTTCTCAGGCATCGACGAAACCATCACCGCTGTGGAAGTCGCGGCCGGCATCGGCCAAGCTTGGGGAGCACCACCTGCCCTGCCGCTGCTCAACGTGTCGTGCTTGGGCGGCGAGATCGAGACGCTGACGGAAGCCGATGCGAAGACCGAACTTGCTGCCTGCGGCCTCCCTGTTCCCCGGGGGCTGCAGGCTTTTTCTCCCCGCGATGCCGGCGAACAGGCCGAACGGCTCGGTTTTCCCGTCGTCCTGAAGGCTCTCGGCATCGCTCACAAGACCGAGGCCGGGGCTGTCGCGCTCAACCTTAAGGATGTTGAAACGGTTTCGAACGCGGCGGCGGCCATGCCGCTAAATGCCGGTTATCTCGTCGAGAAGATGATCGATCCGCCGGTCGCCGAGCTCATTGTCGGCGCCGTCCGCGACCCTGTCTTCGGATTGTCGCTCACGCTCGGAGCGGGAGGAATCCTCGTTGAATTGCTTGAGGATTCGGTCATTCTTCCGCTTCCCGCGACGAAAACCGAGATTTACGCGGCGATTTCTCGTCTCAAACTTGCAAAATTGATCTATGGCTATCGCGGGCGGCCAAAAGGCGATCTCGACGCCGCGGTCGTCGCTATCGCAGCAGCGGCAGATTATGTCGTAACGAACGCGGCATGGCTGGAGGAACTGGACATTAATCCATTGATGGTTCTTCCCGAAGGGCAAGGCGTTGCAGCAGTCGATGCGCTGATACGGCGGAGGAGGTAGCATAGGTTGAGCGACCAAATTCGCGTACGACATGACGGCGGCATCCTCGAAGTCGTCATCGACCGGCCGAAGGCGAACGCCATCGACCTGGCGACCAGCCGTGCTCTGGGATTGATCTTCCGGGATTTCCGCGACGATTCTGAATTGCGTGTCGCCATCGTCTCGGGCGCGGGCGAGAAGTTCTTTTGCGCCGGCTGGGACCTCAAGGCGGCTGCATCAGGCGATGCGGTCGACGGCGATTATGGCGTCGGCGGCTTCGGCGGGCTGCAGGAGCTGCGCGATCTCAACAAGCCCGTCATCTGTGCGGTCAACGGCATCTGTTGCGGCGGCGGACTGGAGATCGCGCTCTCAGCCGACCTGATCATCGCCGCCGAACATGCGACCTTCGCGCTGCCGGAAATCCGCTCCGGTACGGTTGCCGATGCGGCCTCGATCAAGCTGCCGAAACGCATTCCCTACCATATCGCCATGGACATGCTTTTGACCGGACGCTGGCTCGACGTTCACGAGGCGCATCGCTGGGGTTTCGTCAACGAGGTCTTGCCGGCCGAGCGGCTGATGGAGAGAGCCTGGGAGCTTGCCCGCCTGCTCGCGAGCGGGCCGCCGCTCGTCTATGCGGCCATCAAGGAAATCGTGCGCGATGCGGAGGGTTCGACGTTCCAGACTGCCATGAACAAGGTCACCAAGCGGCAGTTTGCAACGGTCGACAGGCTCTATTCGAGCCAAGACCAATTGGAAGGCGCGCGGGCCTTCGCCGAGAAGCGAAACCCTATCTGGAAAGGACAATAACGAGGCGGCGGCAACCGCAATGTTTTCCCGCATGATGCGGGCACCGAAGGCGGAGAGGAAACCGCCTGCGGATCTGCCCGGAAGTTCTGTCAACGCACAATAAAGAAGGAACTGGGGAATGAACGACTATACCAAAGTTCTCGCAAGCCGCGTCACCGCAGGCGGGCTCAGCCGCCGCGAATTCATGGGACGCGCCATGGCGGCAGGCATCACACTTGCCGTCGCCGACAAGCTCTTCACCGAGAGTGCCGAAGCCGCCGAACCGAAACGCGGCGGCCACCTGAAGCTCGGCCTCGAAGGGGGGGCGGCCACCGATTCCAAGGATCCGGCGAAATTCCTGTCGCAGTTCATGTTCTGCGTCGGCCGCTGCTGGGGTGACATGCTGGTCGAATCCGACCCGCTGACCGGTGCCGCCGTACCGGCGCTCGCCGAATCCTGGGAGCCGTCGAAGGACGCGGTGACCTGGACCTTCAAGATCCGCAAGGGTGTCAAGTTCCACGATGGCAAGGAACTCACGATCGACGACGTCGTTGCGACGCTGAAGCGCCACACCGATAAAAAGTCGGAATCCGGCGCGCTCGGTGTTCTCGGGTCGATCAAGGAGGTCAAGGCTGACGGCGGCAATCTCGTGCTGACGCTGAGCGAAGGCAATGCCGACATGCCGTTGCTGCTGTCCGATTACCATCTGGTCATCCAGCCGAACGGCGGCGTCGACGATCCGCTCGCCTCGATCGGCACCGGTCCCTATAAGCTGACGAGCTTCGAGGCCGGCGTTCGCGCCACCTTCGAAAAGAACAAGGACGACTGGCGCAGCGACCGGGGTTATGTCGATTCGATCGAAGTGATCGGCATGAATGACGCGACCGCCCGCATCGCGGCCCTGTCGTCCGGCCAGGTGCACTATATCAACCGCGTCGACCCGAAGACGGTCAACCTCTTGAAACGCGCCCCCAACGTCGAGATCCTCTCGACCGCCGGCCGCGGCCATTACGTCTTCATCATGCACTGCGACAAGGCGCCGTTCGACAATAACGACCTGCGCTTGGCCCTCAAATACGCCATGGACCGCGAAACCATGGTGCAGAAGATCCTCGGCGGTTACGGCAAGGTCGGCAACGACTTTCCGATCAACAGCACCTATGCGCTATTCCCCGAGGGCATCGAGCAGCGCGTTTACGATCCCGACAAGGCCGCCTTCCACTACAAGAAATCGGGCCATAGCGGCTCGGTCCTCTTGCGCACCTCGGAAGTCGCTTTCCCCGGCGGCGTCGATGCGGCCGTCCTCTATCAGGAAAGTTGCAAGAAGGCCGGGATCGAGATCGAGGTGAAGCGCGAACCGGGCGACGGCTACTGGACCAACGTCTGGAACGTCCAGCCCTTCTCGACCTCCTACTGGGGTGGCCGGCCGACGCAGGACCAGATGTATTCCACCGCCTATCTCTCGACGGCGGATTGGAACGACACCAAGTTCAAGCGTCCCGACTTCGACAAACTGCTGCTACAGGCCCGCTCCGAACTGGATGAAGCCAAGCGCAAGGACATGTACCGCGCCATGGCGATGATGGTGCGCGACGAAGGCGGGGTGATTCTGCCGATGTTCAACGACTTCGTGAACGCCTCCACCAAGCAGGTGAAGGGTTATGTCCACGACATCGGCAACGACATGTCGAATGGTTATGTCGCAACCCGCGTCTGGCTGGACGCCTGAGGGGCGCAACGCCCTTTGATCTCCGACGAAGCCGGGACCGCGGGATGAAACCTGCGGTCCCTCCTGACGTTTTACGAGAGGCCTTCGCCATGACCAATCCAGTCCCGAGCAATATCTTGCCGGGCTTGAGGTTCCGGCAGCGTTTTCCGCTGCTCGCCCTCATCCTCGAGCGCTTCGTGCTCAGCATCGTGCTGCTTTTCGCCGTTTCCATCCTGATTTTCGGCGGGCTCGAAGCCCTGCCCGGCGATTTTGCCACCACCTATCTCGGCCAGTCGGCCACACCGCAGGCTGTCGCCAATATTCGTCAGGATCTCGGGCTGAACCGTCCGGTCACGACGCGCTACGTCGAATGGCTCGGCAACGCCGTTCAAGGGAACTTCGGCACATCCTGGGCCAGCAAAAATTCGGTGAGCGAGCAGATCGGCAAGCGCCTTGGCAATTCGCTCTTCCTGGCGGGTTTCGCCGCGGTGATATCAGTGCCGCTCGCCGTCGGCCTCGGCATGTTCTCGGTGCATTTCCGCAACCGGCTGCCGGACAAGATCATCAATGTGATCTCGCTTGCGGCGATCTCGCTGCCGGAATTCTTCATCGGCTATCTGCTCATCCTCTTCTTCGCGGTGAACCTCGGCATCGCCACCTTTCCGGCGACGGTCTATGACAGCATGGGCTTCGTCGAGCGGTTGAAGGCGATCGCCTTACCGACGGCCACCCTGGTGCTCGTCGTGCTCGCCCACATGATGCGGATGACGCGGGCCGCCATCCTCTCGGTGATGTCTTCCGCCTATATGGAGACCGCCGAGCTGAAAGGCCTCAGCGCCTTCCGCTCGATCGTCAAGCACGCGGCGCCCAATGCGCTGGCGCCGATCATCAACGTCGTCGCGCTGAACCTCGCCTATCTCGTCGTCGGCGTCGTCGTTGTCGAAGTGGTCTTCGTCTATCCCGGCATGGGGCAATATATGGTCGATGCGGTCACCGTGCGCGACATGCCGGTCGTGCAAGCCTGCGGCCTGATCTTCGCGGCGGTCTACATCTTCCTCAATATGACGGCCGATATCCTCGCGATCGTCGCCAATCCCCGGCTGAGGCATCCGCGATGAGATTGAGAGACATCCCCATCACCGCCTGGATCGGCATCACCGGCATCGCCATCGCCTTCATCTTTGCGCTCTTTGCACCTTGGCTCGCCCCCTATGGCGAGACGCAGGTCGTCGGCGACGTCTGGCAACTGCCGGATGATCACTATATCTTCGGCCTCGACAACCTCGGCCGCGACATCTTCTCGCGGCTGATCTACGGCGCGCGCACGACACTGCTGGTCTCATCCGCGGCCACCATCATCTCCTTCTCGCTCGGTATCATCCTGAGCTTCACCGCCGCGGTTTCGCGCGGCATCATCGACACGGTGTTCTCGCGCTTCAACGATCTGATGATGTCGATCCCGACGCTGATCTTTGCGCTGGTGGTTCTTGCGGTCCTGCCGCAGAACATCATCGTCCTGATCCTGGTGATGGCGATCCTCGATTCCACCCGCGTTTATCGCCTCGGCCGCGCCGTGGCGCTCGATGTCGCGGTGATGGAATTCGTCGAGGCGGCCAAGCTACGCGGCGAAGGCAGGCTCTGGATCATCTTCCGCGAAATCCTGCCGAACACGCTGTCGCCTCTGCTTGCCGAGTTCGGGCTGCGCTTCGCCTTCTCGATCCTGTTCCTCTCGACGCTTTCCTTCCTCGGCCTCGGCATTCAGCCGCCGGCGGCCGATTGGGGCGGCATGGTCAAGGACAACAAGGACGGCATCATCTTCGGCATCTCCGCCGCGCTGGTGCCGGGCACGGCGATCGCCGTGCTTGCCGTCTGCGTCAACCTCGTGGTCGACTGGCTCCTGAAACGTACATCCAGCCTCAAGGGAGGGCGCGGCGATGCCTGAGCTTCTTTCCGTTCGCAATCTGAAGATCGAAGCAACCAGCTATCCCCCCGGCGAACCGCCCAAGCGGGTGACGATCGTCGACGGCGTTTCCTTCGACCTGCAGAAGGGCAAGGTTCTGGGCCTGATCGGTGAATCGGGCGCCGGCAAGTCGACGATCGGCCTTGCGGCGCTGGCCTATGGCCGGGGTGGCGCCGAAATCACCGGCGGCGAGGTACGGCTCGACGGCGCCGATATCCTGCCACTCGGCAAGAACGGCATCCGAAAAATTCGTGGCGCCCGGGTCTGCTACGTCGCGCAATCGGCCGCCGCCGCCTTCAATCCGGCGCACCGGCTTGGCGATCAGGTGATCGAAGCGTCGCTCAAACATGGGTTGATGACCAGGGAGGAGGCGCGCAAACGGGCGCTTTATCTGTTCCGGGTCTTGGGCCTGCCCAATCCTGAAACCTTCGGTGAGCGCTTCGCCCATCAGGTCTCCGGCGGCCAATTGCAGCGGGCGATGACGGCGATGGCGCTCTGTTCCAACCCCGAACTCATCGTTTTCGACGAGCCGACCACAGCCCTTGACGTCACCACGCAGATCGACGTGCTGGCGGCAATCAAACATGCCATCGAGGAAACGCACACGGCCGCCCTCTACATCACCCACGACCTTGCCGTCGTTGCCCAGATATCCGACGACATCATGGTGCTGCGCCACGGCAGGCAGGTGGAATATGGCAGCGTCCAGCAGATCATCGAGGCGCCGCGGGAAGAGTATACGCGCGCGCTCGTCAATGTCAGGCAGGCCTATCGCGAGGAGGCCGCCGACCAGTCTGCCGCACTTCTCAAGGTGGAAAATGTCAGCGCCGAATATTCCAACGGCTTCAAGGTGCTGCATGATGTCTCGCTGCACGTGCCGAAGGGGCAGACGCTCGCCATCGTCGGCGAATCCGGTTCGGGCAAATCATCCTTGGCGCGCGTCATTACCGGCCTGTTGCCGCCAAGCGGCGGCCGCATCGTCTTTGGCGGCAAACCGCTGATGCCCCACCTCAAGAGCCGGCCGAACGACGACCTCAGGCGCATTCAGCTGATCTACCAGATGGCTGATACGGCGATGAACCCGCGGCAGACGGTCCGTGACATCATCGGCCGCCCGCTGACCTTCTATTATGGTCTGAGAGGTGCTGAGAAAACCGCCCGGGTGAAGGAATTGCTCGACCAGATCGAGATGAGCAACGGCTTCATCGATCGCTATCCGGCCGAACTGTCCGGTGGACAGAAGCAGCGCGTGGCGATCGCCAGAGCCCTTGCCGCCAAGCCCGAACTCATCCTCTGCGATGAGCCGACTTCGGCGCTCGACCCGCTGGTGGCGGAGGGTATCCTCAAGCTGCTGCTCCGCCTACAGGAAGAAGAGCAGCTGTCCTATGTCTTCATCACCCACGACATCGCGATCGTCCGGGCAATCGCCGACAGCGTGGCGGTGATGCATCGCGGCAGGCTGGTGCGCTTCGGCCCGAAATCGACAGCGCTTTCACCGCCCTTCGACGACTACACCGATCTGCTTTTGAAATCCGTGCCGGAAATGGAAATCGGCTGGCTGGAACGTGTGCTTGCGACGCGACGCATGGAAAGCGCCGGCCATTGAATGGGCCGATCACTGAAAGGAATGAACATGGGCTCGCGCGGCTTTGCCACGATCGAAAATGAATGGATCACGCTGAAGGATGGAACACGGCTTGCCGCGCGCATCTGGATGCCCGACGGCGCGGAGCAGGATCCCGTTCCCGCCGTCTTCGAATTCCTGCCCTATCGCAAACGCGATGGAACCTGCCTCAGGGACGAGTCGACCTATCCAGTGTTTGCGGCCGCAGGCATTGCCGGCGTGCGCGTCGATATCCGGGGATCGGGAGAATCCGATGGCGTCATCGATGGCGAATATACCGAGCGTGAGCTCGCCGATGCCTGCGAGCTGATCGCGTGGATTGCCGCCCAGCCATGGTCGAACGGCTCGGTCGGCATGATGGGCATCTCCTGGGGCGGGTTCAACAGCCTGCAGGTCGCAGCTCTGCGCCCGCCGGCGCTGAAAGCCGTCATCTCGCTCGCCTCGACCGTCGACCGCTACAATGACGATATCCACTACAAGAACGGCTGCCATCTCTCCGCCCAGCTCTCCTGGGCGGCGACGATGCTCGGCTACCAGTCGCGCCCGCCCGATCCGGCGCTGGTCGGCGAGCGCTGGAAGGAAATGTGGTTGGAGCGCCTGGCAGGCGAACCCTTCTTCATGGAGGAGTGGCTGGCCCACCAACGGCGCGACGATTTCTGGCGTCACGGCTCGATCGCAGAGGATTTTTCAAGCGTCGAGATCCCGACGCTGGTGATCGCCGGCTGGGCGGATGGCTACCGCAATACGCCGCTGATGGCGGTCGAGGGCTTGGGCGATAAAGCCAAGGCGTTGATCGGCCCTTGGGTGCATAAATACCCGCACTTCGCCTGGCCGAAACCCCGCACGGATTTCCATGGCGAAGCGATCGCCTGGTGGAACAAGTGGCTGCGTGGCGAGGACAATGGCATCGACCGCTTGCCGCAGGCCCGCGCCTATATTCTCGATGCCATCCGCCCTGCGCCCCGCCGCGATAGTGATCGGGGTTTCTGGATCGCCAAGGATGTCTGGACGCCGCCGCACATGCAATGCTTCTATGTCGAGCAATTCGGCAGGTTGACGGAGGGCATGCCGATCCCGCATGCGCCCGAGCATCCCGTCTATGTGAGCTCTCGGCTCGACATCGGGACGGCATCGGGTGAATATTTCACGCTGAAGCCGGATGCCGAAATGGCGATCGATCAGCGCTCGGACGATGCCGGCTCATTGGTTTTCGATACGATGCCGCTTGCCGGCGATTGCGACTATCTCGGCCGGCCGGTGCTGACGCTTGCGCTACGTCCCGGCGCGGCGGGTGGGAATCTCTGCGCCCGGCTCGTCGACGTCCATCCGGATGGCACGGCAACGCGTGTCGCCTTCGGCGTTGTCAATCTTACCCACCGTGACGGCAATGCCGATCCCAAGCCGCTGATTCCAGGCGAGACAGTGTCGATCCGGCTCGCGCTCGACGCCTGCGGTTATCGCTTCCGCAAGGGGCATCGCATCCGTCTTTCGCTTTCGACGGCCTATTGGCCGATGATCCTTCCGCCGCCTGAGGATGAAGGGGTAGAGATCGATATGGCATCGCTCGGCCTGGGGCTGCCGGTGCTCGGCGACCATCGCAGGATTGAAATCGAGGAACCGGCCAATCCCGATCCTCTGCCAAAATATATTGAACATGCGGCGGCTGCGACGAAACGGCAGGTCGTCCGCGACCTGTCTGCCAACCGGACGGATTATCGCATCCACGAGGATACCGGGCTCCACGAACATCCGCAGACGGGCCTGTCAACCCGGCAATTGCGCGAGGAAGTCTGGTCGATTTCACCGGATGATCCGCTGTCGATGACAGGAACATCGACCTGGACCTGCGACATGCGCCGCCCCGGCTGGTTCGTCCGCACAGTCTCAACGGCGCGGATTGCCTGCACTGCGACCGATTGGATCATCAGCGCCGTCGTCACCGCTTTCGAGGACGACGTGCAGATCTTCGAAAAGGTCTTTGCGGAAAAGCGGATCCGACGCGACCTGATGTGATCGTCAGGGCGCCGCGAAATGCCGGACGGCCTCGCAGACGGCATGGAAACCATCGCGTGCGCCATCGCTGATGTGGCGGGCGCGCAGCCAAGCATGCACCATTTGCGGCTCCTCCCGAAACCAGACTTCGACGCCCTCCGCGGTAAGCCGGGCGGCATAGTGCCGGCCGTCGTCGCGGAGAGGATCGAAATGCGCGACCGTGATGAAGGCCGGCGGCAGCCCGGCCAGCGAGGCTGCCTGCAGCGGCTCAGCGATCTCACTGCCTGCCGTCGCCTGCAGGATGTCGCGATAATAGGCGACATCCGCCGTCGTCAGCCCTGGGGCCTCGGCCATCTCGACGTAAGAGCCTGCCGTAAGGTCCCCGCCGAGCGCGGGGTAGATCAGGACCTGGCCAATGAGGCCGGACAGGCCCTCGTCGCGTGCACGCAATGCAAGGCCCGCCGCAAGATTGCCGCCGGCGCTGTCGCCGATCAGCACGACCTTGCTGTTGGCGGAAAGCAGATGCTTCAACACGGTAAAGCCGTCATCCGTCTGTGCCGGCCAGCGATATTCCGGGGCCAGCCGGTAATCGACGGAAACGAGTTCCGCGCCGGCAAAATCGGCAATCTCGGCGCAGATGGCATGGTGGCTCTCGAGCGAACCGACAACGAAGCCGCCGCCATGCAGATAGAGCAGGATGGTCCGCGTGACGATCTTCCGTGGGCGGTAGCGCCGAATCGGTATGCGCTGGAGCATGCCGTCCGCAAAGATCATCTCCGGGGGCAACGGTCGGTCGAAGCGGGCGCAAAGAGCGTCGTACCAATGCCGCTGCTGCTCGGCCGACGCGTCAACGGCGTCCGCGGGATAGAAGCTATCGCAGATCTCAAGAAACTGCAGGATGCCCTTTTCGGTGGGCGCAGGCGATGGAGCGGACATTGAAGGTCCTTTCGATTTGGGACATGCAGACCCATGTCCCTGGCCGACTCTGCGCTCATCATGCGTCAAGGTGACGGAGGCAATCTGTCTGGTCGCGACCCATAAATGTCGCGACACTCGATTATTTTGAACCCGCATTTCCAGATTTCGGCTTTTTTTCAAAAATCCGATATTTTTTCGTCATCGACCCAAGGAAAGCCTTCGGAGAAACGTCTCAATTCCGAAATAGCATCTTGCTGGATAGCTTGGGGGTAGGTGCGCATTGGATGCGGAGCTCATAGAACGAGCACAGGGCGGCGACCGGGAGGCCTTCGGGCAACTGGTTTCGCGCCACTATGATTTCGTCCATGCGGCGGCATGGCGGTGGTCGGGCAGTTCCACCGACGCGGACGATATTGCCCAGGAGGTTTGCGTCAAACTCGGCGCAGCCATTCGCGGCTTTCGTGGCGCCAGCCGCTTCAGGACATGGCTCTATACGCTGACGCTCAACGCGGCCCGCGACCATAGACGGAAGCTTGCGCGAGAAGAGCAGACATTTCGCGCATTCGCCGCCGAACCGCGGCAGGATGCGCCGGCCGCAAACGACGACGAGTTATCGAGTGAATTATGGGCAGCCGTGCGCGCCTTGCCGGAAAGGCAATGCGACGCCGTGCTGCTCGTCTATGGCGAAGGCCTTAGCCATTCCGCTGCCGCCGATATCATGGGCTGTTCGGAAACGACCGTGTCCTGGCAGGTGCATGAGGCGCGCAAAAGGTTGAAGGCCATGCTCGGCAAGGAAGAGGTATGACCGTGGACAAGGAACTTGAAAAGCTCTCCCGCCTCACCCCGCCGGCAGCCGATCCGGAGGCGCGCGTACGCGCCCTTGCCGCGGCGATGCAGGCCTTCGACGGCGCAGAAAATAATGTGGCGGCAGCCCAAGGAAATGCGAGAGGCTGGCGTCAAAGCTCCGTCATCAACTGGATATGGAGCCCAGCCATGAACAAGAAATTCCTTGCCGGTTCAGCGCTTGCGACGCTGCTTGTCATTCCCGCCGCCGGTTATCTCGTAGTCGAGCTGACCCGAAACGGATTGCCGATCATCGACCAGACTGAGATCGCCGGCAATCTTTCGCAGAATGGGACGTCGAAACCGGCCGAACCGGCAGGCAAGCCGGCAGACCCAGTTGCGGCTGCGCCTCAACTTCCCGAGGCAGCGGCCGAAGAGAACAAACTGGCTCGATCGTCAGCGGCCGGCAACGCCGAAGCGTTGCAGGACAAGGAGCAGCAAGCTGCCGCGAAAGCCAAGGCGCCGCAGACCTCTGAGTTCGATGCCGATGAAATGTCGACTCTTCTGAATAAGTCGGAGGGTTCCGCCACAACGCTCGGCGAAGCCAAACGCTCCATTGCACCCGGCATCGCCCCCCAACAGCAGCCAGCCGAACCGATGGCTGCTGTCGCCCCTTCCCCTGCTCCGCCGGCGGACGGACGTGTCCAGCTTCAGCTCGATCCCAGCCACGAGCGCTTTGCCAATGCCGCGGCTAATCCGATCAAGAGTGTCGCGACCGATCCGGTCTCGACTTTCTCAGCCGATGTCGACAGCGCATCCTATTCCTTCGTCCGCCGGTCGTTAACGGGCGGGGCGATGCCCGATCCGCAATCGGTCCGCGTCGAGGAGATGATCAATTATTTCCCCTATGACTGGCCGGGTCCCGATAAGGCCGAGCAGCCCTTCAAGGCGACTGTGACGGTGATGCCGACGCCGTGGAACCACGACACGGAATTGATGCATGTGGCGATCAAGGGCTATGACATCGCGCCGGCGACTGCGCCGCACGCCAATCTGGTCTTCCTGATCGACGTCTCGGGCTCGATGGACGAGCCGGATAAGCTGCCGCTGCTGAAAAGCGCCTTCCGCCTTCTGGTCAACCGGCTGAAGGCTGACGATACAGTCTCGATCGTCACCTATGCCGGCAATGCCGGGACCGTGCTTCAGCCGACGCGCGTGATGGAGAAGTCAAAGATCCTGTCGGCAATCGACAGGCTGGAAGCTGGAGGTTCGACCGGCGGCGCCGAGGGCATCGAGGCAGCTTACGACCTTGCCAAACAGGCATTCGTCAAGGACGGCGTCAATCGGGTGATGCTGGCGACGGACGGCGACTTCAATGTCGGCCCATCAAGCGACGAGGATTTGAAGCGCATCATCGAAGAGAGGCGCAAGGACGGCATCTTCCTCACTGTTCTTGGCTTCGGACGCGGCAATCTCAACGACTCGCTGATGCAGACGCTGGCGCAGAACGGCAATGGCAGCGCCGCCTATATCGACACCTTGGCGGAGGCGCAGAAGACGCTCGTTGAAGAGGCCGGGTCGACGCTGTTTCCGATCGCCAAGGACGTCAAGTTCCAGGTCGAGTTCAATCCGGAACGGATCGCCGAATACCGGCTGATCGGCTACGAGACACGCGCCCTCAACCGCGAGGATTTCAACAATGACCGTGTCGATGCCGGCGATATCGGCTCCGGCCACAGCGTCACGGCGATCTACGAGATTACCCCCAAAGGAAGCCCTGCGGTCATGAATGACGACCTGCGTTATGGCGCAGCCGACAAGGCGCCGGCACAGGCCTCCGATAGCGCTCATGGCGGCGAGCTTGCCTTCGTCAAGATGCGCTACAAGCGGCCGGGCGAGGATAAGAGCGCCCTCATCACCACACCTGTCGACAACGGCAACGTGGTCGCCACTGTCGACGCCGCGCCTCAGGATGTCCGTTTCTCGGTGGCCGTCGCCGCCTTCGGCCAGAAACTGAGCCGCAGCGCCGCCCTCGATGCCTATTCCTATCAGGCGATTGTCGATCTCGCGGCGGCGTCGCGGGGCACGGATCCGTTCGGCTATCGATCGGATTTCCTCGGGCTGGTCCGGCTGGCGGATGGCCTCAGCCAACGATAAGTGGAGAAGCGCAAAGGAGAGGCCGCCCGGAAAGGCGGCCTCTCCTGCTTGGTGTTTAGCCGGGTCTTGATCCATTGGCCGTAAGGTAGACAGCATAAAGGGACGTTGTTGCCGTGATGAACAGGCGATTCAATTTCTCGCCGCCGAAGGCGACATTGGAGACGATCTCGGGAATATGGATTTTGCCGATCAGCGTGCCATCCGGATCGTAAGCGTGCACACCGTCGCCGGCGCTCGTCCAGATCCTTCCCTTCCGGTCGACACGAAAACCGTCGAAAAAGCCCGAGGTGCATTCGGCGAAAATACCGAGATCGGTCAGCTTTCCATCGTCGGATACAGCAAGCTTTCGTATATGGCGCGGACCGCCTGATAGATGCGTACCTCCGGTGTCGGCGACATAGAGCAGCTTTTCGTCGGGGGAAAAAGCCAGCCCGTTCGGCTTGACGAAATCGGACGTCATCTGGTCTGTCGTGCCCGTTGCCGGGTCATGCCGGTAGACGTGGCATCCGCCGATTTCCTCTTCGCCGTAGTCGCCTTCATAGTCGTGAAGGATGCCGTAGCTCGGGTCGGTGAACCAGATAGTTCCATCGGATTTGACGGTGACGTCGTTTGGAGAGTTGAGCCGGTTGCCGGCAATTCGGTCGGCCAGAATGCTGATCTGGCCGTTGAAGTCGGTTCGCGTGACGCGACGCGTCAGATGCTCGCAGGTGATGAGCCGGCCCTGAGTGTCGACGGTATTGCCGTTCGAATTGTCGCTGGGGGCGCGGAAGACCGACGTATGGCCGCTGGTATGGTCGTAGCGCATCATTCGGTTATTGGGGATGTCCGAGAAAACCAGATAACGCCCGGCGGCAAACCAGGCTGGCCCCTCCAGCCAGCGGCCGCCGGTCCAAAGCCGTTCGACACGTGCGTGACCGACGAAGCAGCTTTCAAAGCGCGGGTCGAGAACCTCAAAACCTGTACCGTCAATTTCCCCGAACATCTGTTCCTCCGTTACTCTTGAGTGTTATCGATATCATAATGTCGTGTTTTGTAGGCTTCGTACAGCCATCCGACCTGACGTCGTTCCGGTGCATTGCACCAGAAACGCAGGTTTTTGCCGGAGGAAGTGGCGCATTCTTGTGAAAATATCGATTGTGCGATGATAGCGATAACTTTATCGTGTCTGGATTGTCGAGCGCAGGAAGCGTGTTTGAAAGCGGAGACCAGTGAAAAACGAGGATGAGCCGAAAGACAAGCGTCTGAAGCCGGGAGACGCTCAAAAGCTGACGATGGCGGAGGTTGCCAAATATGTCGGCGTATCCGCCATGACCGTTTCGCGGGCCTTCCGCCAGGATGCAAGCGTTTCCGAGGAGACGCGAAAGCGCATCATGGAAGCTGTCGACGCGCTCGGCTACGTGCTCGACCTGTCGGCCGGCAGTCTTTCGTCAAGGCGCAGCGGCTTCATCGCCGCGCTGGTGCCCTCCATCAACAATTCGAATTTTTCCGACACCGCGCGCGGCATCACCGATGCGCTGGAGAATACCGGCCTTCAGCTTCTTCTCGGCTATACCGACTACGCGGCGGAGAAAGAAGAAGAGCTGATCGAGGCGATGCTGCGCCGTCGTCCTGAGGGCATTATCCTGACCGGTGGTTCGCACACGGCGCGCGCCCGGCGGATGCTTGCAAAAGCCGGCATTCCTGTTGTCGAGACCTGGGAGCTTCCAGAAGACCCGATCAATCATGTCGTCGGCTTTTCCAACAGCGAGGCGATGGCCCTTCTGGTGCGGGCGCTCGCCGGCCAGGGATACCGGAAGTTTGGCTATATCGGCGGAACGACGGCACGCGATACGCGCGGCAGTCAGCGGCGAAGCGGTTTCCAGAAGGCTGTCGAAGAACTCGGCCTGGGACCGGGGCGGATGATTTCCTTCGGCGTACCGCCGATCACCATGGAACAGGGCGGCCAGGCGATCGTCAGCCTCTTGGAGCGCTGGCCGGACACGGAAGTCGTTCTCTGCGTCTCCGACCTTTCCGCTTTCGGTGCGATCATGGAATGCAAGCGCAGGGGAATGAAAGTGCCGGGTGATATCGCCATCGCCGGTTTCGGCGACTACGAGATTTCGTCGATCTGTCATCCCAGCATCACGACCATCAATGTCGACTGTTACGGCATCGGCCGCCAGGCCGCCGCCCGCCTGCTGGACGCGCTGCAGGGCAGCGGCGAGGCGACCGGCGACGAGATCATATTGACCGGCTATAGGGTCGTCCTGCGCGAAAGCACGGGCCGCAGCGCCGCCCAATAGTCGGATGCCGATATCAGAAGGCGATCTGCACTTTCATCGATTTGCTGCGGTCACCTGCCAGCTCAAAGGCGGCAACGGCCTCATCGATGGCAAAAACGCCCGTCAGCAACGGTTTCAGATCGACGCGGCGCGCGTTAATCAGCTCGACGGCGAGCGCGAATTCCTCGTGAAAACGGAACGTCCCGCGCATCTCGATTTCTTTGGCAACGATCATGTTCTGTGGGATGGAGACATCACCGCCAAGGCCCAGTTGCACCAGAACGGCGCGAGGCTTCAGCGTTTCCAGGCCGGCGCGCACGGCTCGCTCATTACCTGACGCCTCGAACATCACATCGAAGTATCCCTTTTCGGCACTGTAGGCCGCAAGGTCGGAAGCATGGGTGGCAACATTGATCGTTCGATCCGCGCCGCTGGTGCGGGCGATGGCCAGAACGCTATCCGTCACGTCAGTCGCGACGATTTCGCGGGCGCCGAGAACGCGCGCCGCAATGATTGCCAACATCCCGATCGGGCCGCAGCCGGTGACGAGCACCCGTTTGCCCAGCAGCGATCCGGCGCGGTTTGCCGCATGTAAAGTTACAGCAAAAGGTTCTGCGAAGGCGGCCTCATGAATGGAAATGCCCTCAGTGACCTTGTGGCATTGCCAGCGCTCCGCCACCAGCCGCTGGCGAAAACCGCCCTGAATATGCGGCATCGGCATGGCGCTGCCATAAAACCGCATGTTGAGGCAGTGGTTCTGCTGTCCCTTCAGGCAATATTGGCAATGATTGCACGGCCGGCTTGGGGAAACCGCAACACGGTCTCCCATGGCAAGATCGGCAACGCCGGCGCCCAGTGCCTTGACCGTCCCGGCAATCTCATGGCCGAGAATCATCGGTTCGCGCAGACGAACGGTGCCGAAGCCGCCGTGATTGTAATAGTGCAGGTCGGAACCGCAGATGCCGCCGGCTTCGATGGCAATCTCAACCTGCCCCGCGCCTACAACCTCCGGCTCTCGCTCTTCGATCCTCAGATCCTTGGCGGCATGAATGACGATGGCCTTCATATCGAAATCCTTACACGACGGGAGTTGGAAGCGGGCGACCGGCAAAATGCGCAGCGAGATTGTCTCTGACCAGTTGGCCCATTGCCTTGCGTGTCTCGACGGTACCGGAGCCATGATGGGGCTGCAACACAACGTTTTTGAGCGTCAGGAAACGCGCATCGATCTTGGGTTCGTTCAGGAAGACATCGAGGCCTGCAGCCTGAATGCTACGGTCTTGCAGTGCGGCGATCAGCGCCTCTTCGTCGACGGTCGTCCCGCGCGAAACATTGATCAAAATGCCGTTGGGGCCGAGGGCTTTAAGCACATCGGCGTCGATGATCTTCACAGTCGCCTCCCCTCCCGGAACGATGACGATCAGAAAATCGGCCCAATCGGCAAGCGCCACCAGGTCCGGCTGGTAGGCATAGGCGACATCCGTGTGCTCGTGGCGAGTGAAATAGGCGATGTCGCAGCCGAAACCGGCAGCCCTTCTGGCGATTGCCTGGCCGATCCGGCCCATGCCGATGATCCCGACCTTCTTGCCGGAGACGCGCGTCACCAGCGGCATGGCGACACTGCCCCATTGGCCGGAGCGGACGAAAACGTCGGCCTGCGGAACCTGTCTCGCCGTGGCAAGCAGCAGCCCGATGGCGATGTCGGCGACATCTTCGGTGAGCACATCGGGGGTATTGGTCACGCGAATGCCATTGGCGCGGGAAAAGGACAGGTCGATCGCGTCGGTGCCGACGCCGTAACAGGAGACGATCTCCAGCTTCGGCAGTTGCTTCATCAGCTCGGCGGAGGCGCCGAGTTCACCACGCGTCGCGATCGCGCGAATATCCCTGCCGACCCTTACGATCAGTTCTTGCCGGTCTGCCGCTTCCCACAGGCGATGGACGCGATACTTCGCCTCCAGATCCACCATGTCCCACTCCGGATAGGCTCCGGTCATCAAGATTTCTACCTCAGGCATTCCGTCTCCATCCGGCATTTTGACAGTTGATTATGTTATCGATAACATATAATTCGAAGGCGGGATGTCAAGTGAGTTTCACCGCGAGTGGCGGTATAAGCGGTCATTCGCAGCGACACTGGAGGAGTTATTTGCATGAAGAACCTGTTTGATCTGACCGGACGGCTTGCCCTGATCACCGGCTCGAGCCAGGGGATCGGCTATGCCCTGGCGGAAGGCCTGGCCCAACACGGCGCCGAGGTCATCATCAACGGCCGCACGCCCGAAAGCGTCAAGCGCGCAGTCGAGAGCCTCAAGGCTCAGGGCCTGTCTGCCCATGCGGCGATCTTCGACGTGACCAGCAAGGATGCGGCCAAACAGGGCATTGACGCGGTCGAAGCCGATATCGGGTCGCTCGACATCCTGATCAACAATGCCGGCATGCAGTTTCGAAGCCCGCTGGAAGATTTTCCGGCGGACAAATGGGAACTGCTGTTGACCACCAATATTTCGAGCGTGTTTTACGTCGGCCAGGCAGCCGCCAAAGCCATGATCGCCCGCGGCAAGGGCAAGATTATCAACATCGCCTCGGTTCAAAGCGAACTCGCCCGCCCCGGCATTGCTCCTTATACGGCAACCAAGGGCGCGGTGCGCAATCTGACGCGCGGCATGTGCGCCGACTGGGCCAAGTACGGCCTGCAGATCAACGCGATTGCGCCAGGTTATTTCAAGACGCCGCTCAACCAGGCGCTCGTCGACAACCCCGAATTCTCGTCTTGGCTCGAGAAGCGGACGCCGGCCGGACGGTGGGGCAATGTCGAGGAACTGGTCGGCGCTGCCGTTTTCCTGTCGGGCGGCGGTTCGTCCTTCATCAACGGCCACACGCTTTATGTCGACGGCGGCATCACGACCTGCCTCTGACAGAGACGAGACAATGGACTTCGAAAGAAAGGCACCGCCTCTTGCCGTCGTTGTCATGGGCGTAAGCGGCTGCGGCAAATCCTCGGTTGGAGAGCGCATCGCCGCTGAATACGGCATGCGATTTGTCGAGGGCGATCAACTCCACCCCGTCGGAAATGTCGCGAAAATGGCTGAGGGCACCCCGCTCACCGACGCCGACCGGCTGCCCTGGCTCGACCGGATTGGTGAGGAAATAACCACTGCGCAAGGCGCGTCGCAGGGATTGGTGATCTCGTGTTCGGCGCTGAAGAAAGCCTATCGGGACAGGCTGCGGCAGGCGGCAAGCGGGCGTCTGGCCTTCGTTTTCCTGGAAGGGTCTCGCGATCTATTGCTGTCGCGGATGCAGGCCCGCAAGGGTCATTTCATGCCGGCGTCCTTGCTTGACAGCCAACTGCAGGCGCTGGAGCCGCCGGCCGGTGAACCTCACGTGGTGACGGTGCCGATCGATAATGTGTTGGACGATATTGTGGCGCTGGCTTGCAAAGGGCTGAGCGGCGTGGCTGTCAAGGGAGGGTTTCATGCAGTGTGACTATAGAGCAGATGTCGCCGTCATCGGCGCGGGCATCATGGGAACGGCGATCGTCAGCCGACTGATCGAAACCGGCCACAAAGTATCGGCCTTTGACCTGGATGCCGAAAAAGTTGCGGCATTAGCAGCCAAGGGCGCCCACGCGGCGAGTTCCGTGCAAGATGCGGTCGCGGCGTCGGAATTCTGCGTGCTCAGCCTCAATCATGCGAACATCGTGCGTGCCGTCGTCTTCGGCGAGAAGGGCGTTGCAGCGGCGGCGAGCGCCGACAAGCTGCTGATCGACATGTCCTCCATCGATCCCGCCGAGACCGCGGACATGGCGATGCGACTGCGCCGGGAAACGGGCATGGCATGGGTGGATTGCCCGCTTTCCGGCGGCGTGCCCGGTGCGCTGAGCGGGCGCCTGACGATCATGGCCGGCGGCAGCCCTGAGGATTTCGAACGGGCGCGCGTGGTGATGCGGCATCTTGCCGCCAATTACACGCTGATGGGCGGATCCGGCGCCGGGCAGACCACGAAGCTGATCAACCAGCTGTTTTGCGCCGTGCTGTTTCAGGCCGTCGCTGAAGCCGTCAAGCTTGCCGAAGCCGGCGGCGTCGATCCCTCAGCCATCCCGGCAGCTCTTGCCGGCGGTCGGGCGGACAATCGGATCATGCAGGAATTCATGGCAAAATTCGCCGCCCGGGATTTCTCACCGACCGGCAGGATCGACAACATGCTGAAGGACCTGGATTCGCTGCAGGCCTTTGCGCTGAAGACAAAGACGCCCTTGCCGATGACCGGCGCGGTAGTCGAAATCCACCGACTGCTCTGCGCCGCCGGGCTCGGGCCGAAGGACTCCGCCGAAATGATGCGCCTTCTCGACGGGCTTCAGCCCGGCTGACGCCAATCTTTATTCGAAATTCGAGATTGTCAACTTTCTGCTTGACCATCAGCAAATGTTATCGATAACATACAGCCAATGACAACCGCAGCTTTGGGAGGAGCCACAGTGGAAGCCAGGAGACTGCTGGAGTTCCAATCGATCACCAAGAGCTTCGGCGGCACGCAAGCGCTGCGTGATGTCTCGATCGATTTGCGCGAGGGAGAAATTCTCGCGCTGCTCGGAGAAAACGGCGCCGGCAAATCGACGCTCATCAAGACGCTCGCCGGCATCTACAAGCCAGATAGCGGCGACATCCTTTTCCGCGGCGAGAGCTACCACCATCGCCCCCCGAAGCCGAACGAGCGGCAGCCGGTTGCCTTCATCCACCAGGATCTCGGTTTGATCGAGTGGATGACGGTCGGCGAGAATATGGGCCTGTCGCAGGGCTTCTCGATGCGCCGCGGCCTGATCGATTGGAACAGGACGCAAGCGCGCGCCAAGGAAGCCCTGAAACTGGTTGGCTGCGATTTTGACCCCACCACGCGGGTCTCGACGTTGTCGCGCACCGAAAAATCGCTTGTCGCCATCGCTCGCGCACTTGCCGTCGAAGCTGACGTTCTGGTGCTCGACGAGCCGACGGCGAGCCTGCCCGCCGATGAAGTCGACCGGCTGTTCAATGCGATCCGTCCTCTAAAGGATCGCGGCGTCGGCATGATCTATGTCTCCCACAGGCTCGACGAGATTTTCCGTATTGCCGATCGGGTCGCCGTTCTGCGTGACGGATGCATGGTCGGACAGAAGCCGGTCAGCGAAACGGCGCCCGACGAGCTGGTGACGATGATCATCGGTCGCAGCGGCGATAGTCTCTTTTCCAAGGCCGCGATTACGCCCGGCAAGGCGATCGTCAAGGTTCGTGACCTCATCTGTGCCGGCACGAGCCCGATATCCTTCGATATCCGCGAAGGTGAGCTGCTCGGCCTGGCCGGATTGCGTGGCGCCGGCCAGGAACGGATCGGCCGGGCGCTGTTCGGTTGCGAGCCCTTCAACGGCACGGTTCTGCTGCATGACGAGGCCCCGGATCTTTCGAGCCCGCGACGGGCCATGGCGTCGGGGATCGGATTGATTGCCCGTGACCGGACGGAAGAATCCGTTGCTCTGTCGCTTTCCATCCGGGAAAATACCTATCTCAATCCAGGCGCCGTCGGCCGCGGGCTTTTGTCCTTCCTGTCGCCGCGCGGCGAAGCCGACCTTGCCCATGCGATCGGCCACACCGTCGGCCTGCGGCCGAACGATCCGGATCTGCCGGTCGAGGCCCTGTCGGGCGGCAACCAGCAGAAGGTGGTCGTCGGTCGCTGGCTGGCGACCGGCCGCAAGCTGCTGGTCGCGGAAGATCCGACCGCCGGCGTCGACATCGGCGCGCGTGCCGAGATCTACCGTCTGATCACCCAGGCGCTCGAGGCGGGTCTCGCGGTTGTCGTCGTCTCGACCGATTTCGAGGAAATCGCCCATATATGCCACCGCGCGCTGGTCTTCTCGCGCGGCAAAATCGTCAGCGAACTGACTGGAAGCGCCCTCACGACGGAGGCGGTCATCACCGCCGCCTCCGCGTCGGAAGCGGCTTGAGCCATCGGGAGAACAGCCATGCAATCCATTGAATCCACCGCGCTGGAGCCAACCAAGAGCGAAATGGCCGGCCTGTCCACAGGCCAGAAGATCGGACGCCTGATCCCGGTCTACGGGCTGGTGATCCTGACCGTCGGCCTGATCGTGATCTTCTCGATCCTTCTGCCGGATACGTTCCCCACCGTGCTGAACGTTCGCTCGATTGTCTCAGACAAGGCAATCATCGCGCTTCTGTCGCTCGCCGCGATGATCCCGATGGCATCGGGCCGCATCGATCTGACCGTTGGCTACGGCATCGTGCTCTGGCATATTCTCGCCATCAGCCTGCAGACCGCTTATGGCCTGCCCTGGCCGGTCGCCGTGATCATCGTTCTGGCGCTCGGCGTCCTCACCGGCTTCATCAACGGGCTGTTGGTCGAAGTCGCAAAGATCGACAGCTTCATCGCCACGCTCGGTACGGGAACGGTTCTCTACGCGCTTGCCCTCTGGCACACCGGCGGGCGGCAGGTGGTCGGCGTCTTGCCGGAGGGTTTCTATGCGCTGAATGGCACCATGCTGTTCGGCCTGCCGATCACCGGCTTCTACGTGCTGCTGATCGCCATCTGCATGTGGGTCGTGCTCGAATACCTGCCGATCGGCCGCTATCTCTACGCCATCGGCGCCAATCCCAAGGCGGCAGCCCTCAATGGCATTCCGGTCCGCAAATTCGTGATCGGCGCATTCGTCACCTCAGGCCTGCTGGCAGCGCTGACCGGGGTCCTTCTCGCCTCGAAGCTGCGCATCGGCCAGGCCAGCGTCGGCCTCGAATATCTGCTACCGGCGCTTGTCGGCGCATTTCTCGGATCGACGACGATCAAGCCGGGGCGGGTGAACGTCTGGGGCACTTTGATCGGCGTCATCATTCTGGCGGTCGGCATATCCGGAATTCAGCAATTCGGCGGGTCGTTCTTCGTCGAGCCGCTGTTCAACGGCGTAACCCTGCTGATTGCGATCGGCATAGCAGGGTATGCCCAGCGCAAGCGCGGAGCTGTGAGGAGGATCACACCCGCATCCAAATGAGGATGCCGGCTCATCCCGGCATCTTACAACAAACAAAATGGAGGAGTGGACATGAAGCGCAGAACATTATTGCAGGCAACGGTCGCAACCGTCGCCGTTATGCTCAGCATGCCGGCATTGGCCGATTCAATGGCCGACGCCAAGGCCGTTGTCGGCAAGTATGCTTCCAAGGTGAGCGCCTGGGATGGCCCGACGAGCGGCCCCAAGGGCGCCAGCGGAAAGAACATCGTCATTCTGGCCGGCGACATGAAGAATGGCGGCATTCTCGGCGTGGTCAATGGCGTTCAGGAAGCGGCGGGCGCGCTGGGGTGGACGGTCAAGGCGCTTGACGGCGCCGGTTCGATCGGCGGGCGGACCGCGGCGTTCGGCCAGGCGATGGCCCTGAAGCCGGATGGCATCATCATCAACGGCTTCGACGCGGTCGAGCAGAAGCCGGCGATGGAAGCGGCCAAGGCGGCCGGTATTCCAATGGTTTCCTGGCACGCCGCCTCGGCTGTCGGCCCCGTTCCCGAAGTCGGCGTCTTCGCTAACGTGACGACCGATGCGATGGAAGTATCGAAGTCTGCGGCCGATTGGGCCTTCGTCGACGCAGGCGGCAAGCCTGGCGTCATCATCTTTACCGACTCCACCTATGCGATCGCGATCGCCAAGGCCGACCGCATGAAGAAGGAGATCGAGGATCTCGGCGGCACGGTGCTCGAATATGTCGACACGCCGATTGCCGAAACCTCTCAGCGCATGCCGCAATTGACCACGTCGCTGCTGCAGAAGTATGGCGCCAAGTGGACGCATTCTCTGGCGATCAACGACCTCTATTACGACTTCATGGGGCCTTCGCTCGCTTCAGCCGGCATTGCCGGCGACGGAAAACCGGTGAACGTTGCAGCAGGCGATGGTTCGGAGAGCGCCTATCAACGTATCCGCGCCAAGCAGTTTCAGGCCGTCACGGTCGCCGAGCCGCTCAACCTCCAGGGCTGGCAGCTCGTCGACGAGCTTAACCGCGCCTTTGCGGGCGTTCCGTGGTCGGGTTACGTGTCGCCACTGCATGTGGTGACCAGCGCCAACGTCGAGTTCGACGGCGGACCGAAGAACAGCTTCGATCCCGATAACGGCTATCGCGATCAATACAAGAAAGTCTGGGGCAAATAAGCCTCCGATCAGGGCGTATCGGTCGATACGCCCTCACTTCCTCGCATCCCCATCGATCCAGCTCCGGCGAGTTTTGGAAAAGAGAAGCTATGATTATTCGTTATGCTTTATTTGAAGGTGAAATCCATCCCGGTCGGGAAGAGGAATTCCGCGACTTCGTGAAACAGCGGCTCGTCCCGCTCTGGACGAAATTTCCGGGCGCCGAGGAAGTCCGGGTGCTGGACGGGATGGAGCGCGACGAAGGCGCCCCGGTCTATGCCATGGCCTTGGCCATTCGTTACCCGGATATGGATGCAGTGAACGCAGCGCTTCGCTCCGATGTGCGCTTCGAGAGCCGCGAGGTCACCGGCGAACTCCTCCAGCTCTTCACCGGCAAGGTGCATCATCACGTCTTCCAGGCCAACGAATACTCGCCGCATACCGCCTGAGATCGGCGCATCGATTTCGGCAAGCAACGCATGTTTTCCGGGTGATGGTCTTGATGACTGCGTCAGGTCGCCGTCGCAACTCATCGATTGCGGCCGGAATTCCTGGCGATATAAAGGTTGGCGTCCGCCATATGCAGCGCCGCCCCCAGGCAGTCGGCCGATGGAACAGGTGACTTCAAGCTTCGGGGTCACCTTGGCCATTCGTGGTCCGCAGCCGCTCGACATCGGCAAAGGTGTCCCCGGCACTCGCCCGGGAAACAACAGCAGGAATTCCTCGCCGCCCATCCGGATCGTCAGACAGCCTTCCTGTCCAGTGTCGCCCAGCAACGCGGCGCAGAAGCTGCAATTCATGCCGATTGCATCGCTGAACATCGACTACGCCTAGGCAGATCAATGCTTGGCTCTTGGCAAGTGGATTCAAACCGTCCGTTTGCAACAGGAGATGTGCGTCACTTCAAACCAACAACTTGGTGTAGGTTTTCCGCGCGGACGTCGAGCCGTTTAAGACGAAAAATGCGACAAAATAGTCAAAAAGCGCAGCAATATGACGCCCTGCCGGCTTCGTTTACACTCTCTAAAATATCTCCCCCTATTTTTAAGGGTATCGGAGCGACGTTCTGAGGATCGTCACCTACGCCATGATGGCCGGCCAGGTATACCGAAATCTCGCATGAATCGACGTTGTTACGCTGACGCTCGCCCCGCTTTAGGCGCGACGCGCGCAGTAGTGCACGGCGGACGCATTCGGGCACAGATCCTGGTCATAGACACCTTTGACAAACCTCGCCAACACGATGGAGCGTGGCAATGGATACTATTAAAAGTTTCGGGATCGCGATGCGTCTCGCTCTTGGCTTCAGCTTCCTGATTGTGCTGATGGCCGGCCTGAGCATCTACTCGGCGGTACAGGTCGATGAGATCAACAGCAACCTTGGAACGATCAACGACGTCAACAGCGTCAAGCAGCGGTTTGCCATCAACTATCGCGGCAGCGTGCACGATCGGGCGATTGCCATTCGCGACGTCACTCTGGTGACCTCTGCCGATGAACGCAAAGCGGCCGAGGCATTGATCGAAAAGCTGGCCGCCACCTACGCCGAGAATGAAAAGCGCATGGCGGATATGGTTGCATCTCCGGCAGGTGCGACGGATCAGGAAAAGACCATTCTGGGCGACATCGCCGACATACAGGCGAAAACCAATCCTTTGGTCGCTCAGATCATTGCGCTGCAGGAAAAGGGCGATGGCGACGCGGCCCGCAAGATCCTGCTCGAACAGGCAAGACCGGCCTTCATTTCCTGGCTGGGCGCCATCAACAAATTCATCGATTATCAGGAAGCACTGAACAAATCGATTGGTGGCGAGGTTCGCAGCACGGCAAGCGGCTTCAAGCCGATCGTGCTGACGGCGTTGGGTATCGCGGCTCTTCTTTCGATCATTGCGGCTGCGATTACCGCGCGTACGATCGTCGGCCCGCTGGCAAAATTGCAGCTTTCGTTGAAAGCGATGGCGGAGGGCAATCTCGACGGCGATCGTCGCCTCGAAGCGCGAGGTGATGAGATCGGCAAGCTTGCGCGCGCTGTGGCCGGCTTGCGTGACGCCATTTCGACAAAGGCCGAACGGGAAGCTGACACGGAAGCCAAGCGGGCTGTCGCAGAACGGCATCGGCTCGAACAGGATGCCGATGAACGCCGCACTCTTGCCGAGCAGACCGACCGGGCTGTCGGCCAGCTTGGCGATGCATTGCAGGCGCTGGCCGACGGCGACCTCACACAGCAGATCGACACGCCGTTCATCCCGTCTCTGGAAAAGCTCAGAGCCGACTTCAATACCGCTGTCGAAAAGCTCCGCGCCGCCATGCAGAAGGTTGCTCAGAACGCAAGTGCGATCGCCGCCGGCGCACAGGAGATCCGATCTTCGTCGGATGATCTCGCCAAGCGGACCGAACAGCAGGCCGCATCCGTTGAGGAAACCGCTGCTGCGCTCGAGGAAATCACCACCACTGTCGCCGACTCGAGCAACAAGGCCCAGGAAGCAGGGCAGCTCGTTCGCAAGACGAAGGACAGCGCGGAGCGTTCGGGCAGCGTCGTCCGGGGTGCGGTCGACGCGATGGGCAAGATCGAATCCTCCGCTACTGAAATCGGAAGCATCATCGGTGTCATCGATGAAATCGCCTTCCAGACCAACCTGCTTGCGTTGAATGCCGGTGTCGAAGCCGCCCGCGCCGGTGAAGCAGGCAAGGGTTTTGCCGTCGTTGCCCAGGAGGTGCGCGAATTGGCGCAACGTTCCGCCAAGGCTGCAAAGGAAATCAAAGAGCTGATCAACGCGTCGAACGGCCACGTGAAAAACGGCGTCGCCTTGGTCGGCGAGACCGGAAAAGCCTTGCAAGAGATCGTCGCACAAGTGCAGCAGGTCGACGGCAATGTCGGCGCTATTGTCGGCGCTTCGCAAGAGCAGGCAACGAGTCTGAAGGAGATCAACACCGCTGTCAACAGGATGGATCAGGGCACGCAGCAGAACGCAGCCATGGTGGAAGAAGCGACGGCCGCCGCCCATAACCTCGCCAAGGAAGCCGACGCGCTGTTCCAGCTCCTAGGCCAGTTCAGCATCGGGGGCGCGGTGGTATCGAAGCGCTCAACGCAGCCCGCTGCCGCGGCACAACATGCTCAGCCGGTGTCCTCGCCGGCGCGCCAGATGATTGCCAAGGTAGGCAGGTCGTTTCAGCGAAGCGCGGGCCAGGGAAATGCGGCCCAGGGGAACGCAGCATTGGCCGGCGATTGGGAAGAGTTTTAAATCGGACTGATTTCCGGTCAGCTTCTGCTGGATAGCAAATTGCAAAGGGCGGCGTGTGCCGCCCTTTGCTTTGATTGGTCTCACGCCCGGGCCGGAACCTTGGCCGGAAGCAGGGCATTGAGCACGACTGCGACCGCGATGTTTGCCGCAAGCGCCAGCAGTCCCGTGTAGACGGTGAAGGGCTCGCCGCCGAGGCTGATCATATGCAGCGGTTTCCAACCGGCATCCCAGACCAGGAAGGTGCCGCCGCAGAAGCCGACGAACCAACCGGCCAGCAAAGCGGGTGCTCGAAACCAGTTGGTGTAAAGGCCGAAGACCAGGGCCGGAAGTGTCTGCAGGATCCAGATGCCGCCGAGCAGCTGCAGGTCGAGTGCGAACTGCGTCGGCAGGAAGATGATGACGAGCAGCGCACCGACCTTCACCACCAACGAGGTGATCTTTGCGACCTTCGCCTCTCCCGCATCGCTGACCTTCGGATCGACATAGGCTTTCCAGAAGTTGCGGGTGAAGAGATTGGCGGCACCAATGCTCATCACCGCCGCCGGCACCAGCGCGCCGATGGCGATCGCCGCAAAGGCGAAGCCGGAGAACCAGCCCGAAAACAGCGTCTTGAACAGGGTCGGAACGACATCATTGGCACTGTCGAGCTTCAGATTGGCGGCATGACCCATATAGCCGAGCAGTGCCAGAAGACCGAGCAGCAGCGTATAGGCGGGCAGCATGATCGCGTTCTTGCGGATCGTCTTGCCGCTGTTGGAGGCAAAGATGCCTGTCAGCGTATGCGGATACATGAAGGCGGCAAGCGCCGAACCCAGCGCCAGCGTGGCATAGGCGACATATTGATTGCCGCCGAGCAGCAGGTTGCCGGAGCCCTTGGCCTGGAAGGCCGCATCGGCCGAGGCGAAGACATTGGCGTAGCCGCCGAGCTTCGACGGGATCAGTGCGACGGCTGCGATCACCACGATGTAGATCATGATGTCCTTGACAAAGGCGATCAGGGCCGGCGCGCGCAGGCCCGCCGAATAGGTATAGAGCGCCAGCACGATGAAGGCGATCGCGAGCGGCAATTCGCCATGCAGCCCGAGCGCCTTCAGGACCGCAGTCATACCGACGAGCTGGAGGGCGATGTAGGGCATGGTGGCGATGACGCCCGTTGCCGCGACGGCGAGTTCGAGGCCGCGCGATCCGTATTGGCCGTGGACGACGTCGGCAGCCGTCACATAACCGAACTCTTTGGCGCGTTTCCACAGAACCGGCATGACCATGAAGACGAAGGGGTAGACGACGATGGTGTAGGGCAGCGCGAAGAAGCCGTAGGCGCCGACCGTATAGACCAGCGCCGGGACGGCGATCACCGTATAGGCGGTATAGAAATCGCCGCCGACGAGGAACCAGGTGATCCAGGTGCCGAAGTTGCGGCCGCCGAGGCCCCATTCATCGATATGGGCGAGCGTCTCGGGCTTGCGCCAGCGGCTGGCGACGAAGCCCATGACCGTGACGAGGACGAAGAAGAAGATGAAGACGGCAAGCGCCTGGCCGTTGATATCAGTCGTCATGGCGGGTGCTCCGATAAGCGATCCAGGTTAGCGTCGCGGTGATCGGCACCCAGAGAAGCTGATACCAGTAGAAGAACGGAAAGCCGAAAAGGGACGGCTCGCGGACATTGTAAAATGCCGGCCAGAGCAGGCCTATATACGGAATGATCAGCAGCCAGAGCGCTGCCTTGCTACGTGGTTTTTCCATGTCGGAATACCTTTCAGGCGCCGCGGGCGGCGGTCGCCATGTTCCAGTTGTCGGCGTGGAAGGCAGGTCTGTCAGCCGGCGGCGGCAGCAGGCCCTGTTCGGGTCGCTCGAGCTTTTCCGGACGTTCGGAAGCTGATGTAACGCATGTGAATTCCTCCCAGCGGCTTGCACTTGGCTAGCGGCGAATGGAGTCCTAGGGCGTCGGATTTATCCTCACAAGATGGGCGAGGAGCTGAAGTGCCGGGCTCTACCCAGAAGTGGGTAGGCGCGGATCCACGCCGACTTTCGGGACGATGCCGTGGTCGAGCGCATAGCGGATGAGACCTGCTGTCGTTGCGATGCCGAGCTTTTTCTTGAGGTTCTTGCGATGTGTTTCGGCCGTGGCGGAGCTTATCCCCAGCACCTCTGCGATCTCGCGGTTGCTCCTGCCTGCAACGATCAGCCCGAGAGTGTCGCGCTCACGCGGCGTCAAGGGATCGCTCCCCTCCTCCGCGCGTTCGCCCATCAGCGCATCGAAGACGCCGGAGGAGAAATAGGTGCCGCCGCCGGCGACGGTTTCGATAGCTGCGACGATCTCGTCGGTCGAGACGTCTTTGAGGACGTAGCCGGCGGCGCCATGCATGACCGACGAGGAAATATACTCGCGGCTGTCATGCATGGAGAGCATCACGACGCGAGTTTGCGGAAGTTCGTTCCTGAACAATTCGATCGCATCGATGCCGCTGAGCTTCGGCATGTTGATATCCATCAGCACCACCTGCGGCTGAACCTGCAGGGCGATGTCGAGCCCGGTTTGAGCCAAGCCGGCGGTGCCGGCGACTTCGATATGGTCGAATGTTTCGAGCACGGCTTTCAGCCCGTCCAGCACCAGCGGATGGTTGTCGATCAGCAGCACCTTGATTTTCGGGCGTGCCGTCATGCGGCTTCCGCCTGCTTACCGGCGGCAAGATTGGCCGATCTCGGCATCATGGCCGTCAGCGTCGTGCCGGCCTCGCTGCTATTGATCAACAACAGACCGCGGAAATGTGCCATCCGCTCCTGCATGTTGCGCAGGCCGAGTCCCGCTCTGCCTGAGGCGCCGTCCTTGCTGTCGTCGAAGCCGCTGCCGTTGTCGGAGATGGTCATGCGGGCGCGGCCGCCGTCGCTCCAGAGCTTGACCGTAAGCCGGGAGGCGCCCGCATGGCGCTCGACATTGTTGAATGCTTCCTGTGCGACGCGATAAAGTGCGGTGTTGGCTTCGGCTTTCAGCCTGTCGGTGAACGCGGAAGCGTCGATTTCCGTCTCGATCCCTGTCCGCTCGGCGAAATTGTAGCAGAGCGCCTCAAGCGCCGCCTTCAGGCCGAGGTCGTCGAGCACGCGTGGGCGCAGGTCGTGCGAGAGCCGCCTGATCTCCTTGATGGCGCCGTTCAGCGCCTCGACGCCGCGGTCGATGGTCAGCGCCGCATCGTCGACATTGGTCCTGACCTTGCGGCCGGCGAGATCCATCGCATAGCGTACGCCGACGAGATTTTGGGAAATGCCGTCATGTAGTTCGCGGGAAAGCCGCGCGCGCTCTTCTTCCTGGGTGTCGATGACCCGCTGCGTCAGCGCCTTGAGCCGGCTATCGGCCATGCGGCGCTCGTGGAAGGTCAGCAGCATGCAGGTGGTGAACACGACGAGCACCGAAGGCACGGCGATCAGCGCGACGATGACGAAGGTCCGTCTTATGTTGACGCGCATCACCTTGTTGGCGGCGGCACTCTGGGCAAAGACGTCATCGAGATAGACGCCGGTGCCGACGACCCAGTGCCATTTGTCGAGACTGACGACGAAGGAGAGTTTGTCGGCGATCTGTCCGGTCGATGGCTTTTGCCATTTGTACTGATGCAGGCCGCCGCCCGCTCTTGCCGTGGCGATCAGTTCCGCAATCACCTTGTCGCCATCCGGATCGGTGAGATCGAGCCAATTGTGCCCATGCCGGAAGCTCTGGCGCGGGTGGACGATATTGTTGCCGTCATAGTCGTAGACGAAGAAATATCCATCCTTGCCGTAGTCGAGCGAGGTCAGGATCGCCGCCACCTGCTCCTTGGCGGCCTCGTCGTCGGCCCCGGCCTTGTCATAGATCGTCTGGATGGCCGACAGCGCAAGGTTGGTCAGATTGAGGATCTCGGCTTCCTTGGTCTTCAGCATGTTCTGCTCGAACGTGTCGATGCTGTTCTTGGCGAGGTTTGCCGATTGCCAGGTGATAAAGGTGGTGATCGCAAGGATCGAGATGACGAGCGGGACGATCGCCAATGCGATGATCTGGTGTCGTAACGTCAATGGTCATTCCTCCCCGGGGATCTGCACGCGGAATTATGCCCTTTGTCCTATGTGAGTCCAGTCGCTGCAGGTGAGACAGGACGATCGCTATTTCAGGGGCACGAACAGGCCGAGTTTGACGTCGCGCAGCACGACATTGGTGTGCATGCGGCGGATCTGCGCGTTTTCCGCCATGATCAGAGCCGCGATGTCGTCATAGTGCTCGACGTCGCGGGCGGTAATGATGGCGATCAGATCGACCGCGCCGGTGACGTAATAGACCTGTTGGATATGATCCTGCTTCTCCGCCCAAAGGCGGAACTTCGCCAGTGCGTCGTAATTGTCCCGCTCGATCTCCATCCCGACGATGAACACCATCGATGTTCCCGTCGCCTTCCGGTCGACGACGGCGACCTCCGCCTTGATGATCCCTTCCTCGCGCAACCGCTTCAACCGTCGCTGCACGGCCGAGACCGACAACCCGATCCGTTCGGCAATCGTTTCGGCCTTCAGCTGGCAGTCACGCTGAACGATGTCGAGAATGTCACGGTCAAAACGATCCAGCTGTTCCATCATTCAGTCCAATTCCAGTTGCGGCACTTCATACATTCTGCCGCATTCGATGCGCGAGGAAGATTATTTTGCACATAATATGCAAAAGAGGTGATAATTGCGCGAAAAAACCGCGTTATTTTATCATTATCCTTCGCAAATTCAGTTCAGCCGGACCACTGCATGTCGGATCAACCCTTTCCTGCTCTTCGCGTCGAAGATCTCCATAAAAGCTTCGGCTCGCAACAGGTCCTCAAGGGTATCTCGACGGAGGCCCACAAGTCTGATGTGATTTCGATCATCGGCTCGTCCGGCTCCGGCAAGAGCACCTTCCTCCGATGCATCAATTTCCTGGAAACGCCGGATCGCGGCCGCATTGCGGTGAACGGCGAGGAAGTCGCGCTGAAAATCGGTCGCGGCGGCCGGCTGCAGCCGCAGAGCTGGCGGCAGATCGAACGGCTGCGGACAGGGCTCGGCATGGTCTTTCAGAGTTTCAATCTCTGGGCCCATCGCACCGTGCTGGAAAACGTCATCGAGGCGCCAGTGCACGTCATGGGCATTTCAAAGCGCGAGGCGATCGAAAAGGCCGAAGCCCTGCTCCACAAGGTCGGGCTCTTTGACAAGCGCGACGCCTATCCCGCCTTCCTGTCCGGCGGCCAGCAGCAGCGCGCGGCGATTGCGAGGGCGCTCTGCGTCGATCCCGCCGTCATGCTGTTCGACGAGCCGACATCGGCGCTCGATCCGGAGCTGGTCGGCGAGGTTCTCAAAGTCATCCGCGATCTTGCGGAAGAAGGCCGGACCATGCTGATCGTCACGCATGAAATGCGCTTTGCCCGGGATGTTTCGAGCCGAGTTCTCTACCTGCATCAGGGACGGATCGAGGAAGAAGGTCCGCCGGAACAAGTTTTCGGGGCGCCGGTCAGTGCCCGCTGTCGGGAGTTCACCCGTCTCAGCGCCCATTGATCACACCAGCCATCATCGACACCACACGAACCAGGAGAATCCCGCGAATGAAACTGCTCCCCACGCTTTTCGCCGGCGTTGCACTTGCGCTTTCCGCCGTCACGGCACAGGCCGAAGTCCGCTTCGGCGTCATGAACGAATCCTATCCGCCCTTCTTCGCCAAGGATGCCTCTGGTGAGTGGCACGGATGGGAAATCGATCTGATGAACGCCGTCTGCGACGAGATGAAGGAGAAATGCTCAATCGTCGAGATTTCCTGGGATGGTCTCATTCCAGCTCTCCAGAGCAAGAAGTTCGATGTGATCTGGTCGTCGATGTCGAACACCGCCGAACGCTCGAAGGTGATCGATTTCACCGACAAATATTACAATACGCCGAGCACACTGATCGGCCCCAAGGACCAGAAGCCGGGCGCCACTGCCGAGGACGTGAAGGGCAAGACGATTGGCATCCAGGTGTCGACGATCCAGTCGGAATATTACAAGAAGTATTTTGCAGGCGCTGCCGAGGAAAAGACCTACCAGACGCTCGACGAGGCTTTCCAGGATCTCGCCTCCGGCCGCATCGACTACGTCTTCGGTGATTCACTGGCGCTCGACGCTTTCCTGAAAAGCGATGGCGGCAAAGATTGCTGCGCCAAGATGGGTGATGTCGCCGACGACAAGGAGATTCTCGGAGCCGGCGTTTCGGGCGGGTTGCGCAAGGAAGACACGGCGCTGAAAGCCAAGCTGAATGCGGCGATCGCTGCCGTTCGCGCCAACGGTCAGTATGACGCCATCAACAAGAAATACTTCGATTTCGATATCTACGGCGCGAAGTAAGCGGTCTCGTTGATGGCGACCGCGCAACAAGGCATTCTGGACCTGCTGTCTCCCTATCCTCCGGGATGGGGCGGCGTTCTTTTGACAGGTGCAGTCTCCACGGTCGCCATCTCGGCCTGCGCCTTCGCAATCGGCCTGTTGCTCGGCACGGGCGGCGCGCTTGGAAAGCTGTCCAGCAATCGCGCCCTCCGCCTGCTGCTCGATCTCTATACGACGGTGATCCGCGCGGTTCCCGAGCTGATCCTGATCGTTGGGCTCTATTATGCCGGCACCGACGGTCTCAATCGGCTGCTGGCGGCATTGGACCTGCCGCCAATCAACGTGAACGGCTTCGTCGCGGCCGTCGCCGTGCTCGGCTTCGTGCAGGGCGCCTATATGACGGAGGTGCTGCGCGGCGCGATCCTTGCTATTCCCGCCGGCCAGATCGAGGCCGCCAAGGCCTTCGGCATGGGACCGATGCTGCGCTTCCGCCGCGTCCTGCTGCCGGCGCTATTGCCGAACGCGCTGCCGGGGCTTGCCAATCTGTGGATGTCGGTCACCAAGGACAGCGCGCTGGTGGCGGTCGTCGGCTACCAGGAACTGGCGCTTGCCACCCGCCTCGCCGGGGCAAGCACCAAACATTACTTCGTGTTTTTCCTGGCTTCGGCCCTCCTCTACCTCGCCATCACGCTCGTTTCCAACGTCGCCTTCAAACTGATCGAGGCGCGGGTGCGGCGGGGACAGCCGCGCCTTGCCTGAAGAAAGCGTCGCATGAATTTCAGCTGGATCTCTTCCTATTGGCCGCTGCTTCTGACCGGCGCCTGGCAGACCGTTGCGCTGCTGGTGATCTCCGTGGTGTTCGGCTTTGCCATCGCCATCGGTCTCGCTTTCGCGCAGGTCAGCGGCGGCAGGCTGACGCGGCTGCTCGCCCGCGGCTATTGCACCTTCTTCCGCGGCACGCCGCTGCTGATCCAGCTATGGCTTCTCTATTATGGGGTCGGCTCGCTGCTGCCCATGGTTCCCGGCATCCGCCAGAGCCTGTTCTGGCCGATCCTGCGCGAGGGCTTCTTCTTTGCGGCCGTCAGTTTCACGCTGAACTATGCGGCCTATGAGGCGGAGGTGTTGCGCGGTGCGCTGCTCGCCGTTCCCAAAGGCGAGCTGGAAGCCGGCCGGGCCTTCGGCCTGTCGCCATGGAAGCTCGTCCGCCGCATCTGGCTGCCGCGCGCCATCCGCATCGCCTTGCCGACGATTGCCGGAGAGATCGTCATGCAGCTGAAGGCGACGCCGCTTGCCTTCACGGTGACGGTGATGGATCTCTACGCCGTGGCCAACAAGGTTCGCCAGGACACGCTGCTGGTCTATGAGCCGCTGCTTGTCGTCACCGTCTTCTATCTCGCTTTGACCGCAGTAATTGCCCGCGTCTTTCGAGGTCTCGAAGCGCAGGTACCCGTTCGTCGTTAGGCCGACGAAAAAGGAACCGGCCATGAACTCCCTCGCGCACCAATCACTTGCAATCCGCCCACTTTGTTATGAAAAGCCCGCCGTCGGTGACGGCGCGACAGCCTGAATGGAAACCTCTTCATGAGCACGACACGAATTCTCGATGGCGGCATGAGCCGCGAGTTGCTGCGGCTGGGCGCCGAACTGAAACAACCGGAATGGTCGGCACTGGCGCTGATCAACGCGCCGGACATCGTCCGTGAGGTCCACAAGGAATTCATCGCGGCCGGTTCGCAGGTCATCACCACGAACAGCTATGCGCTGGTGCCTTTCCATATCGGTGAGGACCGGTTCCAGAAGGAGGGGGCGGCGCTGACCCGTCTCGCCGGTCGTTTGGCGCGCGAGGCGGCCGATGCCGCCACCGATCGCAAGGTGCTGGTCGCCGGTTCGCTGCCGCCGATCTTCGGCTCCTACGAGCCGCAAAATTTTCAGCCTTCACGGGTGCAAGACTATCTCAAGGTGCTGGTCGAAAACCTCGCTCCCTTCGTCGATGTCTGGCTCGGCGAGACGTTGAGCCTGATCGCCGAGGGAGAGGCCGTGCGCCAGGCGGTGGCGGCATCAGGCAAGCCGTTCTGGATTTCCTTCACCTTGGCGGATGACGAGGCAGACATCGAAAGCGGCGGGCCGAAGCTTCGCTCCGGCGAAAGCGTCGAGGACGCGGCATCCTGGGCAGTTTCATCGGGTGCGAAGGCCTTGCTCTTCAATTGCAGCAAGCCTGAAGTCATGCAGGCGGCGGTAGAGACGGTAGCGCGCGTATTCCGGAAGACGGACGCTCAGATCGAAATCGGCGTTTATGCCAATGCCTTCGAAGGCGAACAAGGCACATCAGCCGCCAATGAAGGGCTGCATGAGACCCGTGACGATCTGAACGACGACGCCTATTCGCGCTTTGCGTGCTCCTGGGCCGAAGCCGGTGCGACGATCATCGGCGGCTGCTGCGGCATCGGCGCCGCCCATATCCATCGCCTCAGCAAGACGCTTTTAAGATAGGCTCGACGCCGGTCGGCTCATCAGGCTTGGGCGGTCTTCTGCAGCTCGAGGAGAAGCTCGATCAGCTTCGGCGCCATCTCCCTTATTTCCGAGAGGTGGGCGGCGCTCAGTCTCACCAGAAGCGCGTCGGCCTTCTCCGTCAGAAGTATCGTCTGACGGCGCCTGTCGGTCGGATCGGCATGGCGTTCGACCAGGCCCGCGTCCGACAGCCGCCCGACAAGCTCGGTCGCCGTATGCGGCGCGATGATCAGCCGCTCGGCCAGCATGCCGATGGTCATGGCATCGCCGCGGTGCCCCTTGATCGCCAGCAGCGCCTGATGCTGCTGTACAGGCAGCCCTTCCAGCTGGGCGGCAGAGGCGCTGAAGTCCATGAATTGCCGAAGTGCGAATCTGAGATCGGCGAGCGCCTCATAATCCTCCTGTCTCAGCGCCGGCACGGTTTTCTTCAAACGCATTCTCCTCTGCCGCAACGGCTGCCAAGGTCGCGAGCCATCCCGCCATCTCGAATAGATGGGCATCCGACAGCCGGTCAAGTGAGGCATCTCTACAGACATTTTCACCTTCATGCCTTCACCCATTGATTTATATCGTATCACGATATATTGACGTCGCTCAAGTGTATCCATTTCCGGCGTAGCAGAGGCTTCCATGGCGCAGCATCAACCAAGCAACCGGCCGCACGATTTCACGGGCGGCCTTTCCCGGCGCGAGGCCGGCGATTTCACCACCGACAGGCGGGTCCTCCTGCTGATCGGAATGTCCATCATCGTCGGCACCGGCGGCGCGTTTGCGGCCTGGTGTCTCGTCAGCCTGATCGCGCTGGTGACGAATGTCATCTGGTTCGGGCAGATCGGCATTCAGCCTGCTTCGCTGGCTGCCGTGCCGCGCTCGCTGTGGGTGGTGCTGGTGCCGCCGCTCGGCGGGCTGGTCATCGGCCTGATGGCCCGCTTCGGATCGGAGAAGATCCGCGGCCACGGCATTCCCGAGGCCATAGAGGCGATCCTGATCGGCGGCAGCCGGATGTCGCCGAAGGTCGCGGTCCTGAAGCCGCTGTCCTCGGCAATCTCGATCGGAACGGGTGGTCCGTTCGGCGCCGAGGGGCCGATCATCATGACCGGCGGGGCGATCGGATCGCTCTTCGCGCAATTCTTTCACATGAGCGCTGCCGAGCGGAAGACGCTGCTCGTCGCCGGTGCAGCCGCAGGCATGACGGCGATCTTCGGCTCACCGATTGCCGCGGTCATGCTGGCGGTCGAACTGCTGTTGTTCGAATGGAAGCCGCGCAGCTTCATTCCTGTCGCCGTTGCCGCCTGCGTGTCGATCTGCTGGCGCCCGCTGCTGTTCGGCACCGGCCCGCTGTTTCCGACCCATTTCCAAGTAGATTTGCCCTGGTGGGGGATCTTCGCCTGTGCGGCGATGGGCATCATATCGGGGCTGCAATCGGGGTTGCTGACGACGCTGCTCTACCGGATCGAGGACCTCTTCGAGGCACTGCCGATCCACTGGATGTGGTGGCCGATGCTTGGCGGTCTTGTCATCGGCCTCGGCGGTCTGATCGAACCGCGTGCCATGGGCGTCGGCTACGACATCATCGATGGCCTGCTCAACAACCGGCTGCTCGCACCGGCGGTGATGTCGATCCTGCTGGTGAAGACGATCATCTGGCTGTTTGCGCTGTCGTCCGGCACCTCGGGCGGCGTGCTTGCTCCGCTTCTCATCTTCGGCGGTGCTCTCGGATGGCTGGTCGGCCTTGTCATGCCGGGCAACGATCCCGGCTTCTGGGCGCTGCTCGGAATGGCGGCGATGATGGGCGGAACCATGCGCGCGCCGCTGACGGGGACCTTTTTTGCGATGGAGATAACCGGCGATGTGAGCACGCTCGTTCCGCTGCTCGCCGCAACGGTGGTGGCCTATGCCGTCACGGTTCTTCTGCTGCGCCGCTCGATCCTTACCGAGAAGATTGCGCGCCGCGGGCAGCACATCACCCGCGAATATGGCGTCGATCCGTTCGAGCTCTCCCGTGCACGGGAGATCATGATCAGCAATGTCGACACGCTTCCCGTCACCATGACGGTGGGGGAGGCCTGCGATTTCTTCGCCTCTCAGGAGAAAACCCATCGGATCTACCCGGTGATCGACGCGGCAGGCAGATTGGCGGGCATCGTCTCGCGGGCCGATGCCCTGCGCTGGCAGGGGACGCCGGACCTGACCCTCCAGACGCTTGCCGAAAACGTCACCGACGATTCCGTTCCCGTCGGGCATCCTGATGATACCGTTGCCTTTATCGCCGACCTCATGCTGTCGACGGGCGATGGGCGTATTCCGATCGTCGATCCCGCTTCCGGCAAGCTGTGCGGCCTGATCGCCCGCAAGGATCTGCTGCGGCTACGCAGTTCCTTGAGGTCGCAGGAACTGGATCGGCGGCCGTATCTGACTGCCGGGGCGAGGAGCAAATCGTGATAGCCGCCTCAGGTTTCTTCGGCCCCGCCAATTGAACCGCTCGATCCCGCCGCTTGCAAACTCACCCCAGTCCAGTTATATAGTCACTATAGTCATTCTGGTCAGGAGCTGAGCAATGCAGCCATCACGGCAAGACAATGAAAGCTGGACCGTTGCCAGTGCAAAGGCGAAGCTTTCCGAAGTCATCGAACGCGCGCAATCCGCGCCACAGACAATCACAAGGAACGGCAAGCCGAGCGTTGTCGTCGTCTCTGCCGAGGAATGGCAGCGCAAGACCGCTCGCCAAGGGACGCTTGCCGAATTTCTGATGGAGTCGCCGCTGCGCGGCGCCAATCTGGACCTTGAGCGTCAACGCGACGAACCGCGTGATCCGGCGCTGTGAGACTTTTGCTGGACACCAACGTCCTGTCCGAGGTGACGAAGCCGAAGCCTGATGCGCACGTCTTGCAATGGTTGGACAGGCTCGACGAGGATCGCTCCTTCATCAGCATCGTCTCGGTCGCAGAGATCCGACGTGGTGTTGCCCTGATGGACGAGGGACGAAAACGCGACGCGCTGGCTGAATGGCTTGCCCGGGACCTGACGCAGCGCTTCGAGCACCGCATCATCCCGGTGGATGAATCGGTTGCCCTGGCCTGGGGGGACCTCATGGGTCATGCAAAGCGGAGCGGCCGTGGCCTGCCGTCGATGGATGGCCTGATCGCTGCCACCGCGGTTGCTCACGATCTCACGCTCGCGACGCGCAACACGAAGGATTTCGACGGCTTGGGGATCGAACTGATCAATCCCTGGATCCTTTAGTCCTGGCGAAGGCTACAGCGCAGCCGTCAATGCAATCCGAACAGGTTCAGCAGCTCCTCGCGGTGGCGAACGAATTCCGGTGCGCTGCGGTCGCGCGGTCGCGGCAGATCGATGTCGATCAGGCGCGGTTCGCCGCCCTTCTCCCGTGGCAGGATGAGGATCCGGTCGGCGAGATAAATCGCCTCCTCGAGATCGTGCGTGACGAGAATGGTCGTCACATCCTCATCGCGCCAGATCCGGGCGAGTTCCTGCTGCATGCCGATCTTGGTCATCGCGTCGAGCGCGCCGAGCGGTTCGTCGAGCAGCAGGATCTCGGGCTGAACAGCCAGCGCCCGGGCGATCCCGACGCGCTGCGCCATGCCTCCGGAGAGCTGCCGGGGATAGGCGGCCTCGAATTGCTGCAGGCCGACAAGCTTGACATAGTGGCGCGCCCGCGCCCTCGCCCGCTGACGGGTGAGACCACTTGTTTCCAGCCCGAAGGCGACATTGTCGAGCACATCAAGCCAGGGCAGAAGGCGCGGTTCTTGAAAGATGACGGCGCGCTCTGCGCCGACGCCCCGCACCACCTTGCCGTCGACGAGGACCTCTCCGGTGTCGGCATCCTCGAGACCTGCAAGAACCCTGAGCAGGGTCGTTTTGCCCGAGCCGCTGGCACCGACGATGGCGAGGCTTTCGCCGGAGCGGATGTGGAGATTGATATCCTTGAGAACCTGCAGCGGCGTGCCGTTCAACTTGTAGGATTTGGAGAGGCGACGGATCGTCACCTCGCCGCGGCGAATGTCCTCAGCAATGCTCATCTCGGTTCCTCAGTTGCTTGCCGGCTTGGCATCGGCCGTGAAGAGGATGTCCTTGGCCGCCAACTGGCCTTGCTTCAGCTTGCCTTCGCGAACCAGGACGTCGATCCAGAACTGGATGTCGCGCTCGACCGGCAGACCGCCGGCGCGCACGCCATAGCCGCGGAAATATTGCGCGATATCAGCGTTCTCGCCACGCTCGCTGAGCGCCTTGGCCAGGATCTTCTTGGTTTCTTCAGGATGTTCGCGGGCATAGTCGAGCGCGCGGGCCGACTGCTCGACGAAAATCTTTGCGGCCTCGGGATGTTGCTGAATGAAATCGCGGCGCAGGACCACAAACCCCCCGGCAATGTCGCCGAGCACGTCGGTATCGTCAAAAACCGCGCGCAGGCCGCCATTTTTGAGCGCCGCACCCTCGAAGGTCGTCTGCCAATAACCGAAGGCGGCAATATCGACCTGCTTGGAGCGCAGCACCTGTTCGAGTTGCGGCCCGGGAACGACGATCTGATTGGCGGAGTCGCTCGGCAGGCCGACGGAATGCAAGGCCTCGCGGATGGTATAATCGAGGTGCGCGCCAAGCGTATTGACTGCTATGCTCTTGCCGGCAATGTCCTTGATACTCTTGATCGGGCTGTCTTCCAGCACATAGAAGGTCGACTGCACCTCGTCATTGATGCCGTTCGACGGATAGGCGGCGACGAAGTCATTGCCGCCGATGATCGAATTCAGCACGGCGGAGGTGGCCGCACTGCCGATCTCGACATCACCGGATGCGAGGGCGATCAGAGAGGCCGGCCCGCCTTGAGCATAACCGACATTTTCGAACGTGATGCCGGTGCCCTTGAAATAGCCGAGCTCGTCGGCGAGCTCATGGGCGGCAAGACCGCCTTGGCTGGCGAGGTAGCGCAGCTTGATCGTGTCGGCAGCTGCGGCCGGCGTAGCAAGGCCGAGCGCGATGACGGCCGGGAGGAGAAGGTTGCGGGGATGGAATGTCATGACGTATCCCTTTCGGAAGAGGAAAATCGGGGGAAGCAGGTTAGCGGCTCGGCTGAGACCAGCGGCAGAGACGGCGCTGCAGGAGAACGAGCAAGGCATTGGCGGCAAGCCCGAGAAAGGCGAGCAGAAGGATCGCCGCAAACATCAGCGGGATCTGGAAATTGTACTGGGCGTTCATCACCTGGAAGCCGATACCCTTGTTGGCGCCGATCATCTCGGCGGCAATCAACAGGAGAAGCGCAGTCGTCGCCGAGAGACGCAGGCCGACGAAGATCGCAGGGACGGACGCCGGCAGAATGACGCGGCGGAAGATGGTCAGCGGTCCGGCGCCATAAGTCCGCGCCATCTCAATAAGCTTCTGGTCCACCTCCTTGACGCCGCCGATCGTGGCGAGCAGCACCGGAAACAGGGTGGCCCAGAAGATCACGAAGATTTTGGAGGTTTCGCCGAGGCCGAGCAGCAGGATGAAGATCGGATAGAGCGCCAGCGCCGAGGTCTGGCGGAAGAGCTGCAGGATCGGATCGAGCGCCTGCTCGACCGCACGAACCTGGCCCATGAACAGGCCGAGCGGAATGCCGATCACGACGGCAAAGGCGAAGGCGGTTCCGGCTCGCTGCAGGCTGATGGCGATGTCGTCCAGCAACGCGCCGTTGGCAAGATTGGTCCAAAGAGCAGACAGGATCACGTTCAGGGGCGGGAAGATGGCCGGATTGATCCAGCCCCTGGTGCTCGACACCTGCCAGAGCGCGAGGAAGGCGAGGAGCAGGCCATAACGCGGCAAAAACGATGCGAGCAACCCGCGCCCATGGGAGCCGAGAGTGGAAATGGTGCTTTCGCTGCTTTTCAGGCGGCCGAAGCTTCTCGGGAGAGTCTGGTTGATTTCATAGGCCATGGTCCGTTCCCTCATTCTGCTGCCTGGAGAGCTGCGTGTCCGGCAGCCCATCGATTGGCGGGGAAAGGCAGGCCGAGGTTTTCCCGGAGCGTCTTGCCCTCATAGGCCGTGCGAAACAGTCCGCGGCGCTGCAACTCCGGGATGACCAGATCGACGAAATCGTCGAGGGCCGTCGGCAGCCAGGGCGGCAGAATGTTGAAGCCGTCGGCCGCTTCGTTCTCGAACCATTGCTGTAGCGTATCGGCGATCTTTTCAGGCGTTCCGACGATGGTGTAGTGACCGCGGGCCGACGCGATCCATTGATAGAGCTGGCGGATGGAAAAATTGTTTTCGTCTGCGATCTGGCGGATGAGGGCCTGGCGGCTCTTCATGCCTTCCGTCGGCGGCGCCGGCGGCAGCGGCCCGTCGAGATCATAACCGTGCAGGTCGAGCGTACCGCCGGTCAGGCCGTTAAGGAGGCCGATTCCATCCTCTTCGACAATCAGCGAGGTCAGACGGTCGTACTTCTCGCGTGCTTCCGCTTCGGTCCTGCCGACGAAAGCGGAGACGCCGGGCATGACGAGGATGTGATCGGGGTTGCGGCCGAGGCCGCGGGCGCGTGCCTTGATATCGCGGTAGAATTCCTGGGCTGTTTCGATGTGCTGATGGGCGGTGAAGATGACTTCGGCCGTTGCCGCGGCAAGCCCGCGCCCGTCGTCGGACTGCCCGGCTTGCACGATGACCGGATGTCCCTGGGGCGAGCGCGAGACGTTGAGCGGGCCACGCACGCTGAAATGCTCGCCGCGGTGGTCGGTGTCGTGCAGCTTCGCCGGATCGAAGAATACGCCCGACTCCTTGTCGCGGATGAACGCGTCGTCCTCGAAGCTTTCCCAGAGTTTGCGGACAACGTCGACATGCTCGGCAGCACGGCGATATCGATCGGCATGTGGAAGCTGCGTATCGCGGTTGAAGTTCTGTGCCGTGAGGTCGCCCGTCGTGGTCACGACATTCCAGCCGGCGCGGCCCTCGGAGATCAGATCCAGCGAGGCGAATTTGCGAGCAGTCGTATAGGGCTCCTCATAGGTGGTGGAAGACGTCGCGATAAAGCCGAGATGGGTGGTGAAAGGCGCAAGCGCGGAAAACAATGTGACGGGTTCGAAGCCGGCGACGCGGGCATTGCCGCCTTCGCGCGCTCCGCCAAAACCGACAGCCAGTCCGTCGGCCAGGAAATACGCATCGAAGAGTCCGCGCTCGGCTGTCAGGGCGAGTTGCTTGTGAAACTCGAAACTGGTGGCACCGTCGGCCGGCTGGTCAGGATGCCGCCAGGATGCAACATGCTGTCCGCCACCGGGAAGAAATGCCCCAAGCCTGATTTTGCGTGTCATTTCGCGTCCTCTCCGTTTGCCGCCCACAGCCCGGTGTTTTCCAGGGCCATGGTATAGGTTGGCTGTCAGGACTCTACACTACGTTCTCCATAAATTTTATAGAGAAACTTCATTTCATAATTTCGGAGGAAGAGTGAATAGTTTTGCGGGATTGGCTTGAATCTGGAAATCGACGATCGAGGCGGCCAACAAGAGATATGTCGTCTTGCGGCCGTCTTTGATGTTTTCCATGTCAGACAGGTCGACGAGCGACGTCCTGTTTCGTGATATGATTATGGGAACATGCAGCCGGGCACGGGTCATGCATGAGCGGTGCGTGCCGCCGGATAGCGGTGCCTGGCTATGCTTGGGCATCAGCCCCGTTTTGGCCGGGAAGGGGCATGCTCCAGGCCGGCGGCGGCCTTCTTCAGGCAGTCGAGGTAGCGGTCCCGGTTCGCGATACCGTCGTCGCGTGGGGTGACGAGGCAGAGCGTTGCAGCTGCATGGCCTTCCTCGCCCCGCACCGGCACGGCAAAACAATGGGTAAAGCTGTCGACGATGCTGTTGAAGGTGAAGAAGCCTTCACGCTCGGCCTGGCGCACCTCGGCGATGAAGGTCTGGGGCTCGAGCCATTCACCGCCCGGCAGACGGAAATCCTGCGACGGAATGAAGTTCAGGATGTCCTGATCCGACAGATGCGCGACGAGCAGGCGCCCCGACGCCGTCCACGGAATCGGCACCGACTGTCCCACATCCGTCGAAATGCGGAACGGCCGCGCCCCCTCGCGCATGCGCACGACCGTATACCTGTTTCCATCCAGCATGCAGAACTGCGCCGTTTCCCGCGTTTCATCGGCAAGCCGTTCCAGCGTCGCCTCGCATTCGCGGGTGAAGTCGAAATGGTTCTCATAGGCGGCGCCGAGGAAATAGAGCTTGCGGCCGAGATAGACGCGCCCCTCGCCGCCGGTGAATTCGAGAATGCCGTTACTGAGCAGCAGGTTGACGAGTTCGTAGACGGACGAACGCGGCGCACCGATCTGCGCGGCGATTTCGTTCGGCTTCAAGGCCTGCCGTTTCTGGCGCAGGAAATCGAGGATTTCGAAGGCGCGGTCGAGCCCTCGGGCGCGTTTGCCGGCTGCTTCGTCCTTAACTGCATCCATTGCTATCGTCCTGTTCTTTTGTCCGGCCAAGCTTTTCAAGCCGCCTGCCGTATCTGTCAATTGATCCCGTCATTCAATCGCGAATGAAATTTCCCCACCCCTCTTGCGGGGTAAAAAAATCGGCATAAGATCGCCTCGTCCGGTATAAAGATCACATGTACGATATATTGGACATAGATGGCAAACCGTCAAGGTTGCCGCACAAAAAAGGGGATCGACATGAAGAATTTTGAAAACAGCATTTCCGCTTCGCTGCGCCGCCGCCTCCTCGCGGGCGCTGCCGCAGCAGCCACCCTCCTGGTCTTTTCCACCGGCACTGCCTCGGCCGCTGCCAATTGCATCAAGGGCGACAGAAAAGCGCCCTATACGATCGGCTGGGCGAACATCTACTCCGTGCCGACCTGGATGAAACAGACCGAAGGCACCATTACCGCTGAAGTGGAGGAGCTGAAGAAGGCCGGCCTCGTCAAGGACCTGATGATCACTGACGCGCAGGGCAACGCCCAGACGCAGATCCAGCATATCCAGTCGATGATCGACGCCAATGTCGACGCCATCGTCGTCATCGCCGGCTCCTCCAACGCGCTCGACCGCGTCATATCGGATGCCTGCGACAAGGGCATCGCCGTGGTCAATTTCGACAGCTTGGTCAACACCGACAAGGTGACGGCGAAGATCAATACCGATTCCAGCGAATGGGGTGCGACCGCTGCCAAGTGGATGGTCAGCCAGCTCGGCGGCAAGGGCAAGATCATCATCATGAACGGCCCGGCCGGCATCTCGGTCAGCGACGACCGCCGCAAGGGCGCCCAGCCGGTCCTCGATGCCAATCCAGGTCTCAAGGTGATCACCGAGACGAACACCGAATATAACGTCGCGCCGGCACAGGAAGCGATGACCAGCCTGCTCTTCGCCAATCCCGAAATCGACGGCGTGCTGTCGCTCGGCGGCGCGCTGTCTGCCGGCTCCGTCCTCGCCTTCGAGCGCCAGGGCCGCGACCAGGTGCCGACCACAGGTGAAAATGCAAGGCAGTTCCTGGAACTCTGGAAGGAGAAGAGCCTGAAAGGCTGGGCGACGATGCAGCCCAACTGGCTCGGCGCCCTTTCCGTCTACACTGCGGTGCAGGCGCTGCAAGGCAAGAACGTGCCGGCCTTCCTCAAGGTGCCGCTGCCTGTCATTGACGACAGCACGATCGGCAGCTACCTCGCACGGGCCGACAAGTTCCCGGCCGACGGCTATATCTACTCGGATTACGACAAGGCGCTGTTCGACAAGCTGCTTGCCAAGTAATCCGCGGTTGGGGGACGCCGTCATGACGGAAGAAGCGCCCCTGCTGGAAGCCCGGCAGGTGTTCAAGGGATTTTTCGGCAATCCCGTTTTGAAGGGCGTCGACATCGCCCTTCTGCCGGGCAGGGTTCACGCCCTGCTCGGTGAAAACGGCGCCGGCAAGTCGACGCTGATCAATCTCCTGTCCGGCTCCCTCCAGCCCGACGGCGGGTCCATCCTCGTCGACGGCAGGCCGGTCGGGCGTTTCAGCCCGGCGGCGGCGCGCGCGGCCGGCATCGCTGTCGTGCAACAGGAGCTGAGCCTCACGGCCAACCTGTCGATTGCCGAAAACATCGGGATCGGCGCGTTTCCGCGCCGGTTCGGTCTCATCGATTACGGAGCGCTTCATCGCGGCGTGCAAGAGGTTTGCGACCTGGTCGGGCTGACAGAACCGCTCGACGTGCCGGTTGCCGATCTCGCGCTCGGCCGCCGTCAGATGGTGGAGATCGCTAAGGCGCTGTTCCGCAGGCCGCGTGTGCTTATTCTGGATGAACCGACCTCGTCGCTCTCCGCGCATGAAGCCGGCATTCTTGCCCAGCTGATCGAGACGCTCAAGGGTCGCGGCACGGCACTTCTCTATATTTCCCACCGCCTCAACGAGGTGCAGGCGCTCTGCTCGCATGTCACCGTGCTGAAGGACGGCGGCGTAACGGCCGACCAGTCGCTGTCCGGCATCGACGGCGAGGGTCTGGTGCGCCTGATGGTTGGTCGCGAAACCGGCGACCTGTTTCCGCCGCGCCCGGCCGCGGTACCCGGTGCGATGCGCATCAGCGTCGAAGGTTTTTCGGCCGGCATCGTGCGTGACATTGGTTTCTCCGCTCGCGTCGGCGAGATCGTCGGCATCGGCGGGCTTGTCGGGCAGGGTCAAGAAGACCTGCTGCTCGGCCTCTATGGCGCGATTCCAGCCTCGGCGACCCGGGCGGAGGTAGCGGGCAATCCCCACCTGCCCGCCCATGTCGGCGCGGCGAATGCGGCTGGTATCGTCTACGTCCCGGCGGACCGCAAGCACGAGGGACTGGTGCTGCCGCATTCGATCGCCTCCAATCTCATCCTGCCCTCGCTCGGGCGGCTTGCCCGCAAGGGGCTGCGCGACGCGAAGGCGGAAAACGGCCTGGTCGCCGATCTCGCGCGCCGGCTGACGATCAAGGGCGATGCGGCCCGGCCGGTGCAGGCGCTTTCCGGCGGCAACCAGCAGAAGGTGGCGCTCGCCAAATGGCTGCCGCTCGATCCGTCTGTGCTGCTCCTCAACGATCCGACGCGCGGCGTCGACATCGAGACCAAACGTGAGATCTACCTGATGCTGCGCGCCTTCGCCGCCGAGGGGCGGCTCGTCATTCTGGCCAGTTCCGATACGCCGGAACTCGTGCATCTCTGCGACCGTGTCGTGGTCCTGCGCGAGGGGCGCGTCGCGGCGACGCTGTCAAAAGATCGGATCAGCGAAGGAGCGATCGTCGGCGCGGCCATGGGCGTGACGACCACGACGCAGGGAGAGGCGGCATGAATACAATTTCGGCATCCCGTCTCTACGGCGCGATCCAACTCCGCCGCAACCGCGGCCTCGCCGGCCTCTATCTGGTCGTCGCTGCCTTTCTCATCCTCTATGCGCTGCTCTTTCCCGGCATCCTTTCCATCGGCGGCTTTTCGAAGTTCACGCAGAACTGGTTTCCGCTCGCGCTGGTCACCATGGCGCAGGCGCTGCTGATGCTGAATGGCGGCATCACGCTGGCGATCGGGCCGCTGGTCAGTCTCGGCGCGGTGATCGCCGCGACGACGATGGAAGGGCCGCTCGGTGTGCCCGGCGGCATTGTCGCGGTCGCCGTCGCCGGCCTATTGATCGGCGCCGTCACCGGCGCCATCGTGACACATCTGAGATTGCCGGCGATCATCGTCACGCTGGCCGGCTCCTTCATCATCGGCGGCGTCGCGCTCATCCTGCTGCCGCGGCCGGGCGGATTCATTCCCGATTGGCTGTCGACGGTGCTTGCCGGCCATACGCCCGTCGCCTTCCTGCTGCTCGTCGTCATCCTCATACTCTGGAAAGCCTTTCTGGCAACGCCGCTCGGCCTCGGCATCTATGCGGCCGGCGACAACCCGGTCGGCGCATTCCGCTCCGGCGTGCCGGTCGAACGGGTGAAGGTCGCAGCCTTCGCGCTCTCCGGCCTTCTTGCTGCTCTCACCGGTCTCTTCGTTGCGGCGCAGACCGGCTCGGGCGATCCCATCATCGGCACGCCCTTCACGCTGAACTCGATCGCCGCCGCCGTGCTCGGCGGCGTGGGTTTCCTCGGCGGCAAGGGCACGATGCGCGGCGCGATCTGCGGCAGCCTGCTGCTCTCGGTGATGATCAACGTGATGTTCTTCCTGGGCTTTCCGCCCGTCGCGCAATATGTCGCGCAAGGCTTGATCATCGTCGGCGCAGTCGCCGTTCCGGAACTTCTTGGAGTATGGAGGGCAAGACGATGAACATCATCCGGTCTGCGTTCCGCAATCCGCCGCTCCTGACCTTTCTTCTGGTCGCGCTCGTCTGGATCGTTGCAAGCTTCACGCTTCGCGGTTTCGGCGCCTACGGCCATCTGCGTTATCTGCTGGAGCTTGCCGCGGTGATCGGCATCGTCGCTGCCGGCCAGACGCTCGTCATCCTGATGGGCGGCATCGATCTTTCCGTCGGTGCTGTCATCACCGTCACGGCGATGCTGCTGCCGCTGATTTCGCCCGCCTGGGATCCAACCGGCCTTGCCGGCATCGCGGCGGCCCTTGCCATCGCCACCGGCATCGGCCTGATGAACGGCGCGGGGGCCGCCTATCTTCGTGTGCCGCCGATCATCATGACGCTCGCGATGGCGACCTTCCTGCAGGGCCTGCTCGTCATCGTCGCCGGCGGCAGCGCCGTCACCGTCAGCAATCCGGCGGTCATTCTGCTCGGGCAGGCGCGGCCGTTCGGCATCCCCTCGGGCATCCTGCTGTGGCTCGTCGTCTCGGTCGTCGTCCTGCTGCTCATTCATCGCATGCCGATCGGCGCACGGTTTCTGGCGCTCGGGGCGAACCCGCTCGCCGCCCGGCTTTCCGGCGTCAGCGTCACCCTCAACACGCTGATCGTCCATACTCTGTCCGGCTTTTTCGCCGGGCTTGCCGGCATTCTCGTGCTGGGCATGAACCGGCAAGGTTATGTCGGCATCGGCGATCCCTATCTGCTGACGTCGATCGCCGCCGTCGTGCTCGGCGGCACCTCCATCCTCGGCGGCCGCGGCACCTATGCCGGCACGATACCGGGGGCGATCCTGCTCGTCACCACGACGGCGCTGATCACCGTCGTCAACGCCTCCCCCGGCTGGCGGTCTATCATGTTCGGCACGCTGATCCTCGCCCTTCTGCTCGTGTCCGGCCGTGAGGCACGCAGATGACGGCGCGCTACGACGGGCCGGTGATCGATCCGCACCACCATCTCTGGGACCTCAGCCTGCAGCGCCACCCCTGGCTTCAGAAGGCGCGGGCTTCCGGCGAAGAGATGGTTTTCGGGAGCCTCGCGCCGATCCTGCGCGACTACGGCATCGATGATTATCGTGCCGATGCCGGGCGTCAGAACGTCATTGCAACCGTGCATGTGGAGGCTGGCTGGTCCGATGCGCATCCGTTGGAAGAGAGCCGCTGGCTGGAGGGTCTCGACCGCAGCTCCGGCGTGGCGAAGCGTTATATCGCACGGGTTCCCCTCGACGGGCCGGACGCCGCGCGCCTGCTCGAAGCGGAAGCGGCGAGCCCTTATGTCGTCGGCATCCGCGATATTCTGAGTTGGCATTCGGAGCCGGCGAAGAGTTTTGCTCTGCGCGCAGATCGCATGGCCGATCCCGCTTGGCGGGCGGGGCTTGCTCACGCTTCACAGTTGGGGCTGGTCTTCGAGCTGATGCTCTACCCCTGGCAGATGGATCAGGCCCTCGAGCTGGTGCGCGATTTTCCGCAAACGCTGTTCGTGCTCAACCACGGCGGCAGCCCCGCCGACCGATCGGAGGACGGCATGGCGCTCTGGCGTCACGGCCTGCGAGCGCTCGGCAAAGAGCCGAACGTGCGGTTAAAGATCTCCGACCTCGTCGCCTACGACAATGACTGGACGCTCGAAAGCCTGCGGCCGGTGATCGAGCACTGCTTCGATTGTTTCGGCCCTGAACGTTCGATGTTCGCCAGCGACTTTCCGGTCGCGGGCCTGCACGCCTCATTCGACGAGGTCTATCAGGTTTTCCGCACGGTCGCCGCGCAACTTTCTCCCGACGAGCAGCGCGATCTGTTCTTTGCCACCGCCAACGACACCTATCGCCTCGGTTTGGGCGATCCGGCCGAGATCGGGCGAGGCCGCCATGTCTGACCTTCATGCCACGACGGAAAACCGGCTGATCGACGACCGGGTTCGCGGCTTTCCGCCGGACAACCCTCCGCTTTCGCCTGCTGCAATCGGAACGCAGGGGTGGAAGCCCTATGACGGCAGGATGGCCCTGCCGCTGATCTCGCTCGACCGCCGGGCCTTCACCGGCAATGTCGAACTGATGATGGCCTATGTGAAAAGCCATGGCGCCGACATCGCGCCGCACGCCAAGACCCCGATGTCGACGGTGCTGGCAGACGCGCTTCTTTCGGCAGGCGCCTGGGGCACGACCGTTGCCGATATCCGCCAGGCAGCCGTCCTGCTCAAGGCGGGACAACGCCGGCTGATCCTCGCCAACGAGATCGGTGGGATCGCCGCTGCTCGCCGGCTTGCTGCCCTGCTCGGCCACTATCCGGATGCGGAATTCCATATCTTCGTGGATTCGACAACGCTCGTCGAGGCGCTTCGCTCCGCATGGCGTGAGCGCGCAGATCTGCCGCCTCTCGGCCTATTGGTTGAGTTCGGCGCCGGCCGCGCCGGTCTTCGAAGCGCCGCCGCTGCCGAGGCAATCCTCGATGCGATCCTGGCCATTGAGACGCCGGCCTTCCGGCTCACCGGCATCGCCGCCTATGAAGGTGCGGCCGCGACCGCCAATGCCGACGAGACGATGCACCGCATCGGCGCGCTGATGGCCCTGACCGCCGAATTCCTGCCGAAGATACGCGCCCGCATCGGCAAGGAGCGGCCGCTTCTCGTCACATCAGGCGGTTCGGTGTTTTTCGACATCGTGGTGGCCCGGCTTTCAGCCGCCGTCGCAGCCGATCCCGCCTGCCGGCTGGTGCTGCGCAGCGGCGCGATCTTCTTCCACGATCACGGCATCTACGAGCGTGGCCTTGCCGGCCTCGACGCGCGCGGCGGTTTGCGTATCGGCGGCGAGACGGTTTCGGCGGCGGCCGGTTTCCGTCCGGCGCTGCGCGTCTGGGCCGAGGTTCTGTCGCGGCCGGAGCCGCAGCTTGCGATCTGCGGCATGGGCATGCGCGACGTGGCAATGGACCAGGGCCTGCCGCGGCCGCTGGCGCTCTATCGCCATGGCGCCCGCCTTACCGATTTGGGAAGTGCCGACGTTATCCGGCTCAACGATCAACATGCCTTCGTCACGCTCGCCGATGGCAGTGATATCGCGGTCGGCGACGTCATCGAGTTCGGCATCTCGCATCCCTGCACCTGCCTTGACCGGCATGCAATCCTGTATGGCCTCGACCCGGATCATTCGGTGACGGCGGCCTATCTGACCAGCTTCGGCTGAATTCTCCCTGCAAAGCCAAGAAAAGGAAAACCCGCATGATCCAGCGTTACCAGAAAGGTTCGCGCATGAGCCAAGCCGTCAGCTATGGCGGTCTCGTCTATATTGCCGGTCAGGTCGCGGAAAATCGCAAGGCTGATATCGAGGAGCAGACCCGCGACGTGCTCGGCAAGATCGACGCCCTTCTGAAGGAAGCCGGTATCGACCGCTCGCGTCTCCTCGCTGTCAATGTCTTCCTGCCGGCGATTACCGATTTCGAGGCGATGAACGGCGTTTATGACAGCTGGATCGACATGGAAAACCCGCCGGCCCGCGCCTGCGTCGAGGCGCGCCTCGCCGATCCGGATCTGCGCGTCGAAATGACCGCGGTCGCGGCGCTATAATTGCACGGCAACCGCCCGCACTGGAGACTTCATGCACAGCGGCCTCGTCAATCCGATCGACTTTTCGCGCGAGGGCCGACAGGCTGGCCATCTCGCCATTCCCTATTCGATCGATCGTTCGCCCTATTATCAGATCCGCATTCCGATCCTCCGTCTCAGAAATGGTGAGGGACCGTCTTTGCTGCTGATGGCCGGTAATCATGGCGACGAATACGAGGGCGAACTCCAGCTCTCCCGGCTGATCCGCCTGCTTGAAGTTACTCAGATCCGCGGTGCCGTCACCATCCTGCCGATGGCGAACCTGCCGGCGGTGATGGCGGCCAAACGCTGCTCGCCCTTCGACGGCGGCAACCTCAACCGGGCCTTTCCCGGCGATCCCTTGGGGTTGCCGACGGCGCGGCTGGCGCATTTCCTCGAACACGAACTCTTTCCGCGCCACGACGTCATGCTCGACCTGCACTCGGGCGGCACGTCGATGGCGCACCTGCCCTGCACGCTGATCGAGCGGCAGGCCGACGCCGCCCGCTTCGAGCGATCCGTCTCGCTGATGCGGGCGATCGGAGCATCGCATGCCTTCATCGCCGACAACGGGCCGGCGGCGCCGACATCGATGGGGGCTGCGGCACGGGTGGGGACTGTCGGTCTTTCCGGCGAGTTCGGCGGTGGCGGGACCGTGACGCCTGCGACGATGGCCTTCACCGCGGCAGCGATCGACCGGTTGCTCCTCACGCTCCGTATCGTCAAACACCCGATCCTGTCGCGAGCGACCCTCGCCGAACCGGGGCCGTTGCAGCTTCTCTCGCTGTCCCGGCACAGCCAGGGCATCTATGCCAACCGCAGAGGCTGGTTCGAACCGGCCGTCACGCTTGAAGCCACCGTTTCTGCCGGCGATCTGGCCGGATGGTATCACGATCTGGAACGGCTGGAGCAGCCGGAGGAAGAGCTCCGCTTTGCCGAGAGCGGCATCGTCATTTCCCAGCGTCTGCATTGCGACAGCCAGGCCGGCGACTGTTTAATCCAGGTCGCCGAACCCATTGCAGCTTAGGTGATGGCGGCGACGGCCGCCTTGACCCAGTCGAGACGCTTTGCGGGGATGAGGCCGTAATTGTAGAAGTTCACGCCGTCGGCACCGGCATCAACGGCCGCCTTGGAGCGGGCCGCCAGCACAGCGGCTTCACCGACCTCGGGATAGAAGACGCGCAGGCCGACCCCGAGGAACTTTTCCGATCCAAGGGCTGCCCGGCCGGTGCGGATGACATCGCCGATCGAATCCGGCTCCATGTCGTAGCAGCAGAGGATCGCCCCGTCGCAGAGCCTGCCGACGGCTGCGAGATCGACGCCGCCGAGCCAGCCATCCTTCAGGTCGATGAGCACGATGCGTGTCGCCGGATCGGCTGCCGCCTTGATCTCGCCGATCAGGCTGGTCACCGGTTCGCTGCGCCAGGCAAGAAAGGCATGCAGATCGGGGTGGTCGCGGAAGGCGTCGTTGCCCGCTGCCGGAAAGTCCGGGAACTGCCGCTCCGGGACAGCCCTTTCGCAGAGTTCGGTGATGAAGCGCTTGACCGATCGGCGCGCGCCTTCGACCGGTACGCCGGCCTTGGTGGCGCGCGCCGTGCAATGGTCGCAGAAGCAGAGCGACAGCAGGAAATCGTCTTCGGCGTTCAGGCCGACACCATCTTTTTCGTGATGGTATTCATGCGCGAAACCCATGAAGTTCGGGCTTTCGAGTTCCACCATGTCCGGCCGGTAGTTCGTCGTGATGTCGCGCACGAGAGTGACGGCATAGGCACGCGCCGCCGGGCTGGAGGGGCAAAGGTTGTAATAGTTGGGATTGCCGAAGGCGTTCTGCGTCGCGTGGTCGGGGTGCAGCATGCCGAGGCGGCTATTATGGAGGCAGACCGTCCAGCAGGAGACCTTGAGACCGGTTGTCTCACGCTCCCTGACGAGCGCTTCCAGCATGTCGCCGCGCTCGGCTACATTCCTGGCCATCAACGGCCGGATCATCTTGTCCTGCCACAGGCTTTCATCCGGCCGGAAATAAACCGTCCCGTCCTCGGGAAAATAGGCCTTCTGTTGCGGGCTGCGCGGCTGGAGAAAGCGGCCGGCATGATAAGAGGTCGCAAGGCTGACCGTATTGAGGCCGGCCCGGTTGCGAAGCTCGGCGGCAATCGTGTCGACCCCCTGATCATGGATATCCCAGGGGTAAGTCCACATGGAAAGATGCATGGCGCGCTCCCAAAACTGTCCACTTTATAGAACACGTGTCCATAATAGTGTCCAGGCTGATCTTTGGGTGCAGGCCTTCGGCGCTCCCGCCGTGCATCAAATATCCACGACAAGGCCCTTGGCTTTCAGCACCGCGTCGAGATTGCTGACCTCGATGACCGACTTGCCCTCTTTGTACGCGGCGATATAGCCGGCTTCGGCGTCTTCGCGGGCCTGCGAGAGCCGGGCGGCTTCCCGCGCTTCCTGCCTGCGCACGACCACCAGTCCGTCGGCATCGCCGACGATGATGTCGCCGGGATTGATGGTTTCGCCGCCGACGATGATTGGGTCGTTCACCGCCGCAATAGTTTCCTTCACCGTGCCCTTGATGCAGACGCTGAGCGAGAAGACCGGGAAACCGAGTTCCCGCAGTTGCAGCGTGTCGCGCACGCCGGTGTCGGTGACGAGACCGCCGATGCCCTTCGCCAGGCAGGCATTGGCGAGCACATCGCCGAAGGATCCGGCCTCCTCGTATTCCCCTGCCGATACGACGATGATATCGCCGGGCTTTGCGTAGTTGATGGCAAGCTGCAGCATGATGTTGTCGCGCGGCGCACATTTCACCGTAAAGGCCGGGCCGCACAGTTTCATGCGGTAGTCGACGGGCTTGAGGCGGGAGGAAAGTGCGCCGCGGCGTCCCTGGGCTTCGTGGATCGTCGCCGGCGAAAACTTGGAAACGGCGTCTATATCGGCTTTATCAGGCCGCTCAGTGATATCTTTTATATGGATCATGGATGCCTCACATCGTTGGTGACGGCGGGCATGCCCCGCCGTCGGATTTCGTTTGGAAATCGTCACTTGAGGACGTTGAGGCCGGGAGGCCTCACGGGATCGGGTCGAACTTCAGCTCGGAGAGCGGCACGACCTTATCGGTGCGGGTCATCTTGTATTCGGTATCCGGGCCGAGCCACTTGTCCCAGATCTTGTTGATCTCGCCCGCTGCGTCGAGCTTGTGAAGGATTTCGTTGACCTTGGCGGTCAGCGCCGGCTGATCCTTGGCCATGCCGATGCCGATCGGCTGGTAAAGCATCGGCTCCTCGATCATCCGCATTTCCTTGCCCTTGCTCTTCGATTCATTGACGAACTTGGTCGTCGTCATGGTGTTGGCCACCATGCCGCGGGCCTTGCCCTGCTGGACGGCGAGATAGGCCGAGGCTGTATCCTGGAATGTCAGCGGGTCGGATTTGTTAAGCTTGATCGACATTTCCGAGGTCGAACCCTTGGTCGAAGCGAGGCGCTGGCCTGCATAATCGGCCTTCTTCTTGCCGGCATCGTCGGCCGGCACGATCAGCATCTCCTTTGCGAGATAATAGGGATCGCTGAACTGGATCTGCTCGGCGCGGCTCACCGTATAGGCGAGGTTTGCAACGGTGATGTCGACGCGGCCGAGCTTGACCTCGGGCACGCGGGCTTCGACCGAAACCGGCTTGATTTCAGCCTTGACGCCCAATTCCTTGGCGATGGCGCCGCAGAGATCGACGTCGAAACCGGCCATTTCGCGGGTCTTCGGATCCGGCGAAGCGAAGGGGGGAACGTCGGCGAAAGTCGCGCAGCGCAGGGTCTTCGCCGACATGATGGTGTCGAGCTGATCGGCTTTCGCGGGCAAGGCGGCCGCCATGCCGGCAAATGCGACGGTGAGGCTCAGGTATTTCCAGTTCATTGCTGTTCTCCTTTGTTTTTGGTCGTTGGTCTCAATGCCTGAGATCAGCGAGGAAACGCTGAGCCCGGGGATGGGTCGGATTGTTGAAGAAGTCCTCGGGAGTCGCCGTTTCGATGATCTGGCCCGCATCGATGAACCAGATCCGATCGGCGACGTCGCGCGCGAAACCCATTTCGTGGGTGACGCAGAGCATGGTCATGCCTTCGGACGCCAGGCTCTTCATGACGGCGAGCACCTCGCCGACCATTTCGGGATCGAGCGCACTCGTCGGCTCGTCGAACAGCATCACCGGCGGTTCCATGGCAAGGGCGCGGGCGATCGCCACCCGCTGCTGCTGGCCGCCCGACAGTTGACCGGGATAGGACCGGGCCTTGTCGGCGAGGCCGACCCGATCGAGCAGCTTAAGGGCCTTTTCGTGCGCGGCAGCGGCTGCCACGCCTTTCACCCGGATCGGCGACATCGATACGTTTTCGGCGACCGAAAGATGCGGAAACAGGTTGAAATTCTGGAATACGAAACCGATCCGGCTGCGCATCGTATTGAGTTCTCTCGCCCGCATCGAGGCGTGAATGTTTTGCCCGTCGAGCGTGATCGATCCGCTATTGATCTCCTCAAGGCGATTGATCGTGCGGATCAGCGTGGATTTTCCCGAACCGGACGGTCCGCAGATGACCACGACCTCGCCGCGCGCAACCTGCGCATCGATGTCCTTCAGGACCGGATAGTCGCCGTAGCTCTTGCAGACCTGCGAAAGCCGGATCGTCTGCGATTCCTGCGTTGAAACGGACATGGTCATAGCTGCTCCGATACGATTTTCGACGGCGTGACCAGGGCGGCGGGGACGTTGAGAAGTCCCGCACGCCGCCGCGTGATGCGCCGCTCGAGGCGATTTGCGAAGTAGGTCAGCGTCCAGCAGATGGCGAAGTAGACGATCGCCAGGATGAGGAAGACCTGGAAAGGCTGCGTCAGCAGCTGATTGTTGACCTGGCTTGCCGCAAAGGTCAGGTCCGGCACGTTGATCACGTAGCCGAGCGTCGTGTCCTTGATCGTCGACACGAAGGTGGAGAGGATGCTCGGGATCATGTTGTAGAGCGCCTGCGGCAGGATGATGTAGCGCATCGCGCCGATATGACCGTGGCCAAGCGCACGCGCCGCATCCATCTGGCCCGGTCCGAGCGCGACGATGCCCGCACGGACGACCTCGCTCAGGAACGCGCTCTGGTAGACCACGAGTGTCGTCAGCATGGTGACGAAGCTTGGCACGTCGGCGCCGGTCAGCAGCGGAACCAGGAAATAGCTCCACAGGATGAGCATCAGCAGCGGCACGCCCCTGGTGAAATAAACAAGGGCAGTGACTGGCCAGCGCAGCAGCGGCGACTGAGAGAGCCGCGCCATTGCAAATACGATGCTGACCGGAAAGGCGAGAGCGATGCTCAGCGCCGACAGGATCAGCGTATTGGCGAGCCCGCCGAGCGGTCCGTTCGGATATTGGCCGATCAAGAGCAGCAGCCAATAGTCTCGGACAATGGCGATCATATCGTGGATCATGCGCGCGCGCTCCTGGCAGGATCCGCGCGCATCGACAGATAGGCGCCGATGCTCATGATCACGAGCGAGAAGAAGAGGTAGAGAACGGTGCCGATCAGGTAGATTTCGAAGGTCCGGAAGCTGAGGTTCTCGATTTCCTTGACCGCATGCGTCAGTTCCGACGCCCCGATGATGACGGCGAGACTGCTGTTCTTGAACAGCGAGACACTATGATTGACGAGCGGCGGCAGCGCGTTGCGCACGCCCTGCGGCATGATGACGAAACGCATCGCCGAGACATAACCGTGGCCCAGCGCCCGAGCCGCCTCCATTTGGCCGGGACCGACCGAGCGCACGCCCGAACGAAGATCTTCGCTGAAATAGGCCGCCTGGCAAAGCCCAAGCCCGATCACCGCGAAGATGGCCTCGGCATTATGGATGGCCAGCCATTCTCCCAGCCCGCTCGGCATCAGGGTGAAGATCCCGAAATACCACAGCATCAGCTGGACCAGGGTGGGGACGTTGCGGTGGTAGGATACGTAAGCGGCAACTATCGGATCGCCGAAGCGAAAGGGCGACAGACGCAAACTGAGCAGCAGAACTGCCAGCGCCATCGCTAGCGACCAGGATCCGGCAAAGATGATGAAGGTCATCTCGATGCCATGCAGCAGCATGGCGACATATTCCGGATTTCCGAGGATTGCCGAAAGGTCGAAACCGCTCACGGAGTTGGCTCCCCGGAGGGATCTGTCTTTAGCTGCGGCCTTGCGGTCTGCAGGCCACCCATGACCTGCAGCGTCGGCGTGATCTCCATATGTCCGATGTTGACGGCGACGGGGGCCGATATGGCGAAGGCGATCGCGTCGGCGATATCGCCCGCCTGCGGCAGTTCGAAACCGTCGATGAACTTTTCCCGAATGCTCGGATCATCGCCGTGGACGTGATTGAAAATATCCGTGGCGACGCGGCCGGGGCAGATTTCCGTGACCCGTACCCGCTTGCCGAAAGCGTCGATGCGCAGCTGGTTGGACAGCATGCTCACCCCTGCCTTGGTGGCGTGATAGGAGGAATTGCCGCCGAAATTATAGGCGCCGGCGATCGACGAGATGTTGATGACGTGGCCGCGGTCCCGCGCCACCATGCCCGGCACGACCAGGCGGCAGATGTGCAGGACGGCTCGCAGATTGACGTCGACGATGAGATCGATATCGCTTTCGTCGGCTTCCAGAAACTTCTTCGGCCGGTCGACGCCGGCATTGTTGACGAGGATGTCGAATTCCACCCGACGCGCGAGCTCGGCGATCGCCTCACGGTCGGTCACATCGATGGTGTGGGCGACGCAGCCTGTGCGTGTCGCCAACTGTTTCAGTGCTTCGGCACTGCGGGCAACGGCATGGACTTCGATGTTCTCTCGGCGAAGCCGCTCAACCACGGCTGCGCCGATACCGGAGGATGCGCCGGTCACCAGTGCGGTCTTGTAGTCGGAGAATGGCATTGTCGTTCCCTTGTTGTTGAAAGAGAGAGTAGCGAAGCTTCAACCCCTTGCCTAAGACCGATTATCTCTGGAGCAATAAGCAACGGTTATGGAGCCGGTGCGGTCTGCCGAAGAAGAGAAAGCGGCGATGCCGGCATTCTCTCGCGGCCTTGCCTCAGGCCGCGTCGCGTTGCAAAAGCGACGCGCGTCTGCAAACATGCCATCCGCAGATCAGCACGGTACCCCGATCCCCATGGACATCAGACGCCTCAAATCTTTCATCGTGATCGTCGACAGCGGCAGCATCACGCGAGCGGCGGATCTTTTGCATATCGCCCAGCCGGCTCTCAGTCAGCAGCTTGCGGCGCTGGAAGAGCATTTCGGCCACAAGCTGCTGATCCGCAGCCAGCAGGGCGTCAGCATGACCGATGCGGGACACGCGGTGTATCGCCATGCGCAGATTATCCTTCGGCAGATGGAGCAGGCGCAGGCCGATGCATCGGCGGCCGGAAATTCGCTTGCCGGACGCGTCTCCGTCGGCCTCGTGCCGTTCAGCAGTGCGGCGACGCTCTCGGTCGACCTGCTGGCGGAGACCCGGAAACGGCATCCCGGAATTCTCCTGCATCTGACCGAAAGTGTCGGTCAGACCTATAGCCAGATGATCATGAACGGGCGGCTGGAGATGGCGCTTCTCCACGGAACCGGACCGATCAAGGGCGTGCGGTTCGAACCGATCCTCAGCGAAGAGTTTTTCCTGGTCGCCCATCGCGACTTTGCCATTGAAGCGGATGCGAAACCGGTTCCGGTCAACACTCTCGACGGAATACCGCTGCTCCTGCCCCCGGTCTATAATTTCGTCCGCCGCGCGGTCGATACCGCCTTCACCCGCACGCGCACCAATTTGAAAGTCGTGGCGGAAGTCGAAATCGTCCGCACGCTCGCCCGCGCGGTGGACGGCGGTCTCGGCGCGACGATCATGCCGAAAGCCATCGCCGACCGCATCGTCTCTGAATCGAGCGAGCCGCTGATTTGCCGGCTCGTCTCGCCCCGGATCGAGGAAACCCTTTCGCTTTGCGTTTCCGACCAGAATCCCTTGTCGGAACCGGCCCTTGCCGTCCGAGACATCCTTCTGGAGTTGACGGCGCGGCTGAAAGCCTGAGACGCAATTGCCGGTCAGCGCATGTCCTTGCAGAACTGGGCTATGCGCGCGCAGCCTTCATCCAGTTTCTCCATGCTCGTGGCGTAGGAAATGCGGAAGAAGGGGCTCATTCCGTAAGCGGCGCCTTGCACGGTTGCGACATGATGCTCTTCCACCAGCCCCATAACGAAATCGACGTCAGTCCCGATCTTTCGACCGCCTTTGCTGGTCTTGCCGATCAGCCCTGAAATGTTGGGATAGATGTAGAAGGCGCCTTCGGGCCGATGGCAGCGCAGCCCTTCCACTTCCGACAATTTGGCGAGCACGAAGTCGCGTCTTTCCTTGTAGATCGCCGCACGCTCCTTCAGCAGATGCTGAGGCCCGTCGAGCGCTGCGGTCGCAGCCGCCTGCGTCAATGTCGCGATGCCGCCGCCATTCTGGCCGTTGACGTTGCTGATGGCGGAGATCAGGTCTTTCGGTCCGGCGCAAAAGCCGAGCCGCCAGCCGGTCATCGCGTAAGCCTTGGAGACGCCGTTCATCGTCAGGACGCGATCGTACAGTCCGGGCTCGACCTCCGCGATCGTGCAGAACTGGAAGTCGTCATAGACCAGGTGTTCGTAGATATCATCGGTCATGATCCAGACATCGGGATGGCGCAGCATGACCTCGGCGATGGCCGCCATCTCCGCCCGGGTGCAGGCTGCTCCTGTGGGATTATTCGGGAAATTCAGGAAGAGCCATTTGGTGCGCGGCGTGATTGCCGCTTCCAGATCCTCCGGACGCAGTTTGAAGCCGGTCTGCTCGTAGCAGGGGACCGCGACCGGGACGCCGCCGGCGAATTTGACGATGTCGGCATAGCTGACCCAGGAGGGTGTGGGAATGACCACCTCGTCACCCGGATTGCAGGTTGCCAGCATGGCATTGAAGATCACCTGCTTGCCGCCGGCCGAGACGACGATCTGGCTGGCATCGTAGTCGAGATTGTTGTCGCGCTTGAACTTCCTGATGATGGCTGACTTGAGGGCCGGCGTCCCGTCCATCGGCGGATATTTCGTATCGCCGGCAAGCGCCGCCGCATTGGCTGCCTCGATCGCGTGTGCCGGAGTGGGGAAATCCGGCTCGCCGGATGAGAGGCTGACGACCTTGATCCCCTTGGCGGCCAATTCCCGGGCGCGCTGTGTCATGGCGGCGGATGCGGATATGGAGACGTTTTTCAGGCGATCCGATATGGCGGACATCACGATGGTCCTTCGATGAGACTTTGGAAGAAAGACCGCCGGCAGGCGATCGGGATTGCGTCAGTCGGCGAGTTCGGTGGCCGGAGCGAGCGTCTCGCCCCTGGCCTCGATCTCGCCGCGCACGATGCCGGCAAGCTCAAGCGCGCCCGGCGTGTCGCTGTGGACGAGAATGGAGCGCGCCGGCATGGCGATCACGGCGCCGTCGATCGTCTCGACGCTACCGTCGAGCAGGAATTTTCGGACGCGGGCGCGCACCGCAGCTTCATCCTTGATCACGGCGCCGGGAAGCCCGCGCGCAACCAGCCTGCCGCCGGCGTCATAGGCCCGGTCGGCAAGGAATAGCGCCAATGTCTTCAGGCGCGCGCGTTTCGCCGCCTGCTCAATTCCGCTGCCCGATGTGACGAAGACGACGAGATTGGCGTCGACGGTGGCAATCGAGTCCATCATCAGGTCGGCGAGGACAGGATCGCGGTTGACCATATTGCCCATGGCCGCATGGAAGCTGATATGGGAGACAGCGACCCGCTCGCTTCTGGCGATCGCCATCAGTGCGCCGAGCTGATAGAGCATCTGCTGGCGAAGCTCGTCTGCCTGGAACGGTATTTCGCGTCGGCCGAAGCCCAGCCGATCGGGCAGGCCGGGATGGGCGCCGATGCCGACACCGTTCAGTTTCGCAAGCCGCACCATGCGCCCCATCGTCTCGGGGTCGCCGCCGTGGAAGCCGCAGGCGATGTTGGCCGAGGAGACGATTTTCATCATCGCTTCGTCATCGCACAGCCGGTAAGGACCAAATCCTTCGCCCATGTCGGAATTCAGATCGATCTTCATCAGTTCCTCCTTTCGCCTCCCTTAAGCCATCGCCTTCAGGGCGCGCTTGACCATCCCCGATGTTTGCCTGACATCGTCGACATAGCGGGCGACGGCCTGTTCGACGGCGCGCGCTTCCGCATGCGTTGACCGGACGAACTTCAGGCGGGCGCCGATGCGGGCCTGCCCGAGCCGCCACAGATCGCACTCGATCACGCCGGCAATCTTCGGATATCCGCCGGCGGTGTTGGCATCGCTCATCTGTACGATCGGTTCGCCGCCCGGCGGAACCTGGATCACGCCGGGCACGACGCCATGGGAGCGCATTTCGATGGATGCGGTCGGCGTGACCGGCTCGCCGGACAGGCGGTAGCCCGTCCGGTCGCTGCGGGAGGAAATCCTCCAGGTCTGGCTCCAGAAGGCTTCGCCGTCGCCGGCGAAAAGATCGTGCTCGCCGGCAGGCAGACCACGGATTGGCAAGGCGCCGTCGATAGGAGCCGGAAAGACTTCACGTAGCGCCACCGCGGGCTCGACGACGGCGAGACCCGAGGCGGGCAGCATGGCGATCTCCGCATCCTCGCCGACCGCGATCCGATCGCCCTTCGTCAGAGGCCGGCCGGCATTGCCGCCGAAACCGCCGCGCAGCGACGTGCTCCGCGACCCCATGACGACTGGGATATCCAGCCCTCCTCCGACCGAAATATAGGAGCGCGCGAGCCTCGGGGGCTGCTTCAATTCAAGGACCTGTCCGGGCTCTGCCGTATAGGCGCACCATGGAAGCAGTTCCGATCCATCGAGATGCGGACCGCCGTCGGCCCCGGTCACGACAAAGACGGTGCGACGCTCGAAACACAGGCTGAACGGGAAGGTCTGCACCTCGATCACGGCCGCATTCTCATCATTGCCGGCAAGAATATTGCCGATCCTGACCGCAAGCGGGTCCATGGCGCCGCTCGCCGATACGCCGATGTCGCGATAGCCGGAACGCCCGAGATCCTGCGCCGTGTTGAACGGGCCGGTTTCCAAGATCTCGATCATAGTTCGATCCTTGCCGGCAGGAACCGCACCGTATCTCCCGGCGCCATCATGGCGGGGGTCGGCGAGGTTGGGTCGAACATCTGCAGTGATGCGAAGCCGATGGAATTCCAGCCATTAGGACCGGTCAGCATGGCGACGCCGGTCTGCATGCCGCCGATGGTCACGCAGCCCTTCGGCATCTTCAGCGACGGCACGGTCTTTCGCGGCATATAGATGCGCGGATCGAGGCCATGCAGATAGCCGAAACCGGGCGCGCTGCCCAGGGCGAAGACACGGTAGGTCGCTTCATGATGGATGCGGACGACTTCGTGGTCGCTCAAGCCGGAGAGATCGCAAAGGGCGGGAAGATCCGTCGCATGTTCGCCGCCGTAAGTGACGGGGATCTCGATAGTGTTGCCATCGAGATCGATGCTCTGCGCATTCTCCCATGCCTCCAGCAGCCGGGTGACCACTGCATCGGGGTCTTCGGGCGTCTCCTTGAAGATCACCAGCAGGTTGGTCATCCCGGGAATGTTTTCGGCAAGATCCGTCCAACCCTTCACCGTCTGGGACAGGGCCCAGATCCGCCGCTGCGCGATGAGGTCGAACTCGCCTGGCGCCTCGAGCAGGAAGGATCTGGCCCCGATCGAGGAAACCCGTGCCCGGCTTTGGGTGGCCGGAACGATTTCGCGCTGCGCTGCATGTCTGGATGCATGTCGGGTTGTCGTGACGATCATGATGGCAGCTCGATTTCGAACAGAGGATCGCCGAAGCCGACCAATGCGCCGGACTCAGCGAGCTCTTTGGACAAAACACCGGAATAGCCGGCGCGAAGGGGAAGCAGCACATGCCCTATCTTGATGAAGCCGAGGATATCCGCATCGGATACGGAGCGCGGCAAAGTTTGGGGCAGGACGGCGGCGGCCGGATGTTCGGCGCAGAAATGTCCTGCGATCGGCGCCTTCACGATGACAGGCGCGTGGCCTGGAGCGCGGGGTGTAGCTTCTTGTACGCCGATCCGGGCGCCGCCCTCCCCTGAAATGACGATGCGAATCTGCCCGTCCGGCCGGGAGATTTCGAGGCCCTCCACGCCGGCGGCCGTCAGCGCGTCGGCGAGGAATGCGATGGTTGCGGGATCGCTGAAATCGATGGTGCTCATGCCGCCGTCCTCCTCAGCTTCAGCCATTGCTCGAGATAGTGGATATCGGTCTCACCGCGCGCGAATGCGTGATCCTCGAACAGGGCGCGCAGGAAGGGGATATTGGTGGCGATGCCCTCGATCTCGATGCCGGCAAGCGCCTCGCACATTCTGGCCATCGCTTTCGCCCGCGTCGGTGCGTGGACGATCAGCTTGGCGATCAGCGAGTCGTAATAGGGCGAGACCCTGTAGCCGGAATGAATATGCGTATCGACGCGGATGCCTGATCCCTGCGGCAAAGCCAGATGCGTGACGACACCTGCCGACGGCAGGAAGGTGTCGGGATCCTCGGCGTTGATGCGGCATTCGAAAGAGTGGCCCTCGCAGGTGACATTGCTCTGGGCGAGATCCAGAACGTCACCCTGGGCCACCTTTATCTGCGCCTGGACGATATCGACCCCGCTGGTCAGCTCGGTGACGGGATGCTCGACCTGAAGCCGCGTGTTCATCTCGATGAAATAGAAGGCGCCATCCTCATAGAGGAATTCGAAGGTGCCGACGCCGCGGTAGCCGATCTGAAGGCAGGCCTGGACACAAGCCCTGCCGACCGGCTGGATGATCTCGGGCGCGATGCCGGGCGCCGGCGCTTCCTCAACCACTTTCTGGTGGCGGCGCTGCATCGAGCAATCCCGGTGACCCAGCCACACCGCATTGCCGTGATCGTCGCAGATGACCTGGATCTCGATGTGGCGCGGATGCTCTAAGAATTTCTCGATGTAGAGCGACGGCGAGCCGAAGGCCTTGCGCGCCTCCTCGCGGGTCAGCGCGATTGCCTCATGCAGCTGGTCGGCCTTCACCACGACGCGCATGCCGCGTCCACCGCCGCCGCCTGACGCCTTGACGATGACGGGATAGCCGATCTCCAGCGCGATGCGCTCGATCGAGGCCGGGTCGTCGGGCAGCGCGGTATCGGGACCCGGAACACAGGGGACGCCGGCGGCCATCATTGCTCGCTTTGCCACGATCTTGTCGCCCATGGTCGCGATCGATGACGCCGTCGGGCCGATGAAGACCAGCCCGGCCCTTTCGACGGCGTCGGCGAAGGCGGCGTTTTCCGACAGAAAGCCATAACCCGGATGGATGGCGCCAGCGCCGGTCAGACGTGCCGCGAGCAGAATGGCATCCTGATTGAGATAGCTCTTGCCCGCAGTCGACGGGCCGATGCAGAGAAAACTGTCGGCAGTCTTGCCGTAGGGCGCTTGCCTGTCCGCCTCGGAGCAGATGGCGACCGTCTTCAGGCCGAGTTCGCGGCAGGCGCGTTGAATCCGGACAGCGATCTCGCCGCGATTGGCGATGAGGACGGTATCGAAACGGCGGCCTGAAGCGGCGGATTGTTCAGATGTTTCCGGCATCAGGCGATCTCCGCCAGCAGATCGCCGGTCTCAACCTCGCCATTGTCGATATCGGTCAGGTGCGTGATGCGCCCGGACCGCGGCGCGGCGATCGTGTTGAAGACCTTCATCGCTTCGATGATGAAAAGGGTCTGCCCCTCCTCCACCGCGTCGCCGATCGCGACGAACGGCGGCTCGCCGGGCGTCGGCGCCCGGTGCAGAACGCCGAAGACGGGCGCCTTCACCGCATGGGAGGTTTTCTCGACACTCGGAGGCGTATCGGAGACGAGGCTTATCGCCGATTCCGGCTTTTGCGGGGGCTCAGCAGCGTCTGCCTCTCCCGGCGACGTGCGGAAAATCCGAACCGTCACGGCCTTTTCCGTCACGGTCAGCTCGGTAATGTTCGATCGTCCGACAAAGTCGATCAGCGTCTTGATCTTCGAGAGGTCCATGTGCGTGCTCGGAATTTCAAAATTCCACCGCGCATAGCTGAAGTTTCAGATCGCCCGGTGTCGTGATTTTCGTAGCACGACGTATGGGTTGATGGGGTCAGACGAAGTTTTGATGGAGTGCAATCGGCCCGGCGGGGACCTGTCGCCGGCCCCGCCGGAATCCTCCAATGAGAACAGGTCGTTCGGCGATGCCCGCTCTTGATGGGAGATTCGAACCGGCGAGCACTCGTTTCTTGCTCGGTTCAGTCTCATCGGATGGCGCGACTGACAGACAGACTGCGCATTAAGGCGGTGGCTGGCGAAGTCGCAGACCGCCAACCAGCGTCGAGGTGATCGCTCGAAAATCAGACGACTTTGAATCCTTCTTTGGCGTCTTGAAACTTACCGTTCAATTCTACGGCAACCCACAAGACCGTCTCCATCGGAGCGCCAAGCTCGGGCTTGGCAACCACCATCAAAAAGTCATCCGCAATCGTAGCATGGTCATCAATAGATACTTTGATTTTTGAAATTTTATTACCGCCATTTTTGTCGGTTGATATATATACATCGAGCTCTTTTTTGCCGAAGCCATGACCTACGAGTTTAAAACTCTTATTGGCAAATAACGGAGCCTCTACAGGATCCGGGTCTAAATTGTCGATTTTAACCTCTACTTCAGACTTGTCGTCGGACATGTTAGCCTCCCTGGTCTGTCCCCAACTATAGATTAATCGTTGTCGCCCGATCTGCGCGGTATGAATCCGCCTGATCTTGACATCACGCCGCCGGAGCGGGACAGGGCGCCGCCCGATCGGGACATTCCGCCACTCGCCATTCCTCTGGGATCGGCTGAAACCTCGGCCGAGAGCAGGATTTGCTCAAAGGTTCCCGTCTCGGCATCGAGTCTCATCGAGAGATCGGCCTTGTCATAGATCCAGACCCTCATCTCCCTAGCGAGAGCTCCAATTTGGGAACCGAGGCCCGTTCGAGCACTTGAACCAGGGGAGCGAGACAAGCTGTCGTACCTGAGGGAGCTCGGAGGGGGACCGTCGGGATCCGCGCCGGAGCCGTGGACAATGAAGATTGCTGGCCGCCCCAGTTCAACGAAAACTCCCTCGAAAGAGAAGGCATAGATTCGCGCGAGAGTGGCCTCGCCCGAACCAAGCTGGCGCCTCAGAAAATTGTTCTTCCCTGTTTTAGGTATCTTGAGAGACCCGTAAACGCTGCCTCTAACAATCAGATCACTGAGTTCACGCCCAAACAGATATACCGCTGATACTCCGAGTAAGGTTTCTTCGTCAGCCACGTCTGCCTCCATCTACTGATTATTGACCGATGCCTGATCTCGACAGCAAAATTTTCTCGCGATAGCTCATCTTCGGAAGCCCGAGATAGTCTATCGGCAGTAACGTCCGAGCAGAGTGGACATGACTGTCATGCTCGCCGCCTTTGAGGTGCAGGCCCGCGTGCATCTCACCAATCGCCCGCCGTCTGAAGTTTCTGTTGATGATCCGTGCGAACTGACCGCCGCTTTCGTCCTGATCAATTGCAAGCATCGTTCTCGCTACGTCGCCGTAGTCGAGAAAATCGGGAGCGAGAGCCCACAAGGTTTCCGCCAGATACGTCCCGACGATATCGCGTGCGTCGAGCAGTGCCTCGACAAAGCCATCAGCGTTCTGCGCGAAAGCGCGGTCGAAAGTATGCTGCACCGGCGCCTCGGCGGCCGGATCGAACTCCGCAATATCGGCGAGATCTTCAACCGCATGGGAGATCAAGCCGCGCGCCACTAGGCTCTCATGAAAGATGTCGACGAGGATGTCGAATATCGCACCGGTGAGCGGTTGCGAGAGCTCATGCTCGTCTTTCCAACCACGCGCGAACTCGGCCATCGTCCGTTTGTTATTTGCCGACCGTATCTGGCGATGCGGCGAAAATTCCGAAAAGCGTGATAGGCGGTTTGCGCGGTAGAGGTTACCGCGCGTCTCTTCGAGAACATTGTCGATCACGGACGGAAAATGCATGGCCGCGATCAGCGACACGCAGTCGGAGAAGGCCTCCTGGAAGCCAAGATATTCAGGATACTCGGCTCCCGGACGCGGCACGCCCAAAACGCTGAAGATGATCGCGTGCCCCACCTCATGCGCGATGACGTCGAAATCCAGGCTGAAGGGAAGGATGCGCCCGTCGCTCTCGAACTGGCTCCCGACTTCGAGGAAACCATAACCGTACTGGGCGTTGTCCCATTGCGGCAGGATCGAGATTTCCAGGCGGTCATAATGATCACGAAAATGCCAGGTGAGCGGCTGGCCGAGATAGCGCTCCCACACATCCAGCGTGAATCGCACGCATCCAAAAACATGCGCGGCTTCGAAGCCAGCCATCGAAGGTCGGAGATAGTCGAAATTGCCGCACGCGTCGGGGGTGGCGGGCTCGAGGATTTTCCCGGTCCAGGGCGGCAGATAGATGTACGGCGTTCCGAGCGGCCCGCGGTTCACACCGTAAGGACCGGTCTTGCCGACCGGCTCCACAACGAACATGCGATCGTCGGCCGGGCCGGCTGTCGCGCTACCCAACGGAGACGAAACTTCGACGATCTCGGGACGAGACCGAGCATCTTCAAATGGAGGCTGTACAAAAAGCCTGAACCGGGTGCCCATCCGCTCCCCCTCAAAAGACTTTTATGATTGCCAGTTTAAGTTGACGATCGGCGCTTGCAAGAAGTTTAGCAAGTAATAAAATAGAATTAGAACTAACCTGCCAAAATCTACGGGGCGTTATTCTGACAGCTCAACCAAGCTTAAATAGCGTGGGTGACTGCGAATGGGATCGAGGTCGGAATCGTTCTTGAACCATAGCCGCATCTCGATGCCGACCTGAGGCATCCAGACCTCGAGCAAGTCTATCGCTCGCTCAATCTCGCCAAGCAGTGCATAAGTGCAAGCGGCATTGTACTGAATGTTGATATCGTCGGGATCCGTCGCCAAAGAGCGGGCCAACCACTCCAGAGCCTGATCGCGGACACCGAGAAAGGCCAGCGCCGTCGCTCCCAGGCAGGCAACATTGGCATTCTCCGGATGTCGCCGCAGTTCTTCCTCCGCCTTTTTCAACGCGATCCGAGCATAGCTTCTGGCCTTGTCTGTTTGCCCGAGCGAACGAAGGACGTTCACAAGCATGATCGGCGCGCCATAATCGGCAGGCTTGATTTCCATCGCACGCTGAAAGTGCGTAGCCGCGAGTTCGAAATGACCTTCGGTGACGCAAAATTCGGCATAGTACCGATTTGCCTCATGGCAATTGGCGTCGAGCGACAAAGCCTGTTCGAACGCAGAAACTGCCTCGGTGCGATTGCCGGCCACCGCCAACGCAAATCCCTTGGCCGCATGGGCCTCCGCCAGATTGGGATCGATAACGAGCGCCATCGTCGTATTCGCGAGAATGTCCTCCACCGAAATCTCGGCGCCGAACTGAGATCGCAGACGCGCATCGCAAACCGCGATACCGGCATAGGCGCGCGCATAATTCGGATCCAGTTCGATGGCTCGGGCGAAGCTCTGCCTGGCCATCAGATGGTTCGAGCGCGAGGCAATATGGTAGTATTCGCGCCCCCTGAGGAAGTGCGTATAAGCTTCGACGCTCTCTGTCGGCGCCAGCTCGATTGCCTCCTTTTCCTCAGGGAGCAGCTTGACCTTGAGTTGCTCGACAATTGCCTTCGTGATCTCGTCCTGCACTTCGAAGATATCGGTGAGGTCGCGATCGTAACGCGCGGCCCAGACGTGGCCGTCGCTGGCTGCGTCGATCAATTCGGCATTGATCCTCACGTGGTTGCCGGCCTTGCGGACGCTGCCCTCTACGACATAGGCAACCCCGAGTTCCCTGGCGATGCGCTGCAGGTTCTCGCTCCGGCCTTTCCATGTGAAGACAGTGTAGCGGCTCAGGACAAACAGGCCTGAAACATTCGACAGATCAGTGATGATGTCCTCGGTAATGCCGTCGCTGAAAAACTCCTGGGCGGGATCGTCGCTGATGTTGGCAAATGGCAGGATTGCCACGGATGGTTTGTTGACGGGTGCCTGCGTGTGGCCGTTTGCCGCAAGCGGCACCCCTTCACCGGAGGCGACATTGCCCCAATCGGCAAAATAGACATGCACAGGACGGGAGATGTTCTTGACGGTCTTTTCGCCCTGGTCTGCGAAATCGAGCCCGAGTTTGTTTCCGACTTCGTGGCGCACAGCCGCCGAACAGGCAATACCGCCCGGAGCTGCAAGGGCTTGTAGCCGGACCGCCACATTAATGCCGTCCCCATGAAAGTCATCCGCATCGAAGACGATGTCGCCCAAATTCAAGCCTATTCGAAACGCAAAGTGCCTGTCGGCTGGAATCCCCATGTTGCGCTCCAGCATGCCGCGCTGGATATCGACTGCGCATCGTGCAGCACTGAGCACGCTGCCGAACTCGACCAGGAAACCGTCGCCCATCACCTTGATTATACGCCCGTCGTGGGTCGTGACAGCTGGTTCGAAGAGCTCGCGGCGATGCTGCCGAAGGGCATTGAGCGTCTCCTCTTCGTTTGCCTCCAGGAGACGGCTGTACCCCACCACATCGGCAGCCAGAATAGCCGTCAATCGACGCTCGACAAGCTCTGCACACATGCCCGTCTCCCCAACGTGCTGGTGGCAATACTATTCAATTCGAGAAGCTAGCCAGTAATGTTGCCGGACGATCGTATGACTGACAACTAAAATCGCCGTCTCGCCCGTAAGAACTCCCGGAGAGCCTCGAGGTCGCGGATTACGGCAGCGAGAAGTTGCACACGGCGCTTCAGGGTGGCACCCTCCGAATGAGGGCCTGGCGTTTCTGTACGGGATGCGCGAACCGGTTCCCCATCGTCAACTCTTCGGAGGGGCAATACTTTCCCGCAGGATAAGCCTGCTGCGGATGACGGTGGGCACAGAAGCAGGGTTCTGGCTCTGGCCAAGGGCGTCGAGCAGGAGATCCACTGCGGCGCGGCCCATCTCTTCCACCGGCTGCTCGATCGTCGAGAGCGGTGGCGAGGAGAATTCGCAGACGGGCGAACCGTCGAAGGAGACGACGGACAGATCATCGGGAATGCTCAAGCCTGCTCGCTTGACGCAACTGACAAACGAGATGGCCATGTCATCGCTGGTGGCGATGACTGCCGTTGGTTTCTCGTCCAATCCAGCGAAATCGTCTGCCGCCTGCACGCCGATGTCGAAACCATGCTGATAATCGAGACGACCGCCCGAGCGACGCACGGCCTCCTTCGATAGGCCGGCTGCCGCAAGCGCCTCGAGCACGCCGCCATAGCGCTCGACGTCATGATAATTGCCTTCAGGTCCTGCAAGGTAGAAGAACCGGCGATGGCCAAGCCGGATCAGTTCGGCGGTGACGTCGCGCACAGCCTCGCGGTCGTTCGTCACGACGCTCTGCAGTCCCGCATCGCTCATGTCGAGCAGCATCGAAACGATCGGCAGGCCGGAACTTGCCAGCGAGCGCCCATCGACCTCCGGAAGCTTCGACGACAGGATAATGGCTCCGCGCACGCTGCCGCCGAAGGCGAGGTCGAGAATGTGCCGCTCGGAAATCTCGTCGCGATCGAGGTTGGCGATCATCAGGTTGTAGCCGCCCTGGATCAGCGACTTGTTGATGCTCTGCAGGACCTGCGGAATGATCTGTGAGACGCCATAATAGAGCGATCCGGGCAGGATGATCATGATGATGTTGGATTTGCCGACCCTGAGACCGCGCGCCATCGCATTGGGAGTATAGCCGAGCTGCTTGGCCGCCGCGTTGATCTTGGCGCGCGTCTTCTCGTTGACCCGTCCTGGATTGGCGAGCGCGCGGCTGACCGTTGAGATCGCGACACCGGCGAGCCGCGCGACATCGGCCATCAGCGCGCCCGGCTGCTCCTCTATGGCCACATCCTTGTTTTTATTCACGTTTGTTTCATTCTCCCGGATGCTTCGATTTGCAACTCTAAGGCAGCCGCCGATTTATAGCAAACGTTTGCCAAAAATCGCTTGCTTAAAAAACCAGCTTGATTATCATCTAGGCATGGCAAACGATTGCCATTCCTTAATGCGTTGAAAATTCATGATTTATTGATTGCGGAACTGATCTTCCGCACGCGAGTAGGTCATGCCTTAAGAAATGGATGGATTATGGCTACTGGCGACAGGCTCCGATTCGGCGTCGATCTCGTGACGTTCTTCGATCCCGGCTTCTGGGGCGTCGATAGCCATGACGCGATCATCGACTATGCGCGCACCGAACCGCGCGCCTTCTGGGACAAGATTCTCGACAGCGTCCAGGCCTCCGGCGTCACCGGCGTCGAGCTGACCTTTTCTCCGTTCAACTGGCAGGATGCGATCAAGACCTATGGTTCCGTCGATGCTTTTGCAGCCGAGCTGGCAAGACGCCGCCTGACGCTCTGCAGCGGCTTCTTCGCGGAACTGGAGGCGGCGGGCGACTTCGCCGAGCCCGAAGCCCAGCGCGCGCTGATCGACAAGGCGGAGCGATATGCCGACTTCCTGAAAGCCTGCGGCAGCGACATCATGGTGATCGGCGCCCCGCTTCGCCAGACGCTCGGCGCCCAGCCGGTGCAGTTTTACGATTTCGACCGCGCCAAGGTGATCGCCGATTTCCTGAACCGGCTCGGCGCGACCCTCTATGCCAGGGGCGTGCGGCTGGCGCTGCACACCGAGGCGCATTCGATTTTTGCCGCTGCACGCGACGTCGACCTGATGATGCTGCTGACCGACCCAGCCTATGTGCATATGTGCCCGGACACTGCCCATATCATCGTTGCCGGCTCCGATCCCATCCAGCTCGTTGATCGCCACCACGAGCGCATGATCATTGCCCACTGGAAGGATGCGGTCGGGCCTATGCCCGCCGACACGCCGATCGACAAGCACATACACGATCGCCACCAGCCGTATTTCTGCAGCTTCGGCTTTGGACGGGTCGACTGGCCGGCCTGGATCCGACTGCTGCGCGACCGTGCCTTTGAAGGTTGGGCAATTCTCGAACTCGATGCCGCGCCGGATCCCGTCCGCGACATCGCCAACGGGCTGACGCTCGTCCGGCAGGCGCTCCTGCCGATCTATCGCTGACGATTATTCCCAAGACAACGAACGCCCCGCAAAGAGGGCATTTTCAAGAGGTGGAACAATGAAGACAATGATGAAGCTTTTTCTTGCCGGTGTGGCATTCGCCGGTCTCTTCGCTTCGGCGCATGCCGAGGACAAACCGACGATCGAGATCATGTCGTCCTGGACGTCGGGCGGCGAAGCGGCAGCCCTCAACGTCATCAAGAACGAGTTCGAAAAGCGCGGCGGCGTCTGGAAGGATTCCTCGATCGCCGGCTTCGGCGCCGCCGATGCCGCCTTCCAGAACCGTATCGTCGCCGGTGACGCGCCCGGGGCCAAGCAGGGCGTCATCGGCCTCGCGGCCGCAGATTTCATCAACCAAGGTCTGTTCAATCCGATCGACGACGTAGCCGGTGCCGGCAAATGGGCCGACGTCCTGCCGAAATCGATCCATGATCTCATCTCCTATGACGGCAAGGTCTATCTCGCGCCGACCGGCGCCCATGGCGAAAGCTGGGTCTTTTATTCCAAGGAAGCCTTCGGCAAGGCCGGCATCGCCGAGGAGCCCAAGACCTGGGACGAGTTCTTCGCCGACTTCGACAAGCTGAAGGCTGCCGGCATCGTTCCCGTTGCCTGGGGTGGCCAGCCCTGGCAGCAGACCAAGGTCTTCAATATGATCCTGCTCTCGCAGGTCGGGATCGACGGCTTCCTGAAGATCTATGTCGACAAGGACAAGAACCAGGCCTCGGTCGACGGCGTGAAGAAGACCCTCGAAATTCTCGCCAAGCTGCGCGGCTATGTCGATGCGGGTGCCGCCGGCCGCAACTGGAACGACGCAACGGCCATGCTGATCACCGCCAAGGCCGGCGTGCAGTTCATGGGCGACTGGGCGAAGGGCGAATTCACCGTTGCCGGCAAGGAGCCGGGTAAAGACTATGGCTGCATGATCGTGCCGGAGTCCAAGGGTATGGTCTATATCGCCGACTCCCTCTGGTTCCCGAAGACCGGCAATGCCGCGACCGACAAGGCGCAGAAACTTCTCGCCGAAGTCGTGATGGATCCGAAGGTGCAGGTCGAATTCGCCTTGAAGAAGGGCTCGGTTCCGATGCGAACCGATGTCGACAAGTCGAAGCTTGATGTCTGCGCTCAGAAGGGTGTCGAGCTGATGGCTGCCGGTGCGATCGTCCCGGATCAGGCGATCGTGCTTACTCCTCAGCAGGTCGGCGCGCTCGACGATTTCGTCGACGAATACTGGAGCGGTGGCTCGAACGATGCAGCTACTGGGGCCGAGAATTTCTTCGCTGTCTTCGAGTAGAATAGTGCCCGCGGCGTCGGCCTGATCCCGACGCCGCGGCCGACGTCGCTGCCTCGCGGTGGCGTGTGCCCCGCTTTTTCAGTCAACGAGCCGGCCGATGCCCATCAAACGCAAATCCAATCTTTCCGCCACCATTGCGCTGCTGCCGACTTGGTTCGTCGCGGTCGTGGTCTTCATCGGCACCATGGCCTGGTCGATCCGCCTGTCCTTCACCAATTCGACGCTCTTTCCATCTTCAACCTATGTCGGCTTTTCGCAGTATTCGAAGCTGTTCTCTTCCGCCAAGTGGCTTGCGTCGCTGCAAAACGTGTTGATCTTCGGCGTCCTCTACGTCGCGGGCTGCCTGTTGCTCGGCTTCCTGCTGGCCGCGGCGCTGGACCGCAAGATCCGTTTTGAAAGCGCCTTCAGAACCATATTTCTTTATCCCTATGCCATGTCCTTCGTGGTGACCGGGCTGATCTGGCAATGGATGCTCAATCCGACCCTTGGCATCCAGGCGAGCGTGCGTTCGCTCGGCTGGGAGAGTTTTGTCCTCGACTGGGTGGTCAATCGTGACATGGCGATCTATGCGCTGGTGCTTGCCGGCGTATGGCAGGGTGCGGGGCTGGTGATGGTCATTGCGCTCGCCGGCATGCGCGGCATCGAAGGCGAGCAATGGAAGGCGGCGCGGATAGACGGAATTCCCGTCTGGCGGATCTATGTCTCGATCGTCCTGCCGCAGCTCGGACCGGCGCTGGCCGCGGCCGGCATGCTGCTCGCTATGGGGGTGATCAAGACCTATGACATCGTCGTCGCCATGACGAACGGCGGCCCCGGCAATGCGACGGAGGTGCCGGCGAAATTCATCATGGACAATTTGTTCGGACGTCAGAACCTCGGCCTCGCCACTGCCGGCGCGACGGTGCTTGTCCTCGGTGTGATCATCGCAGTCGCGCCGTTCCGCTACGCGATGCACATGCGCGACAGAGCGAAGGGAGCCGCGTGATGGCCGGTCCTCATCCGAACGGTCCGAAGCCGGCGCAGATCACCGTCGGGCGCATCGGCCTCTATGCCTTCCTGGTCGTTGCCGCACTTTTCTTTCTTCTGCCGCTTTACACGATGGTCGTCACCTCGCTGAAGTCGATGGAGGAAATCCGGCTCGGGCAGATCTTCGCCCTGCCGGCGACGCTCGATTTTTCCGCCTGGACGACCGCCTGGTCGGGCGCCTGCATGGGGACCGTCTGTGTCGGCATTCGCAGCGGCTTCTGGAATTCGGTGGCGATCACCCTTCCCGCGGTTGCGCTCTCGGTCTTTATCGGCGCCGTCAACGGCTATGCGCTGTCGCTCTGGCGGCCGCGAGGGGCAAACCTGCTCTTCGGCCTGCTGATGGCCGGCGGCCTCATCCCCTACCAGATCTTTCTCTATCCGATGGTCCGGGCGATGGCGAATATCGCCCTCTACAATTCGCTCGCCGGCATCATTCTCGTGCATGTCATCTTCGGCCTGCCGCTGGTGACGCTGCTCTTCCGCAATTATTTCATCAGCGTGCCGGAGGAGCTCTGCAAGGCGGCGCGCGTCGACGGCGCCGGCTTCTGGCGTATCTTTTTCGAGATCATGCTGCCGATCGCCGTGCCGATGGTGGTGGTGGTCTCGATGCTGCAGTTCACCGGCATCTGGAACGACTTCCTGCTCGGTCTGGTATTTGCCGGGCGTGACAACCTGCCGATGACCGTGCAGCTCAACAATATCGTCAACACCACGATGGGCGAGCGGACCTACAACGTCAACATGGCGGCGACGATCCTGACCGCCATCGTTCCGCTCGCCATCTATTTCCTGTCCGGCCGCTGGTTCGTGCGCGGCATCGCGGCCGGCGCAGTCAAGGGGTAATGCTTCCATGCAATCTGCCGTCTCCGTCAAGGACCTGAAGATCGCCTATGGCGACCATACGGTGATCGAGAAGCTGTCGATCGATATCGCTCCCCGGGAATTCCTGGTTCTGCTCGGCCCTTCCGGCTGCGGCAAGTCAACGCTTCTGAGCGCCATTGCAGGCCTCCAGGACATTACATCAGGCGAGGTGTGGATCTCAGGCAAGAACGTCAGCTGGGAGGAGCCGAAGGACCGCGGCATCGGCATGGTCTTTCAGTCCTACGCGCTCTATCCACGCATGTCGGTTCGCAAGAACCTGTCCTTCGGCCTTCGCGTCGCCGGTCTGCCGAAAGCCGAGATCGAGGCCCGCGTCGCCCGCACGGCCGCGCTCCTCCATCTCGACACGCTGCTCGACAGGCGCCCTGCCGAGCTGTCGGGCGGCCAGCGCCAGCGCGTCGCCATCGGCCGGGCGCTGGTGCGCGAAGTCGATGTTTTCCTTTTCGACGAACCGCTGTCGAACCTCGATGCCAAGCTGCGCAACGAATTGCGCGTCGAGATCAAGAAGCTGCATCAGCGCCTCGGCAACACTATGATCTACGTGACCCATGATCAGGTAGAGGCGCTGACGCTTGCCGATCGCATCGCCATCATGCGCGACGGCGTGATCCAGCAGCTCGCTTCGCCGGCTGAGATCTATCGCCGCCCGGCCAATCTCTTCGTTGCCGGTTTCATCGGCGCGCCGGCAATGAATTTCATCGAAGGCAGGATCGAGCGCGCCGCCTCCTCACCGGTCTTCCGGAGCAAGGGGCTCGCCGTCGATCTCTCCGGCTATTCCTTTAGCGCAGGCGCGGCGGAAGGACCGGCAACGCTCGGCTTTCGCCCTGAGCATCTTGTGCTCGATAGGGCGGTAAGCAGCCTGCCCATCATTCCCGGCTGTGTTTCCGTCGTCGAGCCGATGGGTTCGGACGCCGTCGTTTGGTTTGACTGGGCGGATCAAAGCCTCTCGCTGAGGCTGATGGGCGACGTCACCCTGCAGCCCGGCGATGCCCTGGCTCCCGGGCTCGATATCGCCAAGGCGTCGCTCTTCGGCGCCGACGGATCGCGGCTGTGATGCCTCGTCCCTTTGTTTTCCCGCAATTGCCGGCGCGTTGCGCGCGGTTTTGAGCAATTGCTCCAGGACAGGATTTGGAAATGTCTGAGATTGTCTACGATGCGCTGGTGATCGGCTCCGGCGCGGCGGGTTCCTTCGCGGTCAAAGAGCTGACAGCGCAGGGCCTTTCGGTGCTGCTTCTCGAGGCCGGCCCCGCTGTTGGGCCGAAGGATTTCGATCCCGCCCGCAAGAAGGCGCCTGCAAGCAGCATCAATATCTGGGAGCGTGCGCGGGCGACACTCAAGGGCCAGCCGATCCAGGCGCGGGCGGCGTTTTTTACCGAGCGCTTCAGCCACTTCTTCGTCAACGACCGCAAGAACCCCTATACCACGCCGAAGGGCGAGCCTTTCCTCTGGATCCGTGGCCGCCAGGGCGGCGGCCGCCTCCACAGTTTTGGCCGCGTGCTGCTGCGCTGGACCGATGATGATTTCAAGATCCGATCACGCGCCGGAAAGGGCGTTGACTGGCCGGTCTCATATGGCGAATTGGCGCCTTTCTACGACGAAGTGGAGACTTATCTCGGGCTCTACGGCAACAAGGACGATGTGCCGACCCTGCCGGACGGCGTCTATGCGAAGCCGGCAAGCCTGACGCCCGCCGAACAGATCTTCAAGCAGGCGGTCGAAAGCCGCTGGCCGGAAAGGCACGTTGTCTCCTGGCGCTACATCGCGCCGGATGCCGAACGCATGCCGCGACCGCTGCGGGAAGCCAAGGCCACCGGCAGGCTGACAGTCCGCTACGATGCCGTCGTTCGCCGCATCACCACGGACGGGAGAACCGGACGTGCCACCGGCGCGGAGTTCACCGATCGCAATACCGGACAAGTATCGACGGCCCGCGCCGCGACGGTGGTTCTCTCCGCCTCGCCGATAGAGAGCGTGCGGCTGCTCTTGAATTCGGCTTCGGCAAAACATCCGGATGGGCTCGGCAACAGCTCAGGCGCTCTTGGCCGCTATTTCATGGACCAGCTTCCGTGCCTCGCCTTCGGTTCCTTTTCGCAGGCGAAGGGCTGGGCGCCCGATGGCTCCGCCCCGACGGATCCGTTCTACAATCCATCAGGCGGGATCTTCATTCCCCGCTTCGGTGAGGGCGACGCTGCCCGCGGCGATTTCGACTACCAGGGAAGCGTCGGCCGAGCGCCGGTCTCCGGCGACGCTGATGCGCGTCTCGCCTTCTTCGGTTTCGGCCGCATGCTGCCCTATGCCGACAATCGCATTACGCTTGATGTCAGGCGCAAGGACGCCTGGAACATTCCCGTTGCGCATATCCGCTGCGTGATGCAAGCGGAGGAGCAGGCGCTGCTTCGCCGGCAGGAAGAGACGCTGATCGCCATGATCAGCGAGGTCGGAGGCGATCTTGAATTCATCGGTTCGCCCACCGGCCTCAAGGAGATGGGCAAGGGCGCCTTTCCCGAGGCCGATGCCTTCAGCCGCTTCATGTTCCGCAGTTGGTTCCGCAAGACCATGTGCATGGGCGCGGCAATCCATGAAACGGGCGGCGCGCGCATGGGTGAAACCCCGGAAGCTTCGGTGCTCAACCCCTACAACCAGGTCTGGGATGTCCCGAACCTGATTGTCACCGACGCCAGCGCCTTCCCCGGCAGCGGCATCGCCGGCACCACACTCACCGTCATGGCTCTGACGATCCGCGCCTGCCGGAATCTTGTCTCGCAATACCGGACAGGACAGCTGTAGCTGCGCCTCAGCGGCTGTACTGCAAGATCGTTCACGCCGCTTTGGCGTCCCGACGCTCGGCAAGGATCTGTTCGAACAGGTCCATGGTGACAACCGGGCCGACGGCTGTGCCTGCCGCGGAGGCATGCGCAAGGTGAGCGACCGCGTCCGCATTGCCAATGGCAAACACACCCGGCCTGCTGGTCCGGCCTTCCCTGCCGGTCTTAGCTTGCCTCAACGTTCTGCGAAGTCGATGAGATCGGTCTCGCCAGCAACAAAGGCTGCGAAATCGGAAGACGATGCGTTTTCGCCTGGCTTATTACACCCGATGTAATTGAGGGCATTCCCCCTCCCGCGATATCAGTGAACGGCCTTCCTGCAGGAGGAACATTCCAGTCCTCAAACAGAAGCGGCCAATCCGGAGGATGTCGACGGCCAAACCGCTGTCAACCGTACGAGGCGGCCGAGGAGAACGACGATGACGACGGTGAACTTTACCAAGCGAGAGCCCCCGGAATGGCTGCTGGCTTTCTGGAAAGAAATCGATGACAAGACCTTCGGCGAAGGCTTCGATTGCCTGGCGCAAAACGCCACCTGCAATCTCGGCGTCGCCGACTGGAAGGGGCGGGAGGCCATTCGCGAGAACCTGCGCGCTTTCATCGATACGGGTTTTTCAGCGCTTCACGATGTGACGGAATATTGGGACGGCGGCTCGCTTAAGATCTTTCGCGGCACTGTCACCATGACACCCGACGAGAAGGCGCAACCGGTCGTCAAGCCTGTCATGACACACTTTTTCTACATGGACGAACGAGAACCTGCCAAAGTTGGTCGCTGGTACGGGTCTGTCGGCCCCGTTGCATTTTAATCCACAAATCGCTGGCGGGAGCGCTATTGCCCGCCAGTTACCAACGGGACGGATAACGGAGACCGCCGGAAGATGAGCTCGACGCACAACCGTTTAAGCAGAGCGCCGACCGAGCTTGGGGCGCAGTTGCGTGCCTGGCGCGGCACGCGAGGCAAGAGCCAGTTGGCACTCTCGCTCGACACCGGCATATCGCAGCGCCAAATCAGCTTCATCGAAAGTGGCCGGAGCACGCCTGGCCGCCACAATCTGCTGCATCTCGCCGACGCCCTGGATGTGCCGTTCCGGGAGCGCAATACGCTGCTGCTCGCCGCCGGCTATGCGCCTATTTATGCAGAAAACGGTATCGACGATCTTGAAATGAAAAGCGTCACGGATGTGCTTAAACGCATGCTTTTTCAGCATGAACCATTTCCGGCCGTGGTGATGGACCGGTATTGGAACGTGGTGATGGCCAACGATGCGACGCAGCGCTTCTTCAATTGCTTCATCGACATGGCAGCACGGGAAAAACCGCGCAATCTGCTGCATCTGATATTCGATCCGGCCGGTTTGCGGCCCTTCATTCCGAACTGGGAGGAAACGGCAAGAAGCCTGATGGCGCGGATATTCAGGGAGTCCGTCGGCCGCGTCATCGACATGCGCACCAAGGCACTGATCGACGCGCTGCTTGCCTATCCGGATGTGGATAGTGCCTGGAAGGTCTCCACGACAGCGGACAGCACACCCGTCATCCCCTTGTCGTTCATGAAGGATGGGCAGCTTCTAAGTTTCTTCTCGCTGGTGACGACGGTCGGCACCGCACAGACAATAACGACCCAGGAACTGAGGATCGAATGCATGTTCCCGTTGGATGATATCACCGAGATAGAATACGCCAAGCTGATGAAACAGGCCGATGCGCGTCAGCGCCGGACCGTGACGTGAGCGACCACGGCCAAGGCAGAGCGCCGATGGTCCACCATCGCTACTTGAACCGTCATACAAACTTCGCAGTGACATGCTCCTGTCAAAAAAAGCAGGAAGGAAAAGCCCATGTCTCAAAACCATCAGGACCAACTCAGCCGGATAAAGGCCGAAATCGCCGACAGCTTCGATGAAGAGCTGGAAATGCAGATGGAGGAAGACCGGCTGGACGATCTGGTCGCCGAAGGAATGTCGGAAGCGGCGGAGCCGACGCTCGAGCGAAAGACCTACTTCCGGGAACTGTTTCGGCTGCAGCACGAGTTGGTGCGGCTGCAGGATTGGGTTCAGCACACGAAGTTGAAAGTGGTGGTGCTTTTCGAAGGCCGCGATTCGGCCGGCAAGGGCGGCGCGATCAAGCGGGTGACCCAGCGGCTCAATCCACGCGTCTGCCGGACGGTTGCGTTGCCCGCCCCGACCGAACGGGAACGCCATCAATGGTATTTCCAGCGCTATGTCCCGCATCTTCCCACAGCCGGCGAAATGGTGCTCTTCGACCGAAGCTGGTACAACCGCGCCGGTGTCGAGCGCGTGATGGGCTTCTGCACCCCTGATGAACTCGAGGAGTTCTTCCGCTCGGTGCCTGAATTCGAGCGGATGCTGGTCCGTTCCGGAATCGTGCTGATCAAATACTGGTTTTCGATCACCGACGAGGAGCAGGAATTCCGCTTCAAGATGCGTATCCACGATCCGCTGAAGCAATGGAAGCTTTCACCGATGGATATGGAAAGTCGCGTCCATTGGGAGGAATATACCAAGGCCAAGGAAGAAATGCTGGCGCGGACGCACACCAAGGATGCACCCTGGTGGGTGGTGCAGGCGGTAGACAAGAAACGGGCGCGTTTGAACTGCATCGCCCATCTTCTCGAACAAATCCCGTACGAGGATGTTCCGAAACCGGAAATCGAGTTGCCGGATCGCATCCGCCATGCCGATTACAACAGGGCGCCGGTTGCGTCTGAAATGCTCGTGCCGGAGCGCTATTGAAGGCATAACCATACCGGCCTTCCCGGCCGGAGATGACGAGCGGATTTCAGCGTCGCTGACGCTTTCGGCTCCGCCACACCACGTGTGAGCGTGGTGTGGCGGTAGCTCGCGGCCTTTGAATGCGATCAGGCGGCGATGTTCCCGATCTGGTTGAGTTCGTCGACAGCCTCATCCGGCAGAACAAGCGCGGCAGCGGCGAGGTTCTCCTTGAGGTGGCCGACGGACGAGGTGCCGGGGATCAGCAGGACGTTCGGGGCGCGGCGCAGCAGCCAGGCAAGTGCGACCTGCATGGGCGTAGCATCAAGGCGTGCGGCGACATTAGACAGGCTGGACGACTGCAGCGGTGTGAAGCCGCCGAGCGGGAAGAAGGGCACATAGGCGGTGCCCTCGCGGGCGAGCTCGTCGATCAGGCGATCGTCGGCCCGATGCGCAAGATTGTACTGGTTCTGCACGCAGACGATCTCGGTGATCCCGCGCCCTTCGGCGATCTGCTTCGCTGTGGCGTTGCTTAAGCCCAGGTGACGGATCAGTCCCTGCCGTTGGAGATCGGCAAGCACCGTCAGGGGTCCTTCGATCGAGCCTTCGGCAGGGCCATGCACGTCGAACATGAGCCTGAGGTTGACGACGTCAAGCACATCCTGACCTAAGTGACGAAGATTGTCGTGGACTGCCGCCGTCAGTTCTTCTGGCGAAAAGGCCGGAATCCATGATCCATCCGCGCCGCGCCGTGCGCCGATCTTGGTGACGATGACGAGGTCGTCACGATAGGGATGGAGCGCTTCACGGATGATCCGGTTGGTGACGTGCGGACCATAGAAATCGCTGGTGTCGATGTGGTTTACGCCGCTTGCGACAGCCTCGCGCAGCACCGCCAAGGCCGCGCCGTGATCCTTGGGCGGGCCAAACACGCCGGGCCCGGCAAGCTGCATGGCGCCGTAGCCGAGCCGTTTGATGCTGCTGTCGCCGAGATTGAAGGTGCCGGCCTGATCGATGGTGGACATGAACTCACTCCTTTCAAGAGTCGACGCCAAGATAGGCGTTGTCGGCGCGCCTGATAATTCGTTACAATCCGCACAGGCTGTGCGGAGTGGCGAACAGTGAAAGTCGATTTGGGTGATCTGAATGCCTTCCTTGCCGTGGCGCGGGCCGGTGGTTTTCGCGAGGGCGCGCGTGCAAACGGCGGCAGTGCTTCCTTCCTCAGCGAGGCGGTGCGTCGGCTGGAGGCCGAGCTCGGTGTGAGGCTGCTCAACCGCACGACACGCAGCGTCGTGCCGACCGAAGCCGGCAAGGGCCTGCTGGAACGGCTCGGCCCTGCCTTGACCGAAGTGGAGTCCGCACTCGATGTGGTCAACGGATATCGCGACAGGCCGGCCGGTGCGTTGCGGCTCAATGTGCCGGTCAGCGCGGCGCGGCTGGTGCTGCCCGCCATCGTTCCGCCATTCCTCGCCGCCTATCCCGACATTCGGCTGGAGGTGATCGCCGACGAGAGCTTCGTCGATGTGCTTGCTGCCGGGTGCGACGCCGGCATCCGCTATGACGAGCGGCTGGAGCAGGATATGATTGCCGTGCCGATCGGCCCGCGTGTTCAGCGCTTTGCCACCGCCGCCTCCCCTGACTATCTCGACCGCCATGGCCGGCCGCAACATCCGAGCGATCTGCTCGGCCATGCCTGTCTGTTGGGCCGCTTTGCCAGTGGTGTGCTGACGACGCCATGGGAGTTCGAACGAGATGGCGAGGTGGTGCGGGTCGAACCTTCAGGACCATTGATCGTCAGGGTCGGCGGCGCGACCGATCTTACCGTCGATGCAGCGATATCGGGCACTGGGATCATCTGCGTTTTCGAGGACTGGCTGCGCCCGTATATTGACAGCGGCGCTCTCGAGCCAATTCTCGAACCCTGGTGGCAGCGGTTTTCCGGGCCATTTCTCTATTATCCTGGACGGCGGCTGGTGCCAGCGCCGCTGCGGGCCTTCATTGATTTCGTCAAGGCCTCGGCCAAGCAGGCTTGAAGAGCGCTGCGATCCGTTAAAGCTTGACCTCGGCGTTGTCGCCCATATCCGGTTTGCTGTTCGAGACCGCTGCAGCTGCCATTTTGATATAGCTGATGATGGTGCCCGGGCTATCCCAATATTCCGCCGAGGACGGGGTAATCTTGAGGATGCGGATGGAGGGATCGTCGGGATTGTCCCACCACGCCTTGGCCGGCGTTGCCCATAATTCCCTGATCTTCTCGCGATCGTTCTGCACCTCGGCCGTCCCAGACACGGAAACATATTTCTGTCCCTTGGTGTCGGCAAAGGCCAGGCACACATTTGGCCAGTGGGCGATCTCGTCGTCCTTGTGGCTGGCCACATCCGTCAGAAAATAGACCGCATTCTCCATCTGGGCGGTATAGGCGGACATCGGGCGGGCGCGCAGATCGTCACTGCTGCGGGTCGTCAGCATGCAAAACCCTATTCTGTCGATCAGCTCCCACACCCGTGTCGCATCATCATGCTCGGCCATCGTCATCTCCATCTGTGCAAAAGACGAAATAACCGTCTGCCGGCGCCGATGTTCCCGTGGTTCATCCCGCCAATTCCCGCAATCGATCGACAGGCGGGATGGAATGTTCCTGCTGCCTGCGTTTATCCTCAATGCACGCTTGGGGTTTCCATGACCATGGCGAAGTCCTCAGCGACCAGTTCACTGACGGCGATCAGGACCTCCTCGCGGGAAAAGCCCGACGTCAATGCGCGTTGGATCAGATCCTGCAGATCCGGCTCCACGACATCGCGGCAATCCTCGAGGCGTTCTTCTGAAACGGTGAGGCTATTGAGTTCGTCCATTGTCTGTCCTTTCCGGGGAATGTTGTCGTCGAAGCCTGGGAAGGCCGGCCGGGATGGCCCGTTAACGGGCGGCCGTCCGCTTCGGCCCGGCGATCAGGCCTTCACGCTGCAGCTTCTTGCGTGCGGCTTTACGGTGCCGACTGATCGCCTGCGCCTTTTCCCTGACGCGTCGTTCGGAGGGCTTCTCATAGGCGCGCCGTTCCTTCATTTCGCGGAACAGCCCTTCGCGCTGCATTTTCTTTTTCAAAACCCTGAGGGCCTGATCGACGTTGTTTTCTCTGACGAGTACCTGCATTTCGAATTCTCCTATGTAAGGGACGCTCAGCCGAGCTGCTCGGCGATGAGCGCCCGCAACTCGCGGCGGGTGAGAAGGCAGGGTGATGGCTTCCAAGTCTTGGCAGCGCGGCGGACGGCCACGTCACCCTCACGCGAGTTCACCACCGCAATCGCAGTGGCTGTATTTGTGTCGTTCAAAAAGAAATCCTTATACCGGCCATTGCCGGCTTCATCGATCGTTGTGGATTTGACCATCGCGCTGCCTCAAGGGCATGCGCCGATTCAGCCGATGTACAAGCGTCTCGTTCCCAAGCCGGCGACGGCTTCGATTTCCGCTTTAGCCCTAAAATAGTTGGCGGAGCGCGCGATTGCAACAGCTGACCCCGATGGCTCGGTTTAACGGCCGGAATCATCCTTAGATATATTCATTGCCGATGTTCAAGTTAGCCGGGTATAGATTCGGTAAAATTTTCTTCAATTTGGTGTGAAAACGAAATTATTCGCCCAGGAATTAAGCAACGCCCATATCGGTTACGAAATTAACCTTTCGTTAAATAACCCATTGACTTGCAGTATTAATAGGTTGTTAAAGGAGCCGCTCGCTGAGGTCGAAACTGACCCGTCTATAACAATTTGAGGAGAGAGCGATGGCTTCGCCGATACACGCAACTGATGATAGTGCAACATTTCTAGAAACTGACGTTATTTCCGGAAATCTCCTTTCCAACGATACATCCGATAATGGCCACCTTTTCCTGCGCGCCTTCGACGGCGAGACCGTTGGCGCCAAAAGCGGCAACAGCCAGATCACCGAAATCCATGGCGACTACGGCACGTTCTTCGTCAAGCCGGACGGCAGCTACACCTATGTCCTGAGCGATGCTGCCAAGATTGGCTTCGCCAACGGCGAATCGTACCAGGAAAAGGTTTCCTACAAGATCTCCGACGGCAGCGGTCATACCGACGTCGGCCTGTTCACCCTGAACATTCAGGGCGTAACCCAGGTCAAGCCGATCGCAGTTGACGATGTCTACAGCTTCACCGAAGGCCATGCCATCGGCGGCAACGTTCTGGACAACGACATTGCCGGCGACAACGGCAAGATGTTCCTCCGTCAGTTCCTGACCACGAAGGTCGACGGCAACCCGAGCGCAACCACCGACGTCGCCGGCACCTATGGTACGTTCCATGTCAAGTCGAACGGCGAATTCACCTACGAGCTGACGCACGATATCGCTGCTGGCGATCATGTCACGGAAGTTCTGCGCTACTACAAGATCTCCGATGGTGACGGCCACACGGACACTGCCAAGGTGACCCTCAACATCACCGGCACGGATGCTCTTCCCCATATCGCTTGATCAATAGATCAGCATGACACAACGCCCGCCGCGCAATCGGCGGGCGTTTTTGCATCTCCGCCTCTCTTGATGCGGGGCCTGGCGGCACCTGACATATTCGGTCGATATAATTCTTTTTAGCTAGTTCTTATAAATGCCGGGGAGGCGTAGTCTCGAAGTTCGGAGGATACGCCCTTGACCGAACACATCGAACCCAAGCAAATTGAGACCGATGAGCTGACGAAAGTCTGGTCCGTTACCGAGTTCTGCGCTCGCCATCGAATAGATACCGAGGAACAAGCGCTGTTGCTCAAACTTTTCGGACCGTTCGCGACAGCCTGCGAACTACTCCACAATGCCAGGCGCGCGCCGAGGTTCAGATAAACCTCCCTTCATTCCTTCGATGATCTTTTCACAAATGCCGGCAAAGTCAGCCGGCAAATGAGACTGCGCCAGGAATGTATTGATTGGGTGAGGCTCGTTCGCTTGGCGGATTGCTTTCCCCGATTGCTGAAATGAGTGCGGCGCCGTCCTCTGCGACCGGGGCCTCCCCGAAAAGCGGAAATGACAAGCCGTTTTCACGCCCGATACGACCTCGCGAGACTTTCCCGGCGTTTCCGCCCCGCGGGCGATTCCTGAATTGCTCCTCACTCTCTGCACAAAATCTGCAATCCGGCGCGGCATCTTCCTGCCATGAACCAGAACGACATGCCGCCCCGCGTTATACCTCCCACTTTGCCGGACCGCCTTCGCAACGACGGTTGGTGGCTGACGGAGACGTGCGGGACACAAGGCCCGCCTTCCCATGCGAGTTCCGCAGTCATGCTCATGACGATCGAAAAGCCGCATCTACGAGAGGAGCAGCAATGGACACAACAGATATCCTGACGGAAGCAATGCCGATGAGGCGGGGCAGTGGCCGGATGACCGGGCTGTTGGCGCTCGTGGCGCTTTCAGATTTTCTGATCTTTGGCCATGAACCCGGGATAAATATCTTCCTTTTTGCGCTCGCCGTCTGCGCCGCCACTTTGCTTTCGGCCAGCAAGAGACCTCGGCTTTCCCAAGCGATCATGTTGCTCGGCTTTTCGGTTCTGGCGTCGGCGCCGCTGCTGGAATCGCCTTCGCTTACGGGCATTGCCTTTTGCCTCGGCGCCCTGATGTCGGTTGCGCTCGTCAGCGCCAGGCTCCTGCCGCGTCGCCTGTCCGCCCTGCCCCTGGTTTTCTTCCGTTTCGCCCTTGTCGTTCCCCTGCGGCTTGCCGAGGATATCAGGAAATATCTTGCGACACCGGGGAAACGTTACTCTTTCGCCGGAACCCGACAGAGCATCGCCCTCTGGATCATGCCGCTCATTCTTGCAGCGGTCTTCGTATCTCTCTTTGCGGCGGCCAACCCACTTATCGAGATCGCTCTGCGCAGCATCGATTTTGCCGTTCTGCTGCAGTTCCTCGATCTCTGGCGGATCGGCTTCTGGATGATCGTCGCTATTGTGGTTTGGGCGATGTTGCGGCCGCGCCTCAAGCGCCGCGGTGCGAGGTCGCAGGCCGCCAGGGCCTTCATGATCGTGCCCACCAGAAATGCGCCGCTCGGTTATGCCTCGTTGTTGCGGGCGCTCGTCCTGTTCAACGCGCTCTTTGCCGTGCAGACGCTCCTCGATCTCGTCTATCTCTGGGGCGGCGCAGATCTGCCCGATCACATGAGCCGTGCCGAATATGCTCATCGCGGCGCCTATCCGCTGATTGCGACAGCGCTTCTTGCCGCCGGTTTCGTGCTGGTCGCTATGCGGCGCGGTGGTCCCGGCGATCACAGCCCGCTGATCCGCGGCCTCGTCCACACCTGGATCGGCCAGAATATTCTGCTTTGCCTGTCGTCGATGCTGCGGCTTGGGCTTTACGTCGAGGTCTATTCGCTGACGGAATTGCGTGTCGCCGCCGGTCTCTGGATGGGCCTCGTCGCCATCGGTCTTTTCTTGATCCTGCTGCGCATTCTGCTCAGCCGATCCAACGAGTGGCTGATCGCGATGAATCTCGCCTCTCTGCTTGTCGTCGTCTACATCAGCGCCTTCATTGATTTCCCTGATATTATCGCCCGCTTCAATGTCGCCCACAGCCAGGAAATCACTGAGGAAGGTCCACCGCTCGATCTCGATTATCTCTCCTCGCTTGGCCCTTCCGCCATTCCGGCGATCGATCTCTATCTCCACATGCTGCCGGATCAGCTGATCGACAAGAGGAATCAGGCACTGGCGATTCGGTACTATCTCGTCAGGGACTTCGCGCGGCGCCCGCACGACTGGCGGAACTGGACCTTCCGGGCAGCGCGGCTGGAGACCTATCTTCTGTCTCCTGCAGCCATTGCAAAATAGAACGAGAACGATAACAACAGGCACGACAAACAACGCAGGACTGGTGGATGGCGCCCCGAATTCTCGTCGTCGATGACGAACCTCACATCCGCGATGTGATCTGCTTCGCCCTCGAGCGTGCCGGCTTGACACCGACGGCGGTCCGCAGCGGAACCGAGGCGATGACGGCATTCCGGCGCGCCAACATCGATCTCATCATTCTCGATATCGGCATGCCCGATATGGATGGTCTGGAAGTGTGCCGCCAGATCCGCAAGACATCGGGATTGCCGATCCTGTTTCTTTCCGCACGCGACGAGGAGATCGACAGGGTGCTGGGGTTGGAAATCGGCGGAGACGATTACGTCACCAAACCGTTCAGCCCGCGCGAACTCGTCGCCAGGGTCAAGGCGATCTTGAAGCGCAGCGGCAATGAACCCGCGCCTGAAAGGCGTCACGCCATCTTTATCGCCGGCGAACTCAGCCTCGATCGCCACGGCAGGACGGTCATGTTCGGCGACAGGGCCATCACGATGACGGCGCTCGAATTCGCCATCCTGGACGCATTGTTGTCACGCCCCGACATGGTCTTCAGCCGCGAACGACTGATGGAGGCGGCCTATGGCGCTGGAACCTATGTCGCCGACCGAACGATCGACAGTCATATCCGCAACATCAGGGCCAAGTTCCTGGCGGCCGGCGGCCAGGGGATCATCGCGACGGTTCACGGCATCGGCTTCAAACTCGGCGGTGAAATCGGGAGGAATGCCTGATGCCGGTACCGAAAGTCAGGATGAAATGGCGCCCGACGCTGGCGCTGATCGTCTATGTCGTGCTTCTCGCCGTCATGGCGCTGCCGATCCTGATCGTCATCTGGTTCCGCGCCGTGGAAGTGAGTTCGAACCGGATGGCGCCGGCGGAAATGGTCGCCCTCGCCGTCGTCTTCATATTGACGCTCGGCGTCGCCTATGTGCTGACGCGCACCATCACCGGCCCGATCGACGCCTTGATCGCCCGCACGGAAGAGATCGCCCGGGGCGGTAAGCGGGCGATCCGGCCGCTGGACAGCTATGGAACGCGCGAGATCGCCGTCCTGTCGCAGAGCTTCCTCGATCTCGCCGGAAGACTGGTCGATCGCACCGAATATGTCCGCTCCTTTGCCGCCCACGTCTCCCACGAACTAAAGTCGCCGCTGACGGCGATCCGCGGTGCGGCGGAGCTTTTGCGCGACGACGATGCCGAAAAGGCGATGACGAAGGCGCAGCGTTTGCACTTTCTCGATAATATCGTCGTCGATGCAGCTCGGCTCGACGCGCTGTTGCTGCGGCTGAGGGAGCTTGCCCAAGCAGAAATCCCTCTAGCCGAGGGCAAAAGCAGCATCAGGGACATCCTGTCCTCGCTGCGCCGGCAATTTCCATCCCTCGATATCTCCGGTAAAGGCGATACGGACATATCGGTTGCTCTTCCCCGAGAAGCAGCCGGCATCGTTTTTGCCAATCTCGCCGAGAATGCCTTTCAGCATGGCGCCACGCTATTGGAACTCAGCGCGTCAGCCGATGTCCGGACAACCGTTGTTCTTGTCCGAGACGACGGCGGCGGTATTTCCGAGGCAAATCGCCAACATGTCTTTCAGCCGTTCTTTTCAACCCGCCGCGAACAGGGCGGCACCGGCATGGGTCTCGGCATCGTTCGCGCCATGCTGAGCTCCCATGGCGGTACGATCCGCCTGCTGCCGACGACCGGCGCAGGTGCCGAGTTCGAAATCACCATGCCCGTGTAGTTCTCGCAGGGTTGGGAACACGTGTGCGCAGTCCTGAACCCAAACGCCATCGCCGCATGCGGATTAGCTTCCAGGCTTTATCGCTGTCAACGCAGCCTGCGCGATGACCTCTGCAATGCGTTCGGAGAGTGCCGGGTCGGAAACGGCGCGCGCGAGGGTAACACCGCCACTCAGCATGGCGAGGAGCAGGATCGCCTGGTCTTCCCGCACAATGTCGGATCGGCCGTCTATCTCCGGCAGGCCGGCGGCGACTTCTTCGACGAGGCGTTTGATCTCTGCCGTATAAGCGCTTCGCGTTTCATCGTCCGCACGCATCACATCGGGCGAAAGGCTCGGCAGAGCACAGCTCTCGCCCAGATCGCAGGTTCTTTTATAACCGAGATAGTAGCCGACGAAGGTCGTCAGCCAGTCTTTCGGTTGATTGGTCTTCAACGCGGCGATTCCTTGCCGCAGTTCTTCGAGGCCTTCCAGCACGGCTGTGCGAAAGGCTTCGGCCTTCGACTTGAAATGTCCGTAGAAGGCGCCGTTTGTCACGCCGGCGGCCTTCGTCAGCGCATCGATACCGGCACCGCCATAGCCGTCCTTGCGGAAGATCTGTCCTGCGGCTGCGAGGACGCGGGCGCGGGTTTCTGATTTGTGTTCGGCGCTATAACGCATGAATGCCTCAATAAGAGTGAACGCTCTTTATTGCTTGCTAAGAGAGCGATCGCTGTGTATCTATAAAGAGTGATCGGTATATCACAAGCGGTCACGATTCAAAGAGGGAGATATCCGATGCCTATCACACTCACCGTTCCGGAAGGCCTGCTCTCGCCGGAGGCCCAGGCGCAAGCCTTTGCCGGCTTGACGGACGCGTTGCTCGATGTAGCCGGTTTGACCGGCAATGCCTTCATGACCGCCAATGTCATCGGCACGATCAACGTGCTGCCGCGCGAGCACGTGCTTGCGGCGGGAAAGCCGATCGCTGCGGCATTCGTCGAACTCAAATTGCCGGAGGTCGCGCTGGTAAGCGCCGAAGCGAAACAGGCCTTCATCGAAAAAGCGGCCGATGTCGTCGAACAGGCCGCCGAAGGCCGGCTCAAGCGCGATCATATTTGGTCGAACATCGTCTACGCGCCCGAAGGGGCGTGGGGAATCGCCGGCCACAGCTACAGCAATGCGGATTTCGTCGGCGCCATCCAGGGCACGGCCGCCGCGTTGTAAGGGTCGCGGTGCATGCGCGGAAATCTCAGACCTGATTCAGCAATGCGTCGCCATCCGGCGGCGCGACGGAGCGAGATCATGCAGCTTGCCAACTATCTATTCTTTTCCACCCGCTGCGAGGAGGCGCTGGCCTTTTATGCCGAATGCGGGCTTGGCCGGGTCACGCAATTGAAGCGCCACGGCGCGGACGGAATGCCCATTGCCAGCGAAGCTATGCGGGGCAAGGTGATGCACGCTCGCTTCGAAGGGCTTGGTGTCTTGTTCTTCGCCTCGGACAATCACGATGCGGAGCCGATGCGAGGCTCCGCCCACATGTTGATCTTGGATGACCGCGACAGGACCGACGGGCTTTTCGCCCGGCTCGCCGAAGGCGGCAAGATAACGACACCGCTCGCGGTCCAGCCATGGGGGAGCTATTACGGCAAACTCACGGATCGTTTTGGTGTCCAGTGGATGCTCGACTGCTTGGCGTGAGCATATGCCGCTCATGGGCGATATGCTTCGCTCTCCTCTCAGTGTCTGGCCATTATCGTGTCGTATAGCCGCCATCGATCACCAGCACTTCGCCGGTGACATAGCTTGCCGCTGCCGAGCAGAGGAACAAGGCGGCCCCCGCCACCTCTTCCGGCTGCCCGACCCGTCCCATCGGGGTCATGCTGCGCCAGGTCGGGAACCAGTCGGGATTGGCGATGCCGCCGCGCGACAGATCGGTCTCGATATAGCCCGGCGCAATGGCGTTGACGCGAATATTCTCGGCGGCAACTTCGCTGGCGAGGCTCTTCGTCATCATATGAACCGCCGCCTTGGAGGTGTTGTAGGCGACCTGGTTCTGGGGAATGTTGGAGACGATGCCCGACATCGAGCCGATATTGAGGATGACACCGCCGCCCTGACGCCGCATGGGGGCGAGTGCGGCGCGGCAGGCGCGGAAGACGGCGTCGACATTGACGGTCATGATCTCGCGCCAAATCGCGTCGGAGAACGCGCCGCTGTCGCCATGAATGGCGATGCCGGCATTGTTGACGAGGATGTCGAGCTGGCCCGCCCGTAGGAGCGTCTCCGTGACGAGCGCGTCGGCGGCATCGTCTTTCATCAGGTCGGCGGCGACGAAATCGCAATCGACACCGGCCTTGGCGAGCCTGTCCTCCGCCGCTGCATTGCGCGTCCTTCCCGTGATGAGGACTTTGGCGCCAGCCTCGCCGAGCGCCTCGGCGATGGCAAGCCCGATGCCGCGCGTGCCGCCGGTCACCAGCGCTACCTTTCCATCTAAGCGAAACCTATCGAAGATCATCTCCGTTTCCTTCCGTGATTTTCAGAGCCGGTACAAACGCGTCAGATATCCGTGCTCTGCGGCAGGATGACGAGATCGCGGATCGTGATGTTGCGCGGACGCGTCAGCATGAAGAGCACCGCTTCGGCCACCTCCTTCGGCTCCATCAGGCCGCCGGCGGCAAGTGCTTCATCCAACTTCTCCTGCGGCCAGTCGCTGAGAAGGGCCGTGACGACTGGGCCTGGAGCGACGGCGCCGACGCGCAAGCCATGTTTGGCCACCTGTCGCCTCAGTGTATGGACGAATGCCTGAACCGCATGTTTCGAGGCCGTGTAGATCGGCTCCCAGACGACGGGGATCAAGCCGGCGACGGAACTGGTGAGGATGATATCTCCGGTCCTGCGTTCGACCATGTGCGGCAGCACGGCATGCACCGAGCGGAAGGCGGCATTGACGTTCAGGTTGAGCATCCGGTCCCACGCGTCGGGGTCGCCGCCCAGTACCTCGCCGCCGATATAGGAGCCGGCATTGGCGTGGAAGATATCCAACTGGCCTGCCTTCTTCAGAATCTGCGGCATCATCCCTTCGACGCTTTTCGGATCGGTTAGATCGATGACCAACGGAATGGCGTTCGCGTCGAGTTTCGAGCAGATTTCCTTCAATGCCTCCTCGTTACGATCGACCAACACCACCTGGGCGCCGGCGGCAAGCAGGGCCTTGGCGCATTCGAGGCCGATACCCGATGCCGCTCCGGTGACGGCCGCGACTTTTCCAGACAGATCCTGTCTCATTTTCTTCCTCTGCTTTCTTGATGGGTTTTAGGCCCGGCCGTGCGAAATCCGCGATCGGCGTGCCAACGAGTCGACGATGACGGCGACGGCGAGAACGGCGCCGGTGATCATGTATCGAAGCGATGACGACAGATCGAGAAGCGTCAGCCCGCTGGCGATCGACTGAATGACGATGATGCCGAGAAGGGCTGAATAGGCGCTGCCGCGCCCGCCGAACAGGCTCGTGCCGCCGATGACCGCCGCAGCGATGGCGTTGAGATTGACGTCGCCGGTGCCGGCCTGCTGACTTGCTGTCGCCAGCCGGGCAGCTGAAAGCACGCCGCCGGTTGCCGCAAGCAACGCGCATATGACGAAGGCGCTCGTATAGATGCGCGAGACGTTGATGCCAGAGCGGCGGGCGGCCTCCCTGTTGCCGCCGACGGCATGCATGGAGCGTCCCCATTTGGTGCGCATCAGCGCATAGTTCATGACGGCAACGAGCCCGACGAAAAGGCCGAACATCCATGGAACGCCGCGCGACTGGTTGAGATAGAATGCGACAGCTTCCAAAGCGGCCGTGATGATGACGGCGCGAAGGAGCAGCCCGCGGGCCGATTTTGCCGACAGGCCGGCTGCCCGCCGGCGCGCCGCCGTGCGGTAGCTGGAGAAGAAGAATGCAATGCCGGCAAGGGCTACCAGCAGATAGGCGATCGGGTCCGGCATGACCATGATCTGGCCGAAACTCACGAGCCAGGAACCATAGGGCAGATTGATCGAACCGGTCGCTCCGAGGATATAGAGCTGCAGGCCGAGAACCGCGAGCAGCCCGGATAGGGTGGAGACGAAGCTCGGCATGCCGAAGCGGTTGAACAGGAAGGCGTAGAGAGAGCCGATCAGAGCGCCGACGACCATGGCGGCGAGGACCGCCAGGACCACTGGCCAGCCCTGGTTGACCCAGAAGACGCCGACCAGTGCCGAGGCGAAGCCGCTGACCGAGCCGACGGAAAGATCGATCTCGCCCACCATCAGGATGCAGACGATACCCAGCGAGATGACGCCGACCGTCGAGCAGTCGAACAGCATGTTGACGAGATTGGCGCTGGAGAGAAACACTGGATTGAGCGCCTGGAACACCGTCCAGATGATTGCCAGGCCGACAATGACCGGCAGCGAGCCGAGGTCGCCGGCGCGGATGCGATCCCAAAAGGCGCGGATCGAGCCGGCAAGACTATCGTCATGGCGCACTCTTTCGTCACGCCGGTCGAGGAGCGCAGGTGCTGCCGGTTCATTCTGGATGGTCTTCATCATGGCCTGCCCTCCTCGTTCTGCTGGCTTTGCGCCTGGCGGCGCGACGCGCGGCGGGAGACGGAATTGTTGGATGCGCCGGTGATCGCGCTGACGAGCTCTTCGTTGGAAGCATCGGGCAGCAGAGTGCCGTTGTTGCGGCCGAGCCGAAGGACGACAATGCGATCGGCAACGGCGCGCACATCCTCCATATTGTGGCTGATCATGATGACGGCGAGTCCGCGTTCCCGTACGCGCTCGATCAGATCCAGCACTTCGGCGGTCTGGGCGACGCCAAGCGCTGCGGTGGGTTCGTCGAGCATGATCAATTTCGGCTCGAGCAGTAGCGATCGGGCGATCGCCACGGTCTGGCGCTGTCCGCCGGACAATGAGGCGACGGGCTCGCGTACGCTTGGGATTCGGGCCGAAAGCTCGTTCAAAAGCTTCCAGGCACGGATCTCCATGGCGACCTCATCGAGCTGGAAAGGATTGAGCTCCTTGCCGAGAAAGATATTGGCGACGACATCGAGATTCTCGCAAAGCGCCAAATCCTGAAAGACGGTTGCAATGCCGAGCCCGAGGGCAGCACTTGGGCTCGGCAGATTGACTGGCTCACCCTCAAACAGGATCGCGCCTGAGCTTGGTTGGTGTACACCGGCCAGGATCTTGACCAGCGTCGATTTGCCGGCGCCGTTGTCGCCGACGAGTGCCACGACCTCGCCGGCATGGACATCGAGTTCGATATCGGTGAGTGCCGACACCGCCCCGAAGTTCTTCGATATTCCGCGCAGGCTGAGGACGGGCTGGCGGGAAGGGTCAAGAGTATGAGAGGTTTCAGACATCGCCTGGCCTTTTGGAAAAAGCGAAACGGCAAGCGCGACCGGCGGACCGGCCGCGCTTTCCCTTGGTTCGATTACTTGGTGATGCCGAGCTTCTTGCAGCCGTCGGCGTAGCGGCCGGTGCACAGCTCCTCGGCGGTGTTGATCTTCTTGTCGATGATCTCGGCCTTGAGGTTCTCGGCAGTGACGACCGCAGGCACGAAAAGCTGTGCCGGCGTGTCGTAAAGCGTCATTTCGGCCTTCGGCGTTTCTCCAGCCAGGAGCTTGACGGCAACGTCGGCAGCGGCAGCCGCAACGATTTCGCTCGGTTTGGAGATCGTGTTGTACTGATCCCCCGATATGATCAGCTGCAGTGCAGCGATCGTCGCATCATTGCCGGTCACCGGCGGCACGGGATCGACACCCGCTGCCTTGAAGGCTGCAATGGCGCCGCCACCGGTGCCGTCATTGGCGGCGACCACGCCGACGATCTGTTTGCTGAAGCGGGTGATCTGACCGGCTGCCCATTGCTGGGCATTCGCCGGCTGCCAGTTCGGCGTGTCGAATTCGGCAAGCGTCTTGTATCCGCCACTGGCAAGACCATCATGAATACCGTCCTTGATCAGCCCGGCAGCCGCGTCGGTCGGTGAACCGTTGATCTGCAGGATGCCGCCGCCATCGGTCGGCACTTTCTTAGCCTTCAGATGCTGGACGAGCGATTCCGCGATTGCCTTGCCGATCGCCTTGTTATCGAAGGAGACGTAGAAATCGGCTTTCCCCTTCGGGATAGGACGGTCATAGGCAATGACCTTAACGCCCTGGCTCTGGGCGAGCTGGACGAGAGACGCGGCGGCTGCCGAATCCACCGGATCGAGCACGATAACCTTGGCGCCCTGGGTAATGGCCGAATTGAACTGCTGCTGCTGTTTGGCAATATCGGCATCGGCATTCTGATAGAGAACCTTGCACGAGGCGCAAAGCTTCTTCATTTCCGCGACGAATCCTGGATGGTCGTGCTCTTCGTAACGGGTCGAGCCCTGGTCGGGCATAAGGAATGCGACCGTCGCATCCGAAACGGCGTTTTGCGCGAAGGCGGACGTGCCGCCGAGCAGGGATAGGACAACTGCTGTCGCACCTGCCACCTTGGTTGAGAATTTCATCATTTCCATATCCTCCCGTTGGAAAAAATTGTGTAGCTTCTTCGTTGCAGTGTTTCGCTGTGGCCGTTCGGCTGAGCGAACCGCCACGCCTGTCCCGGCGGTTTGCCGTTTTCTGAGGACAAGCGTCTCCTCTCGCGAACCGCTCACTGCGCGCTCGCGTTCAATCAATGTCAGTTTTCGTTCCTCCTCCTCGTCCTCCCTATCGCCGTCTTCGGCGAAACGTCGTCCTATTCCCGGGTTCCTGTTCGCTCGGCTGGCTCAGGCCGCTTTCGCTATGTTGATATTGTCGCCCAATAGCCGCCGGAAACGGGAAGGCGTCATGCCTTTTTCCGCGAGAAATTGCCGGTTGAAATTGGACAGATTGTTGAAGCCGACCTCGAAGCAGATGTCGGTGATCGATGCATGGTCGTCGCTCATCAGGATCTGACAGGCGAGGTTGATGCGCAGTCGCTTCACATATTGCACCAGCGACATGCCGGTATGGCGGCGGAAGGCACGCGAAAAGGCGCCGGCCGATTGCCCGGCAATCCTGGCGAGATCGGCTTCATCGAAGGATTTGGTCAGATTTTCCCTGATGTAGGCGAGTGCCTTGTTGATGCCGGCCGACATGTAGCCCGACGGATCGGGCAGATAGTTCGGGCTGGCAAGAAACTGGGAATCCTGCGCCCGGCTGAGCAGGCCGACGATCATCATGAAGAGCTCGATGCGACGCACACCGTGAGCCTGCTGCACCTCGTTCATCAGGGGAGCAACCTGCCGGCTCGTCTCGGCGCCGAAGAGCACGCCGCGGCGGGAGGCTTCGAGAACAGGATCGAACGGGCCGAGCTCGGCCAGCACCTTCATGGTGTCGCTGATGAAATTCTCGCTGAACTGGATGAGCTGGCATCGAAGCGGAATGCTCGATCCTTTCGGGACATCGCTGATCCAGTTATGAGGAAGATTAGGCCCGGCAAGCACAAGGTTGCCTGGCTCGAACTCGCCGATGAAGTCGCCAACGAAATATCGTCCGGTTGTCGCCACGACGAGATGAAGTTCGTATTCCGGATGAAAATGCCAACGAACCGTATGATAGGGATAGCCATGCGCCTTCGTTGCGAAGGATTCGCCCGGTCTGATCTGAATGACTTCCAAGTCAGGTTCCATTGTTTCCTCCTCCGAGGACGGGTGGTAAGCCCGCGTGCCAAATTCCCTTTTTGGCTTTATTGTTAAGCGGAGTGTAGTGGGCACGTCTCACGCCCGCCACCACGATTCCCAGGCAAAACTGATACTTTTTTGACGATCGACGCTTCGCAGCTGGCGGAAAGACGACAGCAATCGGCATTGCACATCATCCGAGGACATGCTTCAGCCGGCCAAGGCGGCAATGACGTTTCTGACCAGTGCAGAGGAGGACAGCCGGCTCGTGGCACAGCTCGGGGCGCCGATCGCGCCGACCCGTACGGAAACGCCGCCGCGCGCATTGGCGATCGCAAACATCGACTCGTCGGTCAGATCATCGCCGATGGTAATCGGGCAGCGGTTCCTGAAAGGGTCGGACTGGAAAAACCGTTCCAGCGCATCGCCCTTGCTCGATCGTGCGGGACGCAGCTCGAAGACCATCTTGCCGAGCTGCAACGCCCAGTTCGACCCTGCCAGCTCCGCATAGTGGTGCATGCGGTCCTCGAGTACCTTTTCATATTCGGGCGCCAGCCGGTAATGGGCGGCAACGGCGGCGCCCTTGTCCTCGATCAAGACTCCCGGATAGTGCTCGGCTTCCGCAGTCAGCGCGTGCTTCAGCGCCTGAAACTCAGGTGTCGCCTCGACCGTCTGCATTCCCGCGGCGCTCCTGATTTCCGCGCCATGAAGGCCTGCCGTCGGAAATGCAAAGGGTTTGAACAGCGTGTCTGCATAAGCAAGCGACCGTCCGGTGACCAGTGCCAAGGCGCCGCCAAGCTTGTTCGACAGGCGGTGAAGTTGCCCGGGAAGCGCCTCCGGAACTTCGATCGCGTCCGGCGTGGGCGCAAGATTGAGCAGCGTCCCGTCGATATCGAGAAACATCGCCCAATGATCCGGCTCTTCCAAGACCAGTGAAAGCATTTCCTGGGTGGCGCTATCGTCCTGCACGGGATTCTCCAAACGCTGCAGTCATTGAAGCTAGGTCGCCAAGCGACGAGGGCAAGGTGAGCTTTCAGACTCCGGAACATCAAGCGGCTGGTCCGCGTTGTATCTCGCCGCCCGTTCGAGCACTCGCGCCGTAGAAGGTATTTTGATGGCCAAAAGCAGTTCCGAGCCCCGTGATGCGCTCAATGCCCCACTGGCACATGGCGCGTTAAACCTGCCATTGGTGACGATCGACGACTACAACAACGAGCTGCGTGACAAGAATGGTTTCGTTGGCGACAACGCCAACAAGAAGACTTTTCAAATGAAGCTCGACGATTGGAGAAAACGCATCCGCAAGGTCGGAGACGACCCGATCGGCAAGACCGCGACGCCGAAGCTTTCCAAGAAGAAGATTGATGCCTTCCTCAAGGGCGACGATATGGAGGCAGCGGCATTGATCATGGGGGCGGTGGAAGACTTCGCTCAGGACTTTGCCGACGTGATCGGAAAGTTCCTTAAGGACAAGCGCTGGGTCAAGACGGAACGCATCGTCGTTGGCGGCGGCTTCCGGCAGAGCCGGTTCGGCGAGCTGACCATCGCCAGGACCATGGTTATTCTCAAGGCGGCCGGCATAGACGTCGAGGTCGTGCCGATCGTTCACCATCCTGACGAGGCTGGACTGATCGGCTCGGTCCACCTGATGCCGCGCTGGATGTTCAAGGGCCACGAGGCGATCCTGGCCGTTGATATCGGCGGCACTAACGTTCGCGCCGGCGTCGTAAAATTCGGAAAGGACGACGCGCCGAACTTCGCGGATGCGAGCGTATGGGAATCAGCCATCTGGCGTCATGCCGATGATGAGCCAAGTCGCACCGCAACCATCGAGAAGTTGGCCGCGATGTTGCACGAACTGATCGGCAAGGCGGAGAAGGCCAATCTCAAACCTGCGCCCATCATCGGGATCGCCTGCCCCGGCATCATCAAAGCCGATGGCTCAATCGAACGCGGCGGACAGAACCTGCCGGGCGGAAACTGGGAAAGCGACAGCTTCAACCTTCCCGCCGCGCTGATGAAGGCCATTCCTGAGATTGGTGACGACAGCACATTCGTGATGATGCACAACGACGCCGTCGTGCAGGGATTGTCGCAGATCCCATTTATGACCGACGTGTCGAGGTGGGCGGTACTGACGATCGGTACGGGTCTGGGCAATGCGCATTTCACGAATCGAGAGGCAACGAAGGCGCGATAGGCTCCAACTCCACTGCCCGGGGCGAACCAACCAAAAAAGCCCCGACAGGAAAGAGTGCCCGTTTGCGGAAGATGGAGATGCGATTTGGTCAACCGGGTTAGCGGCAGCTCTGGAGGCCCCTCCCCTTTTTCGCTTGGGAAAAGATGGTGATAACTGCCACGGGTTGTTCTCGGCGGGTTCAAATTGCGCTTATCTCTCCGGCGTCACACAGGCCATGCGCAGACGAAAGATGGATCATGAACTTCAAGGGAATAAGCGCTCCGCTCAATGCTGTCCGTCTCGAACAAATGCTCGGGCTCGTTCCGTCACGCCGCGATCCTGAAACCCGTGATGCAAACGACAAATCTTCCGGCAATGAACCCGCCCGCGGGCTGGAGGCCGAAAACCAGTATCGTTCGCCTGCCTAAATGAGACGATCTGTGCAAGGTGACGGAAGCTGTTCGCGATGCGTCGGCAATGGCGTTTAGCGCGCAAAATTACCCGATTTATCAGTATTGCGTGAATGCCGACCGAGACCGCGATTGCTGAGAAGCCAAGATCGCCAGTCAGGCGCATGAAATCAATACCAACGCCACGGCGATCATGGCGGCGGCGCACGAGCAATCAACTGCGTTCGGCCTTGATGCCGACGGCTTTAAAGTCTGCCTCGCTTCCAAACAGCGAAGACATCGCCGACCGTTGAGACGCGGCACTGTTCGATTCGATATCCCTTCATTGAAACGGTCAGCAAGCCCCAAGGCGATCAGCCTCGGTGGCAACAGGAAAATGCTGCGCTGCCAAAAAAATCGCCACGCATTTCACTGCGCGTTTTTTCGGCAGTACCCATTGACAATTCATCCTTCATGGCACTTGATACATTATTCCAGTAAAACAGACATACGTCCATTATACTGGAATAATGGGAACCATCCATAAGGGGAACGCCATGACCATTTCCTTTCGCACCGGCGTGATGTCGCTGGTCGCCGCCGCCATGTTGTCCACGCCTGTGCTGGCCGACGGCAGCAAGCTCGATGAAGTGCTGGCCCGCGGCCACCTCGTCCTCGGCACCGGCAGCACCAACGCGCCTTGGCACTTTAAGAGCGCAGACGACAAGCTTCAGGGCTTCGACGTCGACATGGGCCATATCATCGCCAAAGCTCTCTTCGGCGATCCTGAGAAAATTGAATATGTGAACCAGTCCTCCGACGCCCGCATCCCGAACATTACCACTGACAAGGTCGACATCACCTGCCAGTTCATGACCGTTACCGGCGAACGCGCCCAGCAGGTTGCCTTTACCATTCCCTATTATCGCGAGGGTGTGGGCCTGATGCTCAAGGCGGACGCAAAATATGCCGACTACGCCGCTCTCAAGGCGGCTGGTTCTTCCGTCACCATCTCGGTTCTCCAGAACGTCTACGCCGAGACAATGGTGCATGCGGCATTGCCGGAGGCGGCCGTCGATCAGTATGATTCCGTCGACCTGATCTATCAGGCCCTGGAGTCGGGACGCGCCGACGCCGTCGCCACCGACCAGTCGTCGCTCGCCTGGTACATGACCCAAAATCCGGGCCGCTATAAGGACGCTGGTTACGGCTGGAACCCGCAGACCTACGCCTGCGCGGTCAAGCGCGGCGACCAGGACTGGCTGAACTTCGTCAACACCGCCCTGCATGAAGCCATGACCGGCGTCGAGTTCGACTTCTACGCCAAGTCCTTCAAGACCTGGTTCGGCAAGGATCTGACGCCACCGCAGATCGGCTTTCCTGTTGAATTCAAGTAACGGCCATGCGGAGCGGGACTGTTCTCCCGCTCCGCTGCGCAGGATGATTTCACGCCGGGTCGTCCTGAAATCTGAATCCTGTTTTCAATTAAACAGTGCGAGCATGATGTCATAAGAAAACCGCGCACAATTTTCGGCATCATGTTCAGTCTGAAAGGGCGGCCCGTATGGGTTACACGTTGAATTTCGGCGCCGTCTGGCGCAATTTCGATTTCCTTTTGAGCGGGCTCGCGCTCAGCCTCGGCCTTGCGGTGATCTCGATCCTGATCGGGGCTGCGATCGGTCTCGCCGTGGCATTCGCGCTGACGTCCAAAAGCCGCTTCGCGGTCGTGCCTGCACGGCTCTATGTCACGGTAATCCGCAACCTGCCGATTCTCGTCCTGGTGCTTTTCGTCTTTTTCGCGCTGCCGCAGATGGGCTTGCGCCTCGACAAGATAAAAAGCTTCGTGCTGGTCCTATCGCTCTATTCCGGCGCCTATCTGGCCGAGGTGTTCCGCGCCGGGCTGTTGTCGATCCCGAGAGGATTGACGGAAGCCGGCCTCGCCATCGGCCTGACGGGAATGCAGATCCGCAGCTCTATCATCGCGCCGTTGATGCTGCGTAACGTGCTGCCATCGTTATCCTCGACGATCATCTCGCTCTTCAAGGACACCTCGCTCGCCGCCGCCATCGCCGTGCCGGAGCTGACCTTTGCTGCCCGCAAGATCAATGTCGAGAGCTTTCGCGTCATCGAAACCTGGATGGTCACATCGGCCCTCTACGTCGTGACCTGTTTCCTCATCGCTGCCGTGATGCGCTTCGTCGAGCGCCGCCTGGCCCTGCCGAGATAGACCTGATGACCCACACCTTTCTCGAACAACTCTGGATCGCCCGCTACGTCATCATCAATGGCGTCGGTGTGACCGTATCGATCTCTCTGCTGGCCATCCTCGCGGGTTCCGTCCTCGGCGTTTTCGTCGGCCTGGCGCTCGTCTATGGCGGCGTTGTTTTACGTGTGGCCGTGCGCGCCTATACCGATATCATCCGCGGCACGCCGGTGCTGGTGCTGGTGCTGGCGAGCTACTATGTCTCTGCCGCTGTCGGTCTCGATCTCGGGCCGTTTTCAGCCGGTGTGCTCGCCCTTGCTATCTTCTGCTCCTCGCATGTCGGCGAAATCGTCCGCGGTGCGCTTCAGGCGATCCCGAAGGGGCAGACTGAAGCCGCCAAGGCGATCGGCCTGACCTTTACCCAGACCTTCACCTCGGTGCTGTGGCCGCAGGCCATGCGCCAGTGCCTGCCGGCCTGGGTGAATACCGCAGCCGAGATGGTGAAGGCCTCGACGCTGCTCTCGGTCATCGGCGTCGCGGAGCTTCTGCTGCGCACGCAGGAGATCATCTCCCGCAATTTCATGAGCCTCCAGTTCTATTTCCTGGCCGGCGGTCTCTATTTCATCGTCAATTACGGCATCGAGCACTTCGGCAAATATGTCGAGCGCAAGACCGCCCTGCCGTCCTGAGGAGTTCCCCCGATGGCCAACACCATTCTCGACATCAAAGGCCTGCGCAAGACTTACGGCATCCACGAGGTTCTCAAAGGCGTCGATTGCGCCGTAGCGGAAGGCGAGGTCATTTCCATCATCGGCTCGTCCGGCTCCGGGAAAACCACTTTGCTGCGCTGCGTCAACATGCTGGAGGAATTCCAGGGCGGCACGATCAGCCTCGATGGCGAGGAGATCGGCTACCGCGCCGAAGGCGCTACGCGGCGCCGCAAGAGCGAGAAGGAAATTGCACGCCAGCGCGCGCTGACCGGCATGGCTTTTCAGCAGTTCAATCTCTTCCCGCATATGAGTGCCGCTGAAAACGTCATGCTCGGTCTCGTCAAGGTGAAGAAAATGACGAAGCCGGAAGCCCGCGCCATCGCGGAAAAATGGCTCGATCGTGTCGGCCTCGCCGCGCGCACCAACCACTATCCCGGACAGCTTTCCGGCGGCCAGCAGCAGCGCGTCGCGATCGCCCGCGCCATCGCCATGTCGCCGAGGCTGATGCTGTTCGACGAAGTGACCTCGGCGCTGGATCCGGAGCTGGTGGGCGAAGTGCTGCAGGTCATCAAGGGGCTTGCCTCCGACGGCATGACCATGCTGCTCGTCACCCATGAAATGCGCTTCGCCTACGAGGTTTCATCGCGCGTCATCTTCATGAACCAGGGCGTTATCTGCGAGGAGGGAGATCCGAAGGAAATGTTCGTGCGGCCGAAGACCGAACGGCTCGCAGAATTCCTCAAAACCTCGAGTTTCAACTAATGCATGTCGCCCGGAAGTGTGCAGCGGTTCCGGGACAACGACATGCATAAAAACAAATGGCAAAAGCGCGTCGCATGCATCAAATTTGATGCGACGCGCTTTAGACGAAAAAGAGGCCGCGTGGACCATCAGCGTTGCTTACCTGCATGGCGCCCGATCCAAGGCGAGTTTCGACGCGCGGCCGCTCCGTCTTCAAGAAAGAAATCTGCCAACAGGGCAACCGATCGAGGGAACTGTTAGTCCTCGTTGCCAGTGGGCGCCGGCGGCAATGACGACCGGACCAAATGTCGGGACGAGGAGGTGCGGGCGCGCGCACAAATTTCGGTCAATCTGCATTCCCGGCAGGCAAATTCCCGGCCAAGCCTTCGAGACATCTTGAAAATCCTGAACGCAGGATTTTGGCATATGCTTTGCTTTCTCTCTTTTATGCAAGATAGCCACACACCCGAGACCGCGCAGAAGTCCATCGAGGCAACGATCGTCTCCGGGATCCTTTCGGCAAAGATTCGGCCCGGTACGCGTCTCAGCGAAAACCAGCTGGCCGCGCTCTTCGGGGTGTCCCGGACCCGGGTCAGGGAAGCCATGATGCGCTTGGAGACACGCGGCACCGTGCATGTAAGTCCCCGGCGGGGTTGGTTTGTCGTTGAGCCGTCCGCAGAAGAGGCGATCGCTGTCTATGAGGCACGGCGTGTCGTCGAGGCTGGATCGCTGCGCGGCATGCGCGTGCTGACAGATGACGGACGCAAGGCTCTTGCCGCAACATTTGAACGAGGAAAAAAGCGCAATGGCTGCCGCCGATCGCCAGCGCTTGACCTATTTGATGGGCGATTTCCACATCCGCATCGCCGAATTGAGCGGGAACGCCATCATCGTCGATATCCTTCGCGATCTAACGGCGAGGACGATCCTCATTTCGATGCTTTATCAGTCTGAATTTCACGCAGCGCAATCTCATGACGGGCATTGCCGTATCTTCGAGGCCATGCAGGCGGGCGATTTCTTCAGAGCTGCGGCGCTTTCTGTCGAACATCTTGATGAAGTGGAAATGGGCCTCGACCTCACCACGCGCCCGGACCCGCTCTCGGAACTGCGCAGCTCCCTCTCACTCCCTCCCAAGACCGTGTCCTCCTCTCCTCCATCGTTAAACTTCAAAACCACAACTCCAAAGGAGCAATGAACACATGCTGACAAGACGAGCACTCATCGGAATCGCGACCCTGGCGGCAAGCTTCGGCTTCAGCTCGCCGTCTCACGCCGATACTCTCTCCGACATCATGGCACGCGGTACGCTGCGCGTCGCTGTGCCGCAGGATTTTCCGCCCTTCGGCAGTGTCGGCACCGATATGGCGCCGATGGGCTATGACATCGATATGGCCAATCTCATTGCCGAAAAGCTGGGCGTCAAAGCCGAGCTCGTGCCGGTCACCAGCGCCAACCGCGTTCCCTATCTGCAGACGAACAAAGTCGACTTGGTCATTTCCAGCCTCGGAAAAAATGCGGAGCGTGAAAAGGTGATCGATTTCTCTGTCGCCTACGCCCCCTTTTTCAACGGCGTTTTCGCGCCGGCCGATCTTTCGGTCGCCAAGGCGGAAGATCTCGCCGGCAAGAGCATCGGCGTTACGCGCGGCGCCGTGGAGGACTTGGAGCTGACGAAGATCGCGCCGGCCGACGCGACGATCAAGCGTTACGAGGACAATAACGGCACTATCTCGGCCTTCCTGTCCGGCCAGGTTGACACTGTCGCTACCGGCAACGTGGTGGCTGCTGCGATCCTCGCCAAAAATCCCCCCAAGCGCCCCGAGCTGAAGTTCCTCATCAAGAACTCGCCCTGCTACATCGGTCTCAACAAGGAGCAGACGGCTCTTCTGGAGAAGGTAAACGGCATTATTGCTGCCGCCAAAGCCGATGGCGCGCTGAACACCATATCGCAGAAGTGGCTCGGCACCGATCTCCCGTCGGATCTGTAAGGAAACCGGTTTCACGGACGTCATCCCGCACTGGCTGGCGGGATGACATCCGCTCCGTCACCGCAAGAGGGGAGAATTTCTTGAGCTACCATTTCGAATTCGGCTGGCTGCTTCAATATTACCCTGAGATCATCAAGGGCATACTGATCACCTTGGAGCTTATCGCGGTCGGCGGAGTGCTCGGCATTTCGCTCGGCATCTTCTGCGCCTGGGTGCGCGCACTCGGCCCGATCTGGCTGAAGCCTGCCATTGCCACCTATGTCGAACTGATCCGCAACACGCCGTTCCTGATCCAGCTGTTTTTCATCTTCTTCGGGTTGCCATCGCTCGGCTTCCGGCTTTCCGAACTGACGGCCGCCAACCTCGCGATGGTCGTCAACCTCGGCGCCTATAGCTGCGAGATTATCCGCGCCGGCATCCAGGCAACCCCGAAGGGTCAGTTCGAAGCAGGCGAAAGCCTTGCCATGACGCGCTTCGAAACTTTCCGCTATGTCGTTCTCGTGCCGTCACTGCAGCGCATCTGGCCGGCGCTGTCGTCGCAAGTCGTCATCGTCATGCTCGGCTCATCGGTCGTGTCGCAGATCGCTGCCGAGGATCTGACCTTTGCCGCGAACTTCATACAATCGCGAACCTTCCGCGCCTTCGAGGCCTACATCGTCTCGACAACCATCTATCTGATGCTGGCAATCCTGCTCCGGCAGGTGCTGGGGATCGTCGGCGGCTTTATTTTCCCGCCGAGAGAAGCACGATGATCGAGTTCACATTCTGGGATATCCTGCGCAACCTGTTGCTCGCCACTCGCTGGACGATCCTGCTTTCGCTCGTCTCGTTCGTCGGCGGCGGTGCGGTCGGACTGGGATTGCTGTTCCTGCGCATCGGCAAGCGCAAGGCATTCAAGGTGCTCGCGAAATATTACATCGAACTTTTCCAGGGCACCCCGCTGCTGATGCAGCTCTTCATCGCTTTTTTCGGTCTCGGCCTTTTCGGCATCGATGTGCCGGCCTGGCTTGCTGCTGGGCTGGCGCTCACCCTGTGGAGCGCCGCCTTCCTCGCCGAAATCGGGCGAGGCTGCGTTGAAGCGGTCGCCGGGGGGCAATGGGAAGCCTCAGCCAGCCTTGGCATGGGCCGGCTGCAGCAGATGCGTTACGTCATCCTCCCGCAGGCGTTGAGGGTCGCCATACCGCCCACGGTCGGCTTCTCCGTGCAAATCGTCAAGGGAACAGCGCTGACCTCGATCATCGGCTTCGTCGAATTGTCGAAAGCGGGCACGGTGGTCACCAATGCGACCTTCCAACCCTTCATCGTCTACGGGCTCGTCGCCCTTATCTACTTTGCCCTTTGCTGGCCTTTGTCAAAAAGCAGCCAGATCCTGGAAAGGAAGCTTAATGTCGCTCATCGAAATCACTGAAGTCCGAAAGAGCTTCGGAACCACAGAAGTGCTGAAAGGCATCAATCTCGATGTGGAGGTGGGCGAAGTCATCGCCATTATCGGCAAAAGCGGTTCGGGCAAATCGACCCTGCTTCGCTGCATCAACGGCCTGGAGACCATCACCGACGGCTCCATCTCCGTGGCCGGTGCGCAACTCATCGGTGACGAGATGCATCTCAAGGCGCTGCGCCTTAAGGTCGGCATGATCTTTCAGCAGTTCAACCTCTTTCCCCACCTGACCGTTGGCGGCAACGTCATGCTGTCTCAGACCGTGGTCAAGAGGACTTCAAAGCCCGATGCCGAAGCCATCGCCCGCAAGATGCTGGAGCGCGTGGGGCTGGCCCACAGGTTCGACGCCTATCCCGATGAGCTCTCGGGTGGTCAGCAGCAGCGCGTCGCCATCGCCCGCGCGCTCGCCATGCAGCCGAGCGCGCTTCTTTGCGACGAGATCACCTCGGCGCTGGATCCGGAGCTGGTTGCCGAAGTTCTGGCCGTCGTGCGCGAGCTTGCCGCTGAGGGAATGACGCTGCTGATGGTAACGCACGAGATGAAGTTTGCCCGCGACGTCTGCAGCCGCGTCGTCTTCATGCATCAGGGCCGGGTCCACGAAGTCGGCGTCCCGGAGGAAGTCTTCGCCAATCCACAGACTGCAGAACTGAAACAGTTTCTTGGCGTCAGCTAAGACGCAGTGACAACAGCCACCGTGGTGGACGCGCATTTCGCGTGCTGCGTTTGTGCCTCGATTACTCGTTCGGTGCGAACACCCTTACTGTTCCAGCTGCCGCCAACCCGATATAGGCGCCTTGCCCGCATCCCATATCGGCGAGCGATGCCGCCCGAGTTTCTCGGCAATGATTTCAATTGATGCCGGCCATGCGCTGCCGAGCGATCTTGCAGCGTTTATCCAGGTTGACGTGAGAGTAGGTGAGGTTCATTGCGCTTTCCTTGCGGGTGATAAATCATTGCCCGTCGCAAGTCAGGCTTCATCCTTGACCCCACCCTTCAAAAGCAACCAATGAATCGCACCAACATCAATTTTGCTCCTCCTATCCTCTCGTGCAAACATCAGAAAACCTTCTCATGACTAATCCTGTCAGCGTCTATTCATTGCCCGGAACGGGCTTTTTCGATCTGGCTCCGGCTGCGGGCGGCGAGCCTTATCGCATATTCCTGTCCATGAGGCGCAGCGTCAACTCATCCCGGGAAATTCCGCCTTCCTGCATTTGTCCGCCGGAGAATACGAAGGCGATGAACTGGCACCCTTTCAGTATCGGAACGAGGATGCCGCCATACGCCTGGAGAAGAGGAAGATGGAGCGGACGATCCTCCTGGCGCAGGAGATGGCGGAGCGATTAAATAGCACGGCCGACGGGTTGCGTGCCGAATTCGAGCTTTACGCCGGTGAGACCCACATGTCCGTTCTTGCGACCGCCGTGAAACGTGCGGTCAGCATCGCGTTCGCGGTCGGAGGATCGACCGACAGGTGAGGTTCTTTGCAAGGGTTTCGTCGGTGATCTGTTCCCGGCCACCGCTGCCGGCCTTCGGTCCGGCGCCTATGGCGAGGTATGTACGCCATCGAGCATCTGCCGCGCCTCGGCCCTTGGCGCGGCGACGGAATGACGCTTGACGAGCGAGCATTCGAGCTTGGCAATCGGATAGCGTTTGCCGGGCATGGTTTCCGGGTTGAGATGTTCGATCGCCCATTGCCCCATGGCAAGATGTGGAAGGACCGAAGTCGTCAGCGGGGGGACGAGATGCCGTGAAATTTCCTCGTCGTCATAACCCACCACCGACATGTCCTGGGGAATGCGAAGCCCTGCATCCTTGAGCGCTTCATAACACCCGATGGCGGTGCGGTCGTTCTGACAGAAGATCGCGGTCGGCGGCTCTTTCAGAGCAAGCAGCTTCATCGTGGAGGCATAGCCGGCACCGGCCGACCAGTCGCCTTCGATGACCAATTCCGGATCGAAGGGGATATCGGCGGTCGAAAGCGCGCGCCGATATCCGGTCAGGCGGTCCTGTGCAGCCTGCATCCAGATTTCACCGGTGATCGTCGCGATGCGATGGTGCCCGTGCGTGATCAGATGCCGGGTGGAGCTCTGCCCTCCGGCGATCTCGCTCGGCACCACCGCCGGAAAGGCATGGTCCGCCGTATAACAATTCAGCAGGACCGTCGGGATGTTGAGCTTGCTGACGTAAGAAGGAAGCTCTACCTGGCGGGTATAGATCGTCATATAGATGAGCGCCGAAATGCCTCCGCTCGTCAACGCCTTGATGGCTTTCGGCTCCATGACGGGATCACTGAGTGTCTGGGTTACCAACAGGACATTGCCGGCGTTCCATGAGGCTTGCCGCGCGCCTTCGATCGCAACGATCGCTTCCGGGCTGGTGGCGAGTTGATCCACCGCGAAACCGATCACATTGTCCAGCCCCGAATAAGAGGCTTTCGTCGTATAAGTCGTTCCCGTGTAGCCAAGTGCGCGCGCCGCCTCCCATACGCGGTCGCGGGTCTGCTGTGAGATACGGGTGCCGGGTGTATCGTTGAGAACGAAGGACACGGCCGCCTGCGAGCAGCCGGCGGCGGCGGCGATATCCATCATCGTCACGCGGGCAGGCTTGTCCGCGGCGGGCTTATTGCTCTTTTGGGTCGTGGGTTGTCGCATTCGCGGAAAACTGTCTTTGCCTGGATTTGCCGTTTTGGTAATTACTATTAGCATCCATCTGAAAGCGCTGGCAATTGCATCAATTGCTGCAACGCCGCCAGTTAATGGTAATTTCCAGTACAAAATCGCGTCCGTGTCGACGCACGATGAAATGTTTTGATCTGGATTGATAATACTATTTACTAATTAAAATTCTTCTATACCGTCACGGAGCGATCGGAACCAATGCCACTCGTCGCTTTGCGGCGGCCCTGGGAGGGGGCGCATCCGGCCGGCCGTAAGTCGAAAACGGGCCCATGCACTGCGGCCCCTCGGGAGGTGTATTATGAAACAGCTGAAACGCAATGCAGCCTTGTTCTTCGCCGGGTTGATGCTGAGCGCGGCCCCGATTGCCGTATCCCATGCCGCCGACAAACCGACGCTTGCATTCGTCGTCAACGGAGCGTCCGACTTCTGGAAAGCCGCAGAGGCCGGTGTGAAGAAGGCGCAGGCCGAAATGCCGGACTATCAGATGGAGCTGAAATACCCTGAGCAGGCATCGGTTGCCGTTCAGCAACGCCTGATGGAAGACTTGGTCAGTGCCGGCGTCAAGGGTGTCATGGTCTCCGCGGTCGATCCCAAGACCCAGACGGAGGGCTTGAGCAAGATCGGCTCGCAGACGGCTCTCTTCACGACCGATAGTGACGCGCCGCAGACCAACCGCGTCGCCTATATCGGCTCATCCAATGTCGACGCCGGGATGCAGGCCGCCGAAATCGCCAAGAAGGCGATGCCGGACGGCGGCAAGTGCATCGGCTTCGTCGGCCTGCTCGGCGCCGATAATGCCAAGGAACGTATCCAGGGCATGAAAGACGGCCTGAAGGGCACGAAAATCGAGCTGACAGATGTACGCGGCGACGATATCGACCAGACGCGTGCAAAGAAGAACGTCGAGGATGCGCTGGTGGCGAGCCCCGACGTCACCTGCATGGTCGGCTTCTATTCCTACAATACGCCGCGCATCTATGAGGCGCTGCGCGACGCCGGCAAACTCGGCCAGATCACCGTCGTTGGCTTTGATGACGATCCGATCACACTGGGCGGCGTCAAGGAAGGCACGATCGCAGCAACCGTCGTGCAGCAGCCATTCGAGTGGGCCTATCAGGGTATGAAGCTGATGGCCGCCTACCTCAAGGGCGACAAATCCGGCGTTCCCAGCAACGGCTTGATCATCATCCCGACGGTGGTCATCGGCAAGGATGACGTTGACAAGTATGCCGCCAGCCTGAAGGCTATGTCTGGAAAATAGCCCTCCTTCGCGGCGGCGGCACTCGCCGCTGCCGCGATAGACGTCTTATGCCGACACAGCATTAGCTGCCATGGACAGGCGATGAACCATAGCTCCGACATCACGTCACCGGACCCGCTTGCAACGCCGTTCCTCTCGCTTTCCGGCGTTGGCAAGACCTATCCGGGCGTCGTGGCGCTTGAGGGCCTGTCGCTCGACATCATGCCGGGAGAGGTCATCGGCCTCGTCGGCGAGAACGGGGCTGGAAAATCGACGCTGATGAAAATCCTTGGCGGCGTGATCGCACCCGACCGAGGCACGATCCTGCTCGACGGTGCGGAGCTTCGTTCTCTGACGGTGGAATCGAGCATCTCATCCGGCATTGCCTTCGTGCACCAAGAACTCAATCTCTTTGAAAATCTCGACGTTGCCGCCAACATCTTCCTGGGTCGCGAACCGCTGAAGGCGGGACCTTTCAAGCTCGTCGATCGCGATCGGCTGCGCGACATGGTGAAGCCGCTCTTGAAACGCGTCGGGGCTCATTTTTCCGCCGACACACCGGTGGCGTCGCTTTCCCTTGCCGAGCAGCAGATGGTGGAAATCGCCAAGGCGCTGTCGATCAACGCCAGGCTGGTCATCTTCGACGAACCCACTTCCAGCCTGCCGCTGGCCGAAACCGAGCGGCTTCTGAGCATTATCAAATCGCTGAAAGCCGACGGAATCAGCGTCATTTTCATCTCGCATCGCCTCCACGAGGTAGAGCGCGTCGCAGACCGGGTCGTCGTCCTGCGGGACGGTACGCTTGTGGGCACGCTCGCCAGGAAGGACATTGGCCACGACCAGATGGTCAAGCTGATGATCGGCCGGGTGCTTGCGGCCCGGACCGCAAAACCGCAGCGCTCGCCCGGCTCGGTTGCGCTGAAGGCAAGCGGCGTGCGCACTGAAGCCTATCCCGGCCGTCCCGTTGATCTGGAGATCAGGTATGGGGAAATCATGGGGCTTGCAGGCCTCGTCGGGTCGGGCCGCACCGAGCTTGCAAGGGTATTCTTCGGCATCGACCGGAGCTACGGCGGAACCATCCTGCAGGACGGCCGGGAAATTTCGGTCCGTTCTGCCCGTGACGCCGTCGCTCGCGGCATCTTCCTGGTGCCGGAGGATCGCAAGCGCAACGGCATTCTTCTCGATTTCCCGATCGCCCAGAACATAACCCTTTCCGATCTTCCCAGGCTTTCCAGCCGCTTCATGCTTTCTGCTGAACGGGAGACGGCGGCGGCCGAAAAGCAGCGGGTTCGCCTCGGGATCAAGGCGCCATCCGTTTCGACGCGAACCGGCACTCTGTCCGGCGGCAACCAGCAAAAGGTCGTGCTTGCCAAATGGTTGTCGATGAGCCCGAGGGTGATGATCTTCGACGAGCCGACGCGCGGCATCGATATCGGCGCGAAGAACGAGATCTACGGCCTGATGCGAGCGCTAGCCGATGCCGGAGTGGCGATCCTGATGATCTCCAGCGACATGGAAGAGGTGATCGGCGTTTCCGACCGCATCGCCGTCATGCACGAGGGCCAGATCGCCGGCATATTGGAAGAGGACGCATTCAGCCAGGAAAACGTCCTTTTGCTTGCGGTCGGCAAAAGGGTAAAATAGCGGCTGCGGCAATACAAATAGGTATCGGGGAATGGATCTCGAATGATCAAGAAAGATCTCGGACTGCTGCTGTTGATCGTCGTCGTCGGCATTGTCGTCGCCGTCATCAATCCGCGCTTCCTGCTGCCGATCAACCTGGCCAACACCGCCAACCTGATCGGCCTGTTCGGCATTCTGTCGATCGGTCAGGCCTTTGTCATCATTACCGGCGGCATCGAGCTTTCCGTGGGCTCACTCGTCGCTCTTCTCGGTGTGCTGTTCGTCGATTTCATCGCCGTCCAGGATATGTCGTGGATGCTGGCGCTGCCGCTCATTCTCGTGCTTGGCGCAGTCGTTGGTGCCGTCCACGGCTGGTTGATCACCCGGCTCAACCTGCAACCCTTCGTCGTCACCCTCTGCGGCCTGCTGATTTATCGTGGGGCAGCGCGCTTCTATACGGCCGACGGAACGGCGGGCTTTGCTTTTGGCCAAAATTTTCCGGACCTCGAATTCCTGACCGCCGGACGGTTCTACGGTGTTCCCAATACCTTCACTGCCCTCGTGATCATTGCCGTGGTCATGTGGATCATGCTGCATCGCTCCGTCTTCGGGCGTTATCTCTACGCGATCGGGAAGAATGAGGAGGCGGCCCGCTATTCCGGTATTCGGACCAGCCGCATGATCATGTCGGCATATGTCATCTGCGGGCTGCTGACGGCGCTTTCGGCGATTTATTTCGCCATGTACACGCGCTCGATCTCGCCGGCGAGCCATGGCCAGTTCTACGAACTCTACGCGATTGCCGCGGCCGTGCTCGGCGGCTTCTCGCTCCGCGGCGGCGAGGGATCGATCGTCGGCGTCGTGCTGGGTACAGTCCTGCTCCAGGAGTTGCAGAACCTCGTCAATCTGCTCGGCATCCCGTCGTCTCTGAATTTCGCCGTCATGGGCGGCGTGATCCTCATCGGCGTCCTGATCGACCAACAATGGCACGCCATCCGCGCAAAACGCCGCGTCGTCTCTGCCGCCCGGCAGACCGAAACCCGTCATTCGAGCGAAGGCAGTTTGCCGGTGGCTGCCAATCAGGATTAGGTCATCCGCTGCAGATCACGCTCGCTCATCGCTATCAATCCCTTCTGCAATCTCCGCCGTCATCAAAACGGGCAGAGTGTGGCATTCCAACTTTGCAGAAACAGGACATTCTAACTTTGCGGCTACAAATAATGTCAAAGCTGATAGAGATGCGACGCCGCCAGCCAGTTAGAGATGCGACACTGGCACTGTTGATCAGCCCCCGATCCGACCGGCTGGGCCGGGTTGCAAGGGAGGAGCGGGCGGGTGAGGGAATTGCCTCTTCGGCTTCAGCTTTGAGACTGTGAATGCCAGTTCATTCGGCTGCCTCCCTACGAGCCAATGCCGCCTGGCGTGCCGCTGACAATGACATCGCCCGACTCCAGGCGCGTGAAACTGGAGCAATATTCGATCTGCCGTGCGATGTCGAAAATCATCTGACCGAGGTGAATCCTCGGGTGGATCTCAGACTGAGTTGAGGAAAGCTTAGCCCACCGCATCAACGTGCGAGCGTTAGCCAATCGCCGATCGTTGTCCCAAAACGTTGCATGGAACGTGTTGTGGGGATGGCGGGGCGCTCAGTTGCTATGGTCTTTCTCACTTCACGCGGGCTGAGCCCGAATTCATGGCTGAACGCGCGCGTGAAATTGGCTGCAACGTCGAAGCCGGCGGCCTGGGCAATCTCCGAGATCGGCCTGTTGTCGGTCGGGTTGGTAAGATCCGCATATGCCTGCAGCAATCGACGTTTGCGAATGTAGTTGAAGACGCCCCCGCTCGTTTCGAACAATTGGTAGAGCCGCGTCCGCGAGATGCCCAGCGCACGGCACATGACGTCAGGCGTCAAGCTATCTGAAAGAAGATTGAGGTGAATATAGCGATGCGCCCGCTCCATCAGGCCCATATTGTTCTGTTCCTGACCGCGATCCAAACTTGCGGACGATGCAGCGCATGCAACGACCATATCGCCGATCGTCCGTATGATCCGCGGCACCTCCTCCACCGTCAAATTGCCCAGGTTCGCCTCCAGGCCGTTGATATAGCTGACGAGCAATTCGGCGAGGCTACCGGAGGGGGCGATGTTGTTGGCGCTCTGCAGAAGAGGCGTATCACGGGTCAACAGTTCATAGGGCAAGAAGACGAGCACAGCGGCTGAATCGGTCATCCGCCCGCGGTATGGGTAACCAAGAGACCTGAAAAATATCTCACCCGGGCCGGTCTCCGTTACATGCCGATTGGCCTCGGTCCAGGCCCGGCCGCTGCGAAGTACGCCGACGTTCCAGTGATCGATTGGGCTCGATCGCAGCATGGCCTGATCGCGAACATAGCTGCATGCCTGCGTCCGCTGCTGGACGATGAGGATATCGCCGAGATGCCAGCCGGTCTGTTCCGCGAGAAAACCGTCGTCCTCTGGTTGTCCGTCCGGCAGATGAACATCCACAAGCGGCGCCATATGTGATCGCCAGGACTGGAATTGTTCTTTCGGCGGCAGGTCTCGCGTCGAAAATCGCAAGGGCACCAATGCAGGCGGAACGTCCACCCGATGTTCTTTCTGCGAGGACGGTTCGCGCGGCCAGCGCCGCCGCTCGAGGTGGGCCGGCCATTCCTGTCCAGCAGCGGGGTCATCTCCAGACTCCGTAACCATCCAATTCCTCCAGCGCATAAGCCGATCCGGGCTGTTGAAACTGAGGCAAAAAATCGTTTTCGCGGCTGAAACGTCCGCGCAGCCCATCCGACAAAACCGAATCGACTGAAGTCCTACGTGCATAAGCTACTTATCATATTCCTTTACGAGCAGAAATGGACGGACCGATAATTTTCGGGATGCGGCGATAACGACAATTGCGTCCTGTTCCTGTATCTAAATGAGCAAGGGTTAGTTCCGAAGGACGTTCGGAAAGCCCAAATACTCACTTGCCAGTGCAATGCAGTTTCAAAGCACTCTCAACGTGAAACGACACTAATTCACAACAAAATATGCAAGCAGAGGAGGATAGGTCGTGAACTATCGGGGCAATATTCGTGCGCGCTTTGCGCGAGCATCGGCTTACGACAGGAATTCTTCTCCGCATAACCCTCAGGCGCCGGGAAAAATTCCTATCGCCAATAGTGCGGGTTTCCTCTGCTCACCTTCGTGCGAGACGCTCCTGATGCCGGAAATCGGCAAATAAGGACGCGAAGGGGTTGCGCGCAGGCCGAGGCCGTCTGTGTCGATGCGTAATGAGGCCGAGGCTTGCACGCAACCCTTACCATATCCACCCATTGGCGAATTTTGTAACGCTGCCCATTTCTATGGCAGATCGGAGGCTAAGATGACCACCGCATGTGATGAGAAACATATCGAATTGAAGCCGATTTCGAGCTGCAGACGAGAGGTCGAAGTCGCGATGGTGGAAATGCTCGTCACTTTGCAGAAACGTGGATGGTCGGCTGCGGAATTGGCATTGGAGCTCGCAGATGCCTCCGAAGATCTCGTCATGCTGATCGCGACCAAAAGGGTTCGACCGCATTAGAACCGGATGATTTTAGACCGACCCAGCCTAAAATCTGAATCCTGTTCTAGATTAAAGAGTTAGAGCATGATGTCATGAGAAAACCGCTCACACTTTTCGGCATCATGCTCTAGAAAAAAGATCGCGTGGAATTATGCTGTTTCTGACTGAATGAGATGGCAGCACTGTCAGGCGCGGCGCAGTGATTTCCCACTCCATCATCACCCATCACGTCAGTCGCCGCGCCGGAGATGGCTTGACCATATTGGTCAAAGCGGGAGAAACTCCCCGGCTTCGCCCCGTTCAAAGCGGAGCTCGGACAGGTCACTCAGCGACGAAGGAGCGTAAGTCGCAGCGGCGACAAGCAAGCCTATTACCTGCACCTGTATTTCGAACTCAGCGGCGCTGCTCGCGACAGCATGATTGTCAAACTCTACACCGGTCAATATTCGCGGGATATTCGCGACATCGACAAGGTTGCCGTCTCTCTTAATCTGTTGTTGCGGTCATTCGGGTGAACGCGCACCTTGTAGCCCGGCTCATGCGAGGGTTCGTCGCGTCTTTGACGAAGTTGGCCCCGCTTGATCGCCTTGAAGGGATCCGAACCGGCGGCCAAAAGCGCCGACAGTAGATGTTGCGGTACAAATTTTGGCTGTGCCGCACGTCGACGAATGTCGGGAACTCTCGATCCCGATGCGTGGCCAGTTCCTATTGACCCATTTCCCAATTCTGGGAAATGTGCCTCCAGTGAATCAATTGCGGCCAGCGGCGATCAGGGCGTGCGCGGCATCGCGGAGCAAACCCGTCGCCTCGCCGGGTTCGAAGACCTGCATGCTGACAAAAGCGCCGTTGATCAGCACCGCGAGTTGCCCGGCAAGCCGGTCGGGTGCAGCAACCGCCAGTCTCCCGGCGATGGCCATCAAGCGCCGCCGCATTTCATGCATATGGGCTTCGGCGACTTTGCGGGCGGGGTGACCGGCTTCCGGGAACTCGGCCGCCGTGTTGATCTGCGGGCAGCCCCGGTAATTATCCCGCCCGACCCTTTCGCCGATCCACTCGAAATGGGCGTCGAGTTCGGCTAAGGCGTCATCCGCATGCCGCTCGGTTACCCTATCCCAGGTGTTCCAGAAATCCAGGTCCTCGCGCTTCAGGAAGGCCGCGATCAAATCGTCCTTTGTGCCGAAATGGCGGTAAAGGCTGGTTTTGGCGACACCTGATTTTTCCACCACCAGATCGACGCCCACGGCGCGTACACCGCGCCGGTAGAAGAGTTCCGATGCAGTCTCGAGAATTCTATCCCGTACCTCATTCACGGCCGGGGCGTTCGCTGTGTTTTTCGTCATTCGCTCATCTCCAATTCAGCCACACTAGCAGAAAGCGGATTGACACGCTACAGACCTGTATGTTTATAGCTACAGACAGGTCGGTAGCGCAGGAGAGAGCAATGACCATTCATCAAACCGACAACACTGGAACACTCCACGCCGTGGTGGCAGTCCTTGGAGCGAACGGCCATACCGGCCGGTTTGTCGTCGCCGAACTGTTGCGGCGCGGGCTGACGCCGATTGCGATCGGACGGAGTGCCAGACGATTGGCAGAGGCGGGCTTTCCGGAACGCGGCGTCGAATGCCGCGAAGCAGCGATAGAGGATGACGAGGCGCTGGACAGCGCGTTCGCAGGAGCGGCGGCGGTCATCAACTGCGCCGGCCCGTTCATGGACACGGCCGACGCGGTCGTGCGTGCCGCGCTCCGGGCCGGCATCCATTATCTCGACGTAACGGCTGAACAGCCGAGCGTACAGGCCACATTCGACCGGCATGAGGTTGCGGCCCGGGAAGCGGGCGTAGCCGTCATCCCGGCCATGGGATTTTACGGCGGATTGGCAGACCTGCTGGTGGCAGCCCTGATGGACGAATGGCTGCATGCCGACACTGTCGAAATCCGGGTTGCGCTCGACAGCTGGCTGCCCACGAAAGGCACGCGCGTGACCGGGGAGAAGAACACCGCGCAGCGCCTGGCCGTCAGCGGCGGGCAGCTTGGACCCGTGCATCAGCCGCCGGCCGAGAAGGTATCCGTTTTACCGGCTCCGTTCGGCCAGCAGACATTCGTCGAGCTTCCATTTTCGGAAGTGCCGCTGATCGCCCGCCACGTCCGGACGAAGGAGTTGCACACCTTTCTCAGCACGACAGCCCTGCGGGATGTTCGGGATCCATCGACGCCCCCGCCCCAGGCCATCGATGAAACCGGACGTTTGGCGCAGCGCTTCGCCGTTGAGGTGATCGTCACGCAAGGCGACCTGCGCCGCCGGATTCTCGCCCAGGGACAGGACATCTATGCCGTCACGGCGCCGATCATCTGCGAAGCGGTCCAGCGTATCTTGTCCGGTGATATCCGCGATACCGGCGCAAAGCCGCCGGCTGCCATTTTCCATGCCGCGAGTTTCCTGGGCGCTCTCGGCCCCAATCTGTCGGTTGAGACATCAGAAACCTCAGATTTTCAGAAGGGCCATCCATAAACGGCGTGAGGGACCGCAAGTCTCCAGCGTAATCACGGAGCCCGTTGCTGCACAAATCCTGCGGAGCCACCCGCTTTGATCTTCCCGAACGATCTATGGAAGAAGTCCCTCGCAAAAGTTGGGCATTTTTGCGAGGGACCTCTGCGACACTCACAATCGGCACGCCGCCCAAAGCGACCCACAGGGCATTCATCTTAATTTAGGCGATTGCCGCCTGTTCCAAACAAATGCACCTTCGACAGGTCAGGGGCGATCGAGATTTGTTGTCCCGGCTTGAAGTCGACCCGTTCACGCAGAAGCAGCGTGATATCGGCACTTCCAAGCCTAGCGTTGATGTGGGTTTCCGATCCGGTCGGCTCGACGACGACGATGGTGGCCGGCACGCCGTCCTCGCGGATCGCCATATGCTCCGGGCGGATGCCATAGGTGACGGCGTCCGCCTCTTGCCGGCCGGGCGGCAGAGGCAGGCTGGTTCCGCCCAAAACGAAGCTGCCGTTCCTGACTTCACCTTCGAACAGGTTCATCGCGGGCGAGCCGATGAAAGAGGCGACGAAGGTGTTTGCCGGACGGTCGAAGAGCTCGAGCGGCTTGCCGATCTGCTCCACGCGGCCGCTGCGCATCACGACGATTTTGTCGGCCATGGTCATGGCTTCGACTTGATCATGGGTGACATAGACGGTGGTGGTCTTCAGTCGCTGGTGAAGCTCCTTGATTTCCGCCCGCATCGTCACACGCAGCTTGGCGTCGAGGTTCGAGAGCGGCTCGTCGAAGAGAAAGACCTGCGGGTGACGGACGATCGCGCGGCCCATGGCGACGCGCTGGCGCTGGCCGCCCGACAGCTGTTTGGGCAATCTGTCGAGGAGAGGTCCGAGCGCCAGGATGTCAGCCGCCTCCTTCACCTGCTTTTCGATCGTCGACTTGTTCTGGCCCTGGAGCTTCAGAGCGAAGCCCATATTCTCCGCGACGGTCATGTGCGGGTAGAGCGCGTAGCTCTGGAACACCATAGCAATATCCCGCTCTTTCGGCGCCACGTCGTTCACGACCCGGCCGCCGATGCGGATTTCGCCGTCGCTGATCTCCTCCAGCCCTGCTAGCATTCTGAGCAGGGTAGACTTGCCGCAGCCAGAGGGACCGACGAGCGTGACGAATTCGCCGTCCTCGATATCGACGGAGACGCCGTGGATCACCGGAACGGCGCCATAATGCTTGCGGGCTTCGTCTATCGTAACCGATGCCATGTCGTTTTATCCTCCAGCGATTAAAGACCGAGCTGCCAGATTTCAGCGGCGATTATATTTCCCTCGGATGCGGTCAGACGCGCAGCACTTACCCCCTTGACGCCGGGCAGCCGCTTGGTTCCCGTCCAGCGGCCATCGTCGGCGAAGACCTCGATCGAGCCTGCATCGAGGAATATCCGGATGGTCGATGGGCGTGCGCCGGCGGTGATATAGCGGGGCGATGCCTTGGCATTCGCCACCGAGAAGGGAATGCTCAGCCCGGCCTCATCCAACTGAACCGCGACCGTCGCCTCGGGATGTTCGAGATCGAGGCGGAACGCATTGCCGGCTTGCCTGAGAGTGAGAAGGATTTCGACGGAGCCGTTGGCAAGATCGACGGTCCGGCCATGGAGAAAACCTCCGGCATCCAGTCGCCGTTGCCGCAGGCTTTCGACACCTGACACCGGCGGCGTGATCAGCGCCCCACTTTGCAATGCCAGCCGGCGCGGCAGGGTCATCGCCGTCGGCATGTCGATCTCTCTGGAAATATCCGTCCAGTTCGCAAGCCACGCGATGCCGATCGGGTCGCCCTCGTCGACGAAGGCCTGGAACGCGTAGGCGTCGGTGCCGAAGTCCAGTTCCTGTTCGAATTCCATTGAGAACCGTTGGCCATCGAAACGGCCGACAGTCGCAAGCGTCATGTTGCGCCGGCCCGTTGCCGGGTCGCGGCTGGTGAGCAGACCGAAGATCAGGGCCCAGCGCGTCGTCGGATCATTGGCGGGACCATCGAGCGGCACCATGCAGGGGCACTCCGCCGCCGTCATCCCGAAGCGGTTCTCACGGTGAAGCATGCCGAGGAAGTTCCATCCCGTCGCCGCAGCCGGGTCATCGGTTTGGTAGAGCAGGATAACGCCGCCCTCGCGGTCTCGCGTGCCGAGCAACATCTTCCATTGGCCGTCGGGCCCGAGGAAGACATAGGGATCGCGGAAGTCGGTCGTCAGACCGAGCCCGGCGGGACGCGCCGGCAGGATCAGGCTCGCCGGCTCGACATTGACAAGATCGCGGCTGGTGGCCGTGAACTGAACCTGTTCCTCCGGTTCCCGATCCTTCATATGCTCGGTGAAGAAAATGCGAAGGCCGGCTTCATCGCCGGGAAGAGCGATCGCGGAGCCGGAAAATGCCCCGCCCCGCCCGTCGGCCCGCGCAGCGAGTTCATCCGAAGGGAAAAGAAAGATCGGCAGATGCTTCCAGCGAAGATAGTCCTCCGAGACCGCATGACCCCAATGCATGTTGTTCCACCGAAGGCTGTGGGGATAGTGCTGGTAGAAGAGGTGCAGCTTGCCGCCGAACCTTCCAAACCCGTTGGGATCGTTCATCCAGCCGAAAGGCGGGCGGAAGTGATAGCTGCCGGGGACCTCGGGTGTGGCATTGGCAGGGCTGATATGCAGCAGCCGGACGCCTTCTTCGAGAACGTGGGGCTGAAGGAAGGCATAGAGGACCGAGACGTCGGTCGTCATGGGATCGTAGGAGAAAGCAGCCTCTCCGCCTCTTTCCAGCGTCAGCAGCCGAAACTCAAACTCATGCGGATTTGAAGTTTCGACAGCACAGGCCGGATTCCCATCGACATGTGCCGTCAACCTTCCCGGAGCGTCGCCATGCGACGCCCTGATCCAGGCATGAATCGTGGACCCTGCGGGCAGGAAGGCGCTGATCGTCTCCAGCTCCGCTTCATCGGACGGAGAAGTCGCTTGGCTTGTCATCAATTCAACCTTTCACGGCAGAGCCGATAAAGGAACTCACGAACCAGCGCTGGAATGCGAGGTAGAGCCCCAGGATCGGGATCATCATTAAAACGGAGGCTGCCATCGCACGATCCCAGTAGATGCTGTCCTGCCCGAAGAAGGTCGCGATGGCGACGGCGATCGGCCGGGCATAGTCCGTCTGCGTCACCAAGATCGGCCAGAGATACTGGTTCCAGGTCTCGATACCCATGAGGATCGACACGGTGGCGAGTGCAGGCAGGCTGAGCGGAAGGAAGATGGAACGATAGGCCCGGAAAAAAGATGCGCCATCCATCTCGGCGGCTTCCAGCAATTCCTTCGGCAGTTGCGCGAAGAACTGGTAGAGCAGGAAGATATAGAGGGGGCTGGCGATCCACGGCACGATCTGCACCGCGAAGGTATCGGACATTCCCGCCCGCGAGACCATGATAACGAGCGGCATGATGATGCTTTCCTGCGGGATCACATAGAGTGCGATCACGATCGACAGGATGACGGCGCGGCCCCTGAGCGATCCCCAGGCCAGGACAAACGCCGCCATCGAATTGACAATCAGGCCGGAACAGACCGTCGTGACCAGAATGATCAGCGAGTTGATGAGGTAGCGTCCGAAGGCGAGTTCACCCGAGAGGTGGCCGACCTCGGCATAGTTGTTAAGCGTGGGGTTCGAAACCCAGAAGGCCCGGAAGCTGCCCATATCGGCCAGAATTTGGAACCGGTCATCCTTGAGGCTTGCCACGACCAGGAGCAGCAATGGAGAGACGATCACCAATGCGATGATGAAAATGCACGTCGTCTGGATGATACGAAGAACCTTTACGGCGGAACGGGGCCGCGCTGTGCGGGCCTGCGGGATCGAGAGTGCGATATCAGACATCGAAGCGCCTCAGCAGCTGGCGCTGGATCAGCGCGATGACGAGAACGATCACGAACAATATGACCGAAACGGCGGATGCGTAGCCCATCTTCTGCTCTTCGAAGCCGGCGCGGACCATGTAGTGCACCACCGTTTCGGTGCTGCTTTTCGGTCCGCCCTGCGTGAGGATGGCGACCTGGGTATAGAGCTTGAACGCCTGGATGGTGGTGATCACCAGGACAAAGACATGGGTCGGCCGCAGGCCGGGCATGGTCACATGCCAGAAGCGCCGGAAAGCGTTCGCACCGTCGATCTTGGCGGCATCGTAGAGTTCGTCCGGAATGCCCTGGAGGCCGGCGAGATAGACGATCATCTGGAAGCCGTAGGCCTGCCAGGCCGAGAGCAGGACGAGCGAGAACATCGCCCATTGCGGATCGCCGAGCCAATCGATCGGCTGGATCGCTCCGCCTGAGAGAAAGCCGAGGATTTGGTTGAACGGCCCCGTGGGATATTGGAACAGGGTGCCCCAGATGACGCAGACCACGACCATCGAGGTGATCGCCGGCAGGAAGAACATGCCGCGCAGCAGATTGCGGAACGGCAGCTTTTGATGAAGCAGCAGCGCCGTCGCGAAAGCGAGGCCGCACTGCGCTGGAATGATCCAGAAGGTGAAGCGCGCGACGTTCCAAAGGGCGGTCCAGAAAAGATCGTCCTGGAAGATGCGGATGAAATTGTTGAACCAGACGAACCGGACGGGCGTCGGCCGCGGCACCAGAGGCTGGTTGGTCATTGCCGTCCAGAATGACAAGAGGAACGGCAGGATCAGAAAGAGGGTCAACAGGATCATGGCCGGCGCGAGCATGGCGGCTTCCTGCATCAGCCGTCCCTTGTTATGCCGGCGCGCCGGAGCCTTTCGGACGGATGTCGAAGATGTCGATTGTTGCATGACCATGCAACTCCTCCTTTCCAAGCCTAAAGCATGTCGCGCAAAAGTGAGCAGCGGCTTTGCCAGGCAAAGCGCTGAGCGCTTTTGCCGCAAACGACATGCGTAAAAACAAAGAGCTAAAGCGCGAGGAGCGAATCTGAAAGATCGCGACGCGCTTTAGATGCCGGTCGCGCCCTGCGATATCTGCCTGAGACATCGCAGGGGTTCGCCTATCGGCAGCGATCACGCTTATTGCCCGTCGCCGAATGGCGGATAGCCGTCATTGTCCTCGATATCCTGATCGATTTTCTTGGCGGCTGACGTCAGCGCCTCCTTGGGATCGCCGCCATTGAACACCTGGTCGACGGCCTGCATGAAGGCCGAGGTGATTGTGGGATAGGCAGGATGTGGCGGGCGGGCGACGGCCGTCTTCGATGCCTGCTCGAAGGCGATCGCCATCGGGCCGCCAGTGGCATAGAGCGGAGATTCGGCAGCGAAGCTCTTCAAGCCGGGATAGCCCGACTGGCTTGCGGCGAAGGTCCGGAACTCCTTGTCCTTCAGCAGGAAGCTGATGAACTTGCCTGATATCTCGGGATGCGTCGAGGTCTTGGTGACCGCCCAGATCCAGGTGCCATTCGGGCTCGCGCCCTTGGCGCCGAACTTTGGAAGCGGCAGCACGACGATGTTGTCCTTCATGGTCGCGGCGGCCTCCGCATAGACCCAGTGTCCGCCGAGCGCCAGCGCCGCCGGATTGCCTTCGGCAAAGAACTGGTTGGTTCCGGCCGACTGCGGCACGACCCAGCCGTTCTTGACCCATTTCTGCATCATGGCGAGAGCATCGACGCAGGCGTCGCTATCCAGCGTGCCCTCGGATTTCCAAGCCTTGCGGTCGATGAGATCGCAGCCGGCCGATTGCAGGATCGGGCCATAGGCATAGGTGATCCATTCGGTCTTGATGCCGTAGCCGCGGAAGGTATCGATCGGCCACTTCACGCCGTCGAGCTTGGAAAGCTTTTCGAGATAGGTTTCGAATTCTTCCCGAGTCCAGGCATCGTCGACGGATTTCGGGATGCGGGCGCCGATCGCTTCGAGATATTTCTTGTTGCCGTAAAGGACGACCGACGAGTCGGTCAGTCCGAGTGCATAGAGGTCCTTGTCGATCGGGTATGTGCCCTGGGCGATATTGGACTCCGTCATATCGTCGAGGAGGTCCTTGTCGATCAGCGGCTTGATGGGTTGAAGATAGCCCGACCAGACGTAATTGGCGAGGAACGGCGCATCGAGTTCCATGACGTCGGGCAGTTGTTTGGCCATGACGGCCGCGCTGAACTTCTCGTTATAGGCATCGTGCGGCGCATAGATGAACTGCACGTCGACATCGGGGTTGGCCGCCTCGAACCGCTCGGCGACCTTGCCATAGGCGGCGACAAAGCCGGGATCGCCCTGATGCATGACCTGGATTGTGGTTTTCTCGGCTGCCTGCGCCCATGGCGCGGTCAACGCCGAGGACAGGATCAGAGACCAAAGTAAACGTTTACCCATTAGAATTCCTCCTCAATTGGATGGGCCTATCTCAATTTATACGGATGCCCGCTCCACCAGCTGGAACGGCAGTTTCTGCACCCCGACCGGGACCCGGTCTTCGGCAAGCAGGATTTGCGCCGCCTGGCGGCCCATGGCGCGGTGCGGCAGCGCCATGGTGGTCAGCGGCGGGTCGAGACGCGAGGCGATCTCGACCTGGTTGTCGAAACTCGCAATGGCGACATCGTCGGGAATGGCCGCGCCTGTCCGGTGCAGCGCGGCATAGACCTCCATGGCCACGCGGTCATTGCCGCACAGGATGGCATCGGGGCGCCGGGCGCCGCTCATCAGCTCATGCACATGTGTGGCCACGAGGCTGTGCGCCCGGTCGCTGTAGATCGCCTTGCTGACGGCAGGCAAGACGATGGCGCCGGCTCCGTCGATGCCCGCATGATCGAGCGCCTGTCGGAAGCCGAGTTCACGAAGGTCCCCGGCGAGCAGCCCCGGCAGATTGATGAAGGCGATATTGCGCCGGCCGGCATCGATCAGATAGTTGGTAATCTCGAGCGCTGCCCCCGTTTCATCCGGCACCAGTGAGGTCACGCGGTCGTTGGCATCACGGCAGTTGATCATGACTCCGACCGTGTCGGCAAATTCGGGCGGCAGGTCGACGCTCTTGTGATACATGGCGGCATAGGCAATCGCCCGCGGGCGAAAGCGGCGCATCTCGTCGAGGATCGACGCTACGCTGCGATGGCCGCCGAGCGTCATGGCGAAGACGGCCATGTCGGCGGCGCGCACGGCGCCATCGAGCCCCCTAATGATTTCGGTCGCGAAAGGCGAGGTGATCAAGTCGTCCGCGACCAGGCCGACAAGTGGCATCCAGCCTTGCCGCATGCTGCGTGCGGCGAAGTTGGTGACATATCCGAGCTCCGCGGCGATCTCCTTGATCCGCTGGCGGGTGTCTTCCGACATGCGCGCCGAGCCGCCATGCAATGCACCTGACACGGTCTTAACGGAGACACCTGCACGGGCGGCTATGTCGTTGAGTGAGGCGGTCACGGGATCTCTTTTGGGTTATCGATTACCCAAATTGATATCGCGCGTTTTGCAGTAAGTCAAGTTATGATGGAATCGCTGACGCAAATGCCGCCTGCCGGGGGGGCGGCTCGCGCAATAACCCCGCCGAAGCGGGGTTTTTTGTGGTGAGGCCGATCAGTTGTTATGGGCCGCGCAGGCCTCATCCATCGGTGTGGCGTTGCTGGTGCCGCCCTGGGTCTGGAGATTGGCGGAGTTGTTGACCGGGTTGGGGCACTTGGTCTTGTCCATTTTCATCGTGCCGCCGGTCGTCGAATTGGTCATGGTGGAATCGGTTGCCATCGGCTTTTTAGTCTTCGGGTCGCTGGTTGCACCACCACCCTGATCGGCCTGGTTCTTGTCGATCGTGGCACCGGCCGGCGCCGGATTGGATTGGGCGAAGGCTGAAGTGGCCATGCCGAGGGCGAGAAGCGAAGCTGCTACGAGTTTCATACGCATGTGGTGTCCTCCTTGGGGATCTTTGCGTGCTTGGCCTATCCACAACCTCGCCGGCACAGCATTGTTCCGCTGCTGCGGATAAATGCACGCTACCGTTCGGAAGCCGGGCCGGCCGAGGGTTGAGCGTCAGCAGGAAGGTGGGCGGCGCACCGCTCACATACAGAGTTGAGGCTATTTCGCGTAAAGCGCGCGCGAGCGTTCGAGATGCTTGAGCAGCGCTATTTCCGAGCCGTCCACGTCATTGGCTTCAAGGCGGCCGACGATTTCGTCGTGTTCGGCGAGCGTGAACTTTTCCTTGCCGGTCCAGATCAGCATTTCGGTATGATATTCCTTCAGCCAGGCGAGCATGGCTTCGCTGACGGCGATGTAGATCGGGTTGCCTGAGATTTGGGCGATGCGGGTATGGAACTCCATATCGGCATCGATGAATTCTTCGGGCTGCCCGAGTGACCTGCGCTGGCGCTCGATGATCTCCCTGAGGTCGCCAATATCATTTGCCGAGGCGCGCTGCGCGGCCTCGCGCGCCATGCCGCGCTCGAAGAAGATGCGGGCGCTCTTCAGATGCTCCAGCGAGTCAGCCGATTGTGCCAGCATGATCTTGGCGGTGAGATCGACCTGGCGGAAGATCGACTTTGCCGTCAGCCTCAGAACCTTCGCCCGCTCGCCGTGCGAAATGTTGACGAGACCCTTGTTGGCAAGCGACTGCATGGCCTCGCGGATCGCCGGCCGGCCGACCCCAAAGCGCTCCATCAGCACCCGTTCGGAGGGCATTTCATCGCCGGGCTGAAGCTCGCCTGAGGTGATCAATCGCTCAAGTCGATCAAACACTTCGTCAGAGAGTTTGCGGCGGACGATCTGTTCGAGGGGCTGGGTCATAACATCTCGCTGGCTCAAATCGTCTCCTCCTAACAGTTTTCCGGACCAAGGACAAAGCTTGCGACTGGAAATTTGCACACTCAAAAAATTCGCTTTTCATTGGTTGGAATACTCATTATACCAGATCATGAGTTGACGCCATGGCAATCTGCATTGGCGAGAGGAGCAGCCGTCCGTTTCATGATGATTACCCTGACCTACCGCATCGAAACGGCCGGCAGCGTCGAGGCGATGGCGGACAAGATCGCCAGCGACCAGTCGACCGGAACCTTCGTGCCGGTCCCGGGCGAAACCGAGGAGCTGAAAGCGCGTGTCGCCGCCCGCGTGCTGGCCATCCGGCCGCTCGACGATGCGCGCCATCCGACCTGGCCTGAGGTCGCTGCCGGCACGCTGCTCCGACGCGCCGATGTCGACATCGGCTTTCCGCTGGAGGCGATCGGCACCGATCTCTCGGCCTTGATGACCATCGCGATCGGCGGCGTTTATTCGATCAAGGGCATGACCGGCATTCGCATCGTCGACATGAAGCTGCCCGACGCCTTCAAGAGCGCCCATCCCGGGCCGCAGTTCGGCATTCCTGGAAGCCGCCGCCTCACCGGCGTTGAAGGCCGGCCGATCATCGGAACGATCGTCAAGCCGGCGCTTGGGCTGAGGCCGCACGAGACGGCGGAACTCGTCGGCGAGCTGATTGCGTCAGGCGTCGACTTCATCAAGGACGACGAGAAGCTGATGAGCCCGGCCTACTCGCCGCTCAAGGACCGCGTCGCGGCGATCATGCCGCGCATTCTCGATCACGAGCAGAAGACCGGCAAAAAGGTCATGTATGCCTTCGGCATCTCGCATGCCGACCCCGACGAGATGATGCGCAACCACGACATCGTGGCTGCGGCCGGCGGTAATTGCGCCGTCGTCAACATCAACTCGATCGGCTTCGGCGGCATGAGCTTTCTACGCAAACGCTCGAGCCTGGTGCTGCACGCGCATCGAAACGGCTGGGACGTGCTGACCCGCGATCCGGGCGCCGGCTTGGATTTCAAGGTCTATCAGCAGTTCTGGCGGCTGCTCGGGGTCGATCAGTTTCAGATCAACGGCATCAGGGTCAAATACTGGGAGCCGGACGACAGCTTCGTCTCATCCTTCAAGGCGGTCAGCACGCCGCTGTTCGACGCCGCCGATTGCCCGCTTCCGGTCGCGGGCTCCGGCCAGTGGGGCGGACAGGCGCCGGAAACCTATCGCCGCACCGGCCGCACTGTCGATCTGCTCTATCTCTGCGGCGGCGGCATCGTCAGCCATCCCGGCGGCCCGGCTGCCGGCGTCCGGGCGGTGCAGCAGGCCTGGCAGGCGGCTGTCGCCGACATACCACTTGAGATCTACGCGAGAGATCATCCGGAGCTTGCCGCCTCGATTGCGAAATTCAGCGACGGCAAAGGCGCGTGACCGATATGGATCGACTTCTCGTCAGCTATTACGGGGATGATTTTACCGGCTCGACCGATGTCATGGAGGCGCTCGCCTCGAGCGGTGTCGAGACGGCACTCTTCCTCGACATTCCGACGCCGGGATTGCTCGCTCGCTTCAAACACTGCCGGGCGATCGGCATTGCCGGAACGAGCCGCTCCGAGACGCCGGACTGGATGGAGGAGCACCTTGCGCCTGCTTTCGATTGGCTGAAATCGCTCGGCGCTGCCATCTGCCATTACAAGGTCTGCTCGACTTTCGATTCCAGCCCCGAGATCGGCAATATCGGCAAGGCGATCGAAATCGGCCGCACGATATTCGGGCAATCCATTGTGCCAGTTATCGTCGGCGCGCCGCAATTGAAGCGTTATACCGCCTTCGGCAATCTCTTCGCCGCTTATCAGGGCCGCGTCTTCCGCATCGACCGCCATCCCGTCATGAGCCGCCACCCGGTCACGCCGATGGACGAGGCGGACCTTACGGTCCACCTGTCGAAGCAGACCTCCCTCCCCGTCCTGCTTGCCGATCTTGTCACGATCACCGCGGCGGACGCCGATCAACGGATAGACGCGCTAGCGTCGAGCCCGGACGGGATCCTGCTCCTCGATGTCGACTCCGAGGCAACACAGATCGCGGCAGGCGGGCAGATGCTGCGTGTCACCAGCCGCTCGGCAAGCTTTGTCGCCGGCTCCTCGGGGGTCGAATATGCCCTGCTCAGCGCATGGCGGCGGGCCGGCTTGATCGGCGCGAGCAGCGGCGAATTTCCCGATGTCGGCCCCGTCGACCGCCTCGCCGTCGTCTCGGGTAGCGTCTCGCCGACGACCGAGCGGCAAATCCGCACCGCTGTCGAGAACGGCTTCGAAAGCATTGCGCTCGATCCGCTGACGCTGGTCTCGAATGGCGAAGGCGCCGTGGATGGAGCGATACAGGCAGGCATTCAAAAGCTGAAAGAAGGCAAGAGCGTCATCCTCTACACGGCTCTCGGCCCCTCCGCGGACCGCGGCGCCGATATCGACCGGCTGCCTGGCGCGCGTCACCGGCTGGGAAGCGCGCTTGGCACAATCCTCTGCCGGTTGGTCGAGGCGGAAGGGCTGTCGCGTGCGGTCGTCGCCGGCGGCGACACCTCCAGTCACGCACTCCGGCAATTGAAGATCGACGCGCTGACGACGCTTCTGCCGCTTCCCCAGACGCCGGGGTCGCCGCTGTGCCTCGCCCATGGCGACTTTCCGCCGACCAACGGCCTGCAGATCGCGCTCAAAGGCGGCCAGGTCGGGACGGACGGCTATTTCGCGCAGATCCGCGACGGAAGGAAAAGCTGATGGTCGTCTGGGTCGGCACCAGTTTCAAGATGAACAAGACCGTTGAGGAAGCGCTCGCCTTCGCGCGCCACCTCGCCCAGGCAGACAGCGAACGCGACATCCGCGTGCAGCGCTTCGTCATTCCCGCCTTTACCGCGATGCGCGAGGTCAAGCGTGTGCTGGCCGAGACATCGGTCAAGGTCGGCGCCCAGAACATGCACTGGGAAGACGCCGGCGCCTGGACCGGCGAGATTTCGCCTCTGATGCTGAAGGACTGCGAACTCGATATCGTCGAACTCGGTCATTCCGAGCGGCGCGAGCATTTCGGCGAGACCGACGAAACCGTCGGCCTCAAGGTTTCCGCCGCGATCCGCCATGGCCTGACGCCGCTGATCTGCATCGGCGAGACGTTGCAGGAGCGCCGGGAGGGTCGGGCCGACGCGGTTTTACGGCGGCAGGTCGAGGCCGCCTTGAGGGGCGTCGACGCCGGGGCCGAGGCTCCGGTCCTGCTTGCCTATGAGCCGGTCTGGGCGATCGGCGCCAAGGGTATACCGGCGACCGCCGACTACGCGTCGGAGCGACACGGAAAGATCGCCGAGGTGGCGAAGTCCATTGTTGGACGTGCGGTGCCGGTTCTCTACGGCGGCAGCGTCAATCCGGAAAATTGCGAGGAACTGATCACCGAGGCGCATATCGACGGCCTGTTCATCGGCCGCTCCGCCTGGGGCGTCGACGGTTACCTCGACATTCTTCGCCGCGTCAGCGCGGCGATCGAAAGGTGATTTCCATGCCCGAGGGCGATGAAAGGAAACTGCTATGAAGATTGCAATTGGCGCCGACAGCGCCGGCAAACCGCTCCTGGATGTTATTGCCGCCCATCTCGCCGGCAAGGCGGATCTCGAAGTTCACGATCTCAGTCAGGCCGGCTTCTACGCCGATCTCTCCCAGCGTCTCGCGCAGACGATTGTCGACGGCGAACATCAGCGCGGCATCCTGTTCTGCGGCACCGGCATCGGTGTGTGCATTTCCGCAAACAAGGTGCCGGGCATCCGCGCCGCGCTGACGCACGATACCTATTCGGCGGAACGCGCGGCCAAATCGAACAACGCCCAGATCATCACGATGGGGGCGCGCGTCATCGGGCCGGAACTGGCGAAATCGATCGTCGACGTCTGGCTTGCATCCGAATTCGACCCTGACGGCCCATCGGCAGGCAACGTTGAGGCGATCGACCGGCTCGACGCCGAAAAACATGGGTCTTGAACAACTAAAGTAGTGATATGGTGATTGACTCATCATACCAGTTTATGATCCTATCCAGAACTGAAAAAGTGAGGAAAACATGACCAAGATTGCTCTCTTCGGCGCCGGCGGCAAAATGGGATACCGGCTTGCCAAAAATCTCAAAGGCTCACGCTTCCAGGTGCGCCATGTCGAGGTGAGCGACGCGGGCAAGGCGCGTTTGAAGAACGATCTCGGTCTCGATTGCGTGCCTGTCGAGGCCGCGCTCGACGGCGCTGATGTTGTCATCCTCGCCGTACCGGATACGGCGATCGGCAAGGTCGCAGCCGGCATCGTCGACAAGCTCGCACCCGGCACGATGGTGGTTGCGCTCGATGCCGCCGCTCCCTTTGCCGGCCACCTGCCGAAGCGCGACGACCTCACCTATTTCGTCACCCATCCCTGCCATCCGCCGATCTTCAACGACGAGACGGATATGCAGGCCAAGAAGGACCATTTCGGCGGCCTGTTCGCCAAGCAGCACATCGTCTCAGCGCTGATGCAGGGGCCCGACAGCGCCTATGCACTCGGCGAGGAAATTGCCAAGCTCATCTGGGCGCCGGTCATGCGCTCGCACCGGGTTACTGTCGACCAGCTCGCCATGCTCGAACCCGGCCTTTCCGAAACCGTCTGCGCATCGCTGCTCGTCGTCATGCGCCAGGCCATGGACGAATGCGTGGCGCGCGGCGTGCCTGAACAAGCAGCCCGCGACTTTCTGCTCGGCCATATGAACGTGCTCGGCGCGGTCATCTTCAAGGAGGTCGACGGCGTGTTCTCGGACGCCTGCAACAAGGCGATCGAGTTCGGCATTCCGGCGCTGATGCGCGACGACTGGAAGAAAGTATTCGAACCGCAGGAGATCGCCGAGAGCATCCGGCGCATCACCTGAACCGGCCCGGGGAGGCAAGTCCCTCCCCCTCTACCGCCCCGGAGACGGGGCAACCGCTCCGGGGAGAACGGGGCTTCATTCACAACGGGAGGAAAAAAATGAAACTGACGCGCAGACTAACACTTGCAGCCTTTGCCGGCGCGCTGGCGCTCGGAACTGCCATGCCGGCCTTTGCGGCCGACCTCATCGCCATCATCACGCCGGCACATGACAACCCCTTCTTCAAGGCCGAAGCCGTCGGCGCCGAAGCCAAGGCGAAGGAACTCGGCTACGAGACCCTCGTCATGACCCATGACGACGACGCCAACAAGCAGTCGGAAATGATCGATACGGCGATCGGGCGCGGCGCCAAGGCGATCATCCTCGACAATGCCGGCGCGGACGCTTCCGTCGCCGCCGTCAAGAAGGCGAAGGATGCCGGCATCCCCTCCTTCCTGATCGACCGCGAAATCAATGCGACCGGCGTTGCCGTCGCCCAGATCGTCTCGAACAACTATCAGGGCGCCCAGCTCGGGGCGCAGGAATTCGTCAAGCTGATGGGCGAGAAGGGCAATTACGTCGAGCTGGTGGGCAAGGAGTCCGACACCAATGCCGGCATCCGCTCACAGGGCTATCACGACGTCATCGACGATTATCCGGAGCTGAAGTCCGTCGCCAAGCAGTCGGCCAACTGGAGCCAGACGGAAGCCTATTCGAAGATGGAAACCATCCTCCAGGCCAACCCCGATATCAAGGGCGTCATCTCCGGCAACGACACCATGGCCATGGGCGCGATCGCAGCCCTTCAGGCGGCCGGCCGCAAGGACGTGATCGTCGTCGGCTTCGACGGCTCCAACGACGTGCGCGACTCCATCAAGTCGGGTGGCATCAAGGCGACCGTGCTGCAGCCCGCCTATGCGCAGGCCCAGTTGGCGGTGGAACAGGCGGACGCCTACATCAAGAACAAGACGACGCCGAAGGAAGAGAAGCAGCTGATGGATTGTGTTCTCGTCAATGCCGACAATGCCGGCAAGCTCGAGACCTTCGCCCTGACGAACTGATCAGCGCCAATTGCGGAGGGTGCAGTGTTGCGCCCTCCGCAATGCATTTTGCAAGACGTCGAGGTTCATCGCATGTTGAGAATGAAGGGCGCCCTGCTAGCCGCCGTCGTGGCGGCGGCCTTGCCCGGCTGCAAGATCATCAAGACGCCGACTACAGAGGAGAAGGCGGCGGCAGCGGCCAAGACCGCTTTCGACCCGAATGCCAAGGTCGAGGCGATCTGGCAGCCTGACGTCGTGCCGTATTTCGAAAAGCGCGCCGGCGAGCTGAAGGACGTCATGCAGCTTGCCGCCTCCAACCCGGATGCCGCCGGCGAGAAATACGGCAATACTCGCAAGCAGAGCAGCTCGCCCTGGACCTATGCGGTGAAGATCACCGGCACGGTCGTTGCGGCCGACACGGCGTCGCGCGCGGCAACGCTCGATCTCGACGCCGATGGCGACGGCAAGGCCGATGCCAAGGTGCAGATCGGGCCGGCGCTGCGCGGCACCGCACTGCGCGACACGCTAGACTTCGTCAATTTCAATGAATTCAAGAACCAGATCGAATGGGCGCAGTTCGGTAAGGCGTTCAACGAGAAGGCCAATGCCGCTGTTCTCTCCGCCGTTCCGCGCGACGGCCTGGCCGGCAAGACGGTGACGGTGATCGGCGCCTTTCCGCTGCCGAAAAGCGGCGAGCTTCCGCTCGTGACACCTTCGGAACTGAAGGTGGGCTCATGACAGCGGCAGAGGCACAAGAGGACGACATCATCCTGCGCCTCGACGATGTGTCGAAGGTCTATTCGGGCATCGTCGCCGTCAAGCGCGCCAATCTGGAGCTGCGCCGCGGCGCGGTGAACGTTCTGGTTGGCGAAAATGGCGCCGGCAAATCGACGCTGATGAAAATCATCGCCGGCGTCGAGCGCCCGACGCTCGGCCGCATCATCCTGGATGGCAAGCCCATATCCTTCGACAGTCCGGCCGACGCGCAGGCCAATGGCATCGGCATGATCTTCCAGGAGCTCAATCTCTTCGCCAACATGTCGGTGGCCGAAAACATTTTCACAAGGCGCGAGATCACCCGCGGCCTGCTCGGCATCGATCACAAGGCGCAGGTCGAAAAGGCCAATGAATTTCTGCGGCGTCTCGATGCCGGCATCGAGGCGGATACGATGGTCGAGGATCTGCCGATCGGCCAGCAGCAACTCGTCGAGATCGCCAAGGCGATGTCGCTCGATGCCCGCATCCTGATCATGGACGAGCCGACCTCCGCGCTTTCGGCGGCGGAAGTCGAAATCCTGTTCAAGGTGATCGCCGAGCTGAAAGCCCACGGTGTGGCGATCGTCTATATCTCGCACCGGCTGGAAGAGCTGATGCGGATCGGCGACTACATCACGGTGCTGCGCGACGGCCAGATCACCGGCCATGCCATGGTGCGCGATATCGACACGCGCTGGATCGTGCGCTCGATGATCGGCTCGGACGCCAAGGATTTTGCAAAATCCGTTACCCATTCCATCGGCCAAGAGGTCTTCCGCGCCGAAAATATCAGCCTTCCCAGGCCGACCGGCGGGCTTGCCGTCAACGATGTCTCCCTGTCGGTCAAGGCAGGCGAGATCCTCGGCATCTACGGCCTGATGGGCGCCGGGCGCAGCGAATTCTTCGAATGCGTGATCGGGCGCCATGCGCATTCGACCGGCAGGATCTTCATCGACGGCAAGGAAGTGCGCGCCCGCGACACCACGCGGCGCATCCGCCGCGGCCTTGCTCTGATCCCGGAAGACCGGCAGCGGGAGGGATTGGTGCAGGTGCTCTCCATCGCCTCCAACCTGACGCTTGCAAGCCTTTCGCGCTTCACCCGGCTCTTCCATATCGACAGCAGCGCGGAAAAGAACGCCATTCAGGAGGCGATCCGCGATCTCTCGATCAAGGCGCCCAATCCGGATTTCGAGGTTACCTCGATGTCCGGCGGCAACCAGCAGAAGGTCGTCATCGGTAAGGCGTTGATGACCAATCCGAAGGTGCTGCTGATGGACGAGCCGAGCCGCGGCATCGATGTCGGCGCCAAGGCAGACGTCTTCCGCACCATGCGCCGGCTGGCGGCAAACGGGCTCGCCATTCTGTTTTCGACCTCCGACCTCGAAGAGGTCATGGCGCTTTCCGATCGCATCGCGGTCTTGAGCAACGGCCAGCTGGTCGCTGTCTTCGACAGGGATGAGGCGACTGAGGAAGCGATCATCGCGGCTTCGGCCAAGGGACACGGACATCAAGGGAAACTCGCGTCATGATGGCGGCTACATCTACCACTCTTGCGCCAAAAGGCGCCAACGGCTCCGCGCTTCTGACACTGATGAAGCTCAGGACCTTCATCGCGCTTTTCGCCGTCATCATCTTCTTTGCGATCTTCGCGCCGAACTTCACCTCGACAGCGAACATGATCCTGATGTCGAAACATGTGGCGCTGAACGCCTTCCTGGCGATGGGCATGACCTTCGTCATCATCACCGGCGGCATCGACCTCTCCGTCGGTTCGATCGTCGGGCTGTGCGGCATGGTTGCCGGCGGCCTGATCCTCTACGGCATCGAACTGCCAATCGGCTACACCATCTATTTCAACCTCTTCGAGATCGTGCTGATCACGCTGTCGATCGGCCTTATCATCGGTCTGATCAACGGCCTCTTGATCACCAAGCTCAACGTCGCGCCGTTCATCGCGACGCTCGGCACGCTCTATGTCGCCCGCGGCCTGGCGCTGCTGTCGTCTGATGGTCAGACTTTTCCGAACCTCGTCGGCCGGCCGGAATATGCCACGACCGGCTTCGACTTCTTCGGCGCTGGACGCATTCTCGGCCTGCCTGTCTCGATCTGGATCCTGATCGTGCTGGCGCTTGTGGCCGCCTATGTCGCCCGCTCGACGCCGATCGGCCGCCACATCTTTGCCGTCGGCGGCAATGAGCGAGCCGCGCGCATGTCCGGTATCCGCGTCGATGTCGTGAAGATCTTCGTCTACATGTTCTCCGGTCTTTGCGCCGCCATCGTCGGCGTCGTCATCTCCTCGGAACTGATGGCCGCCCATCCGGCCACGGGCGAGAGCTTCGAGCTCAATGCGATCGCGGCAGCCGTGCTCGGCGGCACCTCGATGTCGGGTGGCCGCGGCACGATCGGCGGAACGATTATCGGCGCCTTCGTCATCGGCATCCTTTCCGACGGGCTCGTCATGATGGGCGTTTCCTCCTTCTGGCAAATGGTCATCAAGGGTCTCGTCATCATCATCGCCGTGGTCGTCGACCAGGCGCAGCGCCGCCTGCAGCAGCGCGTCACCCTCATGCAAATGGCAAGGGCAGGTTGAGATGACCGAATTGAAAGGCGCGTTGATCGGCTGCGGCTTCTTTGCGATCAACCAGATGCACGCCTGGAGCGATGTCGACGGCGCCACGATCGTCGCGATCTGCGACCGCGATCCGGAGCGGCTGAAGATCGTCGGCGACCAGTTCGGCATCGAGCGCCGCTATAGCGATGCCGAGGCCTTGTTTACCGATGGCGGCTTCGATTTCGTCGATATCGCCACCACCGTCCAGAGCCACCGCGCGCTGGTGGAAATGGCCGCCGGCAATAGGGTGCCGGCCATCTGCCAGAAGCCGTTCGCCAAGACGCTGTCGGATGCGAAGGCGATGGTCGAGGCCTGCCGCAATGCCGGCGTCGCCCTGATGGTGCACGAGAATTTTCGTTGGCAGGCGCCGATCCAGGCGGTTCGCAAGGCGCTCGCTGCCGGCGCGATCGGCACGCCCTTCTGGGGCCGCTTCTCCTTCCGCTCGGGCTACGACGTTTTTTCCGGCCAGCCCTATCTCGCCGAAGGCGAGCGCTTCATCATCGAAGATCTCGGCATTCATACACTCGACATCGCTCGCTATATCCTCGGCGACATCCGCTCGCTGACGGCTCGCACCAGGCGGGTCAATCCAAAAATCAAGGGCGAGGATGTCGCTACCATTCTGCTCGATCATGAGAACGGAGTGACTTCGGTCGTCGACGTCAGCTACGCCACCAAGCTCTCGAAAGAGCCCTTCCCCGAGACCCTGATCGAACTCGACGGCGCCGAGGGCACGATTCGCTTGACCCAGGGCTACAGCCTTGAAGTGACCAACGCCAAGGGCACCACCACCACGGACGTCTCTCCGAAGCTGCTATCCTGGGCCTCGCGGCCCTGGCACAATATCCAGGAGAGCGTCTACGCGATCCAGCAGCATTGGGTCGATCAGCTCAAGCGCGGCGCGGAGCACTCGACGTCAGGGGCCGACAATCTGAAGACCTTCGCTCTCGTCGAGGCCGCCTATGACAGTGCGGCGCGGGGGCAGACGATCGATGTCGGGGCGATGCTGCGATGACGGCCGATTCGTTCCAGCTTTACGGCACCCGCGCCCAGGAAAGGCCGCCGGTTCGCCTGACGGCCGGAAAGTTGACCGTCGATCTCGCCGACGGCAACCTCCGCACCATCTGCTACGATGGGGTCGAGGTGCTGCGGGCGATTTCCTACCTCGTTCGCGACCGGGACTGGGGAACCTACGGCCCCGAGATCGCCGATCTCAGGATTGAGCAGGATGACGATCGTTTCGAAGTTGGCTATCAGGCCCGCTGCAAGGGACCCGACGAGACGAGGCTCGTCATCGACGTCCGCATCGTGGGACGGGCGGACCGGCTCGACTTCGAAGCCGAAGCCGAAGCCACGAGCGAGACCGGCTTCGAGACCAATCGCTGCGGCTTCTGCATCCTGCATCCGATCGTCGGTGTGGCCGGTTCAGCGGCGACGGTCGAGCATGTCGACGGCCGGATCGTCGAGACACGCTTTCCCGATGTGATCGAACCCTGGCAGCCGTTCCAGGATATGCGCGCTATTTCCCATGAGGTCGTGCCCGGAGTTGCGGCGGAATGCCGGATGGAAGGCGACATTTTCGAAATGGAGGATCAGAGGAACTGGTCCGATGCCTCCTACAAGACCTATGTCAGGCCGCTCGCCCTGCCCTGGCCCTATCGGATTTTCGCCAACCAACCGGTTCGGCAGAAGACGTCGCTGATGATCAGCGACGCCAGCCGTTCCGCAGCGGTCTCAGCCGCGACGTCGAGCGATGTCATAAGGCTCGAACTTGGAACACGGACCGGCACCATGCCCGATATCGGCGTGGTCGTTACGCCGCAGGAGGCCGATGCGACGCTCTCGGCCCGGTCCCTCCTGTCGGAGATCGCGCCGCGCGAGCTTGTCTTCCATTTCGATGCGAACGCTGGACATGGCGCCGAAGCGCTGCAGAAATTTGCCGCGATCGCTGCCGCCCATCGGGGCCGTACGACGCTGGAGATCGCGCTTGCCTGCAAGTCGTCGCCATCGAGCGAAGCGGCCGAGATTGCCCGCCAGATGCAGCGCGCGGACTTCGAACCGGAAGCGATCCTGATCTCGCCTTCCGTCGATCGGCAATCGACGCCGCCTGGCAGCAAATGGCCGGACTGCCCTCCCCTCGAAGAGATCTATGCCGCGGCCCGCGCCGCCTTCCCCGGCACTCGCATCGGCGGCGGCATGCTGAGCTATTTCACCGAACTCAACCGCAAGCGCGTGCCATCAGGCGAGATCGATTTCGTCAGCCATTGCACCAATCCGATCGTGCATGCGGCCGACGATCTCAGCGTCATGCAGACATTGGAAGCGCTGCCGTTCATCACGCGATCCGTCCGCGCGGTCTACGGCGACAAGCCCTATCGCATCGGCCCGTCGACGATCCCGATGCGGCAGAACCCTTATGGTAGCCGCACCATGGACAATCCTGCGGGCGGACGCATCCCGATGGCCAATCGCGACCCGCGCCACAACGGGCGTTTCGCGGAGGCTTTCGCGCTCGGCTACGCGATCCGGGTGCTGGATGCCGATCTCGAATGCCTGACGCTTTCGGCCCTGACCGGCCCTTTCGGCCTGATCGCCGGCCCGGATGAACCGGTCGAGCAAGGCGGGCGGCGGCCGCTGTTCAACACGGTGCGGACCTTGTCGGCCCTCGCCGGCGCGTCCTGGCAGGAATGCGTCTCGTCTTCGCCGTCCGAAGTGCTGTCCTTCATGGCGCGGGATGCCGCAGGCGCCAGGATCTTTGTGGTCAATCTGACCAGCGAAGAGCGAAGGGTCGACGGCGGCGCACTGGATAAAGAGCTGCGGCTCGCGCCTTTCGGAACGGTCGTCTTGCCGCGGGCGGATTGACGTCCGGCGCGCCAGCCGCATCTATGCAGTCGGAGCTCGTTCTGGGGAGGATCGGCGTGAAGACGAAGAAGCTTATCAATGCAGGCGCAGATGCCGTCGATGAGATGCTGCAAGGCGTTCTCGCGGCCCATCCCGGGCACCTTTATGCCGTGGACGACATGCCGCGCGCCATCATTGCCCGAAACGGACCGCGCAAGGGCAAGGTCGGGCTGGTGATCGGCGGCGGGTCCGGGCACGAACCGACATTCCTCGGCTATGTCGGCAAGGGGCTGGCGGATGCCGCCGCGATCGGCAATGTCTTCGCCTCGCCGCCCCCCGATCCGATCATCGCCTGCGCCAAAGCCGTCGACGGCGGCGCCGGCGTGCTCTTCATGTACGGCAATTATGCCGGCGACGTCATGAACTTCGACATGGCCGCCGAAATGCTGGCGCTTGACGAGATCGAGGTGCGCACCGTCCTGACCACCGACGATGTCGCGTCCGCCCCCGCCGATCAGAGGGACAGGCGGCGCGGCGTGGCGGGCAATGTCTTCATCTTCAAGGCCGCTGGTGCTGCCTGCGATCTTCTCTATTCCTTCGACGAGGTCGAGCGCGCCGCCCGCCATGCCAATTCGCGAACCTATACGATGGGTGTGGCGCTCGCGCCTTGTTCGCTGCCGCAGACCTTGAAACCGAATTTCCTGATCGGCGACGGCGAGATGGAGATCGGCATGGGCATCCATGGCGAGCCCGGCATGGCTCGCGAGCCGCTGAAGGCGGCCGACGCGGTGACCGACGAACTGATGGACAGCATCCTCCGCGAGATGAAGGCAGAACGGGGCGACCGTGTCGCCGTGCTCGTCAACTCGCTGGGCTCCACGCCGATGATGGAGCTCTACATCATGATGCGGCGCGTGAAGGCGCGGCTCGACGAGGCGGGGCTTGTCATCCATAGCTCGCTCGTCGGGAATTACTGCACGTCGCTCGAAATGGCCGGCGCTTCGGTGACGCTCATGCACCTCGACGACGAGCTTCAGCGGCTAATCGACCATCCCTGCGATTGCGCCATGTTTACGAGGTGATCGATGCTGATCACGACGAAAGACCTGCAGCACCTCTTTGCCTTGATCGCCGAGGGCATCGCCGCGCAGCGCGATCATCTCTGCGAGTTGGATGGCGCCATCGGCGACGGAGATCACGGCCTTGCCATGGACGCCGGCTGTGAAGCCGCCGCCAAGGCCGTCGGCGGGCTCGATGCCGCGCAGACTGCGCCGACGCCTGCCTTCAACGCTGCGGCAAAGGCATTTCTGAATGCGGTCGGCGCGTCATCGGGCCCGCTCTATGCCACCGCCTTTATGCGCGCAGGCGCTTCGGTCAAGGACAGGTCTAACCTGAGCGATGACAATTTTGTGCGGGCTTTCGCGGCGATGGCGCAAGGCATTCAGGAACGCGGCAAGGCGGAGCCCGGCGAAAAGACCATGGTCGACGCCTGGAAGCCGGCGGCCGATGCGGCGCTCAAGGCCTGGGCGTCGGGAACCGCCCTTCCTGAATGCTTCGACATGGCGGAGCGGGCAGCGCGCCAAGGCTGCGAAGCGACCCGGGATATGACGGCGGCCAAGGGGCGGGCATCGCGGCTGGGGAAACGAGCGATCGGCCATATCGACCCCGGAGCGGCCTCGGCCGTCATCATCATCACCGCGATCGCAAAATTCGTTCGGCAGCATGATGGTTATCTCATCATACCAGTTGACATGTGAATGACTATCTGCAACAAGGGGGCCGCTTATCAAGAGGAGGACGGTAATGCTGACCCTATCCGCGAAATTGAAGACTGCGAGCATCGTCGCGATCGCCATGGCGTCTTTCGCCGCGACGCCGGTTCTTGCCGAAGACATCACGCTCTGGACCCTCAACTTCGACAACAACGCCGCCAACGGCGCGCTCAAGAAGGTTGCGACGGATTTTGAAGCGGCAAACCCGGGAACCCATGTCGAGATCGTTCAGCGCGCCGTCGACGAGCATAAGACGGCGCTCCGCGTCGCGGCCGGTTCCGACAAAGGCCCCGACATTTATTTCAGCTGGGCGGGCCTCGGCCTTGGCGGCGAATATGTGAAGGCCGGTCTCTCCCTGCCGCTCGACAAATATTATGCCGAATATAAATGGAACGACGAATTGCTGCCCGCCGCTGCGGCTTTCGCCGACCTCTATCCGGGTGGCAAGCATGGCGTTCCCTTCACCTTCAAGGGCGAAGCCGTCTATTACAACAAGAAGCTTTTCGAACAGGCCGGCATCAAGGAAGAGCCGAAGACCTATGAGGAATTTCTCGCCGCGGCCGACAAGCTGAAAGCCGCCGGCATCCCTGCCTTCACCTTCGGTGGCACGGTCAACTGGCACGTCATGCGCCTGATGGACGTCATCCTCGAAACCAAGTGCGGCGCCGAAAAGCATGATGCACTGAAGGCTATGACGCTGGATTGGACCAAGGAACCCTGTGCGACGGAGGCCTTCGCCGAGTTTGCGAAGTGGACGAAGGATTATACGCTGCAGCCGTTCATGGGCATCGACAACAAGCAGTCCTACAGCCTCTTCACCGCAGGCCGCGCGGCGATGATGCTCGAAGGCGACTGGTTGGTCAGCCAGCTCAACGGCTCCGGCGCCAATCTCGACGATTACGGCATCTTCCCCTTCCCGACCAATACCGACCGTCTCTATGGCTTCGCCGAGTACAATTACATCAGCACCAAGAGCAAAAATCCTGACACCGCCGCGAAATTCCTCGACTATTTCCTGTCGACGAAGGTGCAGCAGGATCTGCTCGGCCAGCTGAGCTCGACTTCCGTCAACAAGAACGTGCAGTACGCCAACCAGAAGCCGCTCGAGGCGGAATGGCTGGGGATCTTCCAGAAATTCGGCAAGGTCTACATGAACGGCGATCAGGCCTTCCCGCTCGATGTCACGACGGAATATTTCCGTGTCATCAACGACGTCGCCTCCGGCAACACCGAGCCGGCCGACGCGGTCAAGCAGCTGCAGAGCTTCATCGCAAGCAGAAGCTGATTCCTTCCAAGGCGCCAGTCGATCGACCGCTGAGTTGATCGGCTGGCACATTCTTTCATCAGCTGGCGGCTGCTTTGCCCTCAGGAGGAAAGCATGTCACTTCGACAATCGACTCATGATCCGCGCGTGCAAGCGGCGATCCTGCTGGTGCCGGCGCTGGCGATCTATGCGGTCTTTGCGCTCTACCCGATGCTCAACGTCGTCATCCTGAGCTTCCAGAAGTGGAACGGGCTGGATGCCAACCGGCAATTCGTGGGCATTGCCAATTATTCGGCGATCTTCACCCGGGACCCGGTCTTCTGGGTTGCCTTCCGCAACACGGTGATCTGGACTTTGATGAGCCTGATCTTCCCGCCGATGGTCGGACTGCTCCTGGCGCTCAGCCTCAATCAGAAGATCTTCGGCCGCAACGGCCTGAGGGCGATTTTCTATCTGCCCGTCATCATCGCGCCGATCGCCGTCGCCACCATGTGGAAATGGATGTACGATCCCTTCTTTGGCCTGTTCGCCCAGCTGCTGACCTCCTGGGGCATGCAGAGCTGGATCAAGGACTGGCTCGGCAACAGGGATATCGCCCTCTATTCCGTCTTCGTCGCCTATCTCTGGCAGACGGTGGGTTTCTCGATGGTGCTGTTCCTGGCCGGCCTGCAGAATGTCTCGCAGACGCTGGTGGAGGCCGCGCGCATCGACGGCGCCGGCCGCTGGGCGGTGTTCAAGCATGTGACGCTGCCGGCATTGCGCCCGACGATCACCATCGTTCTCGTTCTTTCGATCATCTCCTCGCTGAAGGCCTTCGATATCGTCTACGGCCTGACCGGCGGCGGGCCGGCGCAGTCCACCCAGATGCTGGCGCTCTGGGCCTTCACGCAGGCCATGCAGATCTTCGATTTCGGCCGGGGTGCGGCGATCTCCGTCGTCCTGCTGCTGATCACCATGGCCGTCGTCATTCCCTATTTGAGATGGACCCAGAAGCACGAGGAGGTCGAATCGTGACAGCAGTGCCGAGCGATACCGCCGCCGTGCATCTCGAAGTCCAGCCGTCGTCGATGAAGCGCGATCCCGTTCTGATCGGCCTCTGGATCACGCTTATCATCGTCGCCCTCGTCTGGGTCGCGCCCTTCGTGTTCATCGTCTTTACCTCGCTGAAGACGCCGGCGGCGGTGACGAGCACCGGCGCCTTCATGCCGCCGACCCAGCTTGCCTATGACAATTACAGCGCTGCCTGGAGCCGCGGCAATTTCGCCAACTCCTTTCTGAACAGCGTCGTCATCACCGTCATCAAGGTGCCGCTCGGCCTGTTCCTGTCGGCCATGGCCGCCTATGCTCTGGCCAAGATCAAGCTGAAGATCAGCAAGGCCCTGCTGCTCGTCGTCGTCTTCGGCACGATGATCCCCTTCCAGGTGATGCTGGCGCCGCTCTTCACCCTGGTCAATTCCTTCGGCCTGATCGACACCTATCCCGGCGTCATCCTTCCCTATATCGCCTTTGGCGTTCCCTATCAGGTCTTCATCCTGCATGGCTTCTTCAAGGGCATTCCCAAGGAGCTGTCGGAAGCGGCCCTGATCGACGGCGCAACCCACTTCACCATCTTCCGGCGGATCTTCCTACCGGTGTGCCTGCCCGTGCTTGCCGCGCTGCTCATCCTCGATTTCGTTTCCACCTGGAACGAATTCGCCATGGCGCTGGTGCTGCTGCAGGACCAGCACATGTGGACATTGCCGCTCGGCCTGATGTCATTCCAGGGGCAGTTCTCCAGCAATTACGGCCAGCTCAACGCGGCGATCGTCATGACCGTTCTGCCGGCGACGATCGTCTATCTCATGTTCCAGCGCTACTTCGTCTCCGGCCTCACCTCCGGCGCCGTCAAGGGCTGATCGCGAAATCTTATCTCACGAGGAGAGACAGAATGTCTGATGCAACAGTCGAAAAATGGGGTGTGTTCGAGGCCGCCTTCGAGGGGCCGGCCGGCGGCAATCCCTATCTCGACGTGGCATTCGATGCCGTGTTCACCCAGAAGAGCCGCGATGTGCGCGTACCGGGCTTCTATGACGGCAACGGCACTTATCGCATCCGTTTCATGCCCGACAGTGAGGGTGAGTGGTCGTTCAAGATGCGCTCCAAGACCGCGGCCCTCGACGGCAAGACCGGTGTTTTGACCGCGACCGCACCTTCGGCCGGCAATCACGGCCCGGTGCGCGTGCGCAACAAATTCCATTTCGCCTATGCCGACGGCACGCCGTTCCTCTCCTTCGGAACAACCTGCTACGCCTGGACGCACCAGCCGCTCGACATGCAGAAGCAGACGCTGGAAACCCTCAAGACGGCGCGTTTCAACAAGATGCGCATGGGCGTGTTTCCAAAGGACTATCCCTATAATGTCAACGAGCCGCTGCATGCCTGCTTCGAACGCGGCGCGGATGGCGGCCAAGATTTCGACCGGCCCAACCCCGCCGCCTTCCAGCATTTCGAAAAGCAGGTCGCGGCGCTTTGCGAACTCGGCATCGAGGCCGATATCATCATCTTCCACCCCTATGACCGCTGGGGCTATGCCGACATGTCGGCCGCGCAGGATTTCCGCTATGTCGAATATCTGGCCGCGCGTCTTTCCGCCTGCCGGAACGTCTGGTGGTCGCTCGCCAATGAATATGATTTCCTCATCGACACCAAACCGATGGCGCAGTGGGACCGCTACTTCCACATCCTGGAGGAAAACGACCCCTACCAGCACCTGCGTTCCATCCACAATGGCGACGTTACGGCGAATTTCGATCATCGCAAGCCGTGGGTCACGCATAGCTGCATTCAGAACCCTGACGTCAAGCGCACCCAGGAATGGCGCGATGCCTATGGCAAGCCTGTCGTCAACGACGAGCCGGAATATGAGGGCGACATCCTGCAGTCATGGGGCAATCTCCATGCGGGGGAACTCGTGCATCGCTTCTGGATCACCATGGCGCGCGGCGGTTATGCCGGCCATGGCGAGACCTATTCCCATCCCGAGGATCTGATCTGGTGGGCCAAGGGCGGCGAGCTGCGCGGCGAGGCCTGGAAGCGCATCGGCTTCCTTCGCGATCTGCTGGAGGCCGACGTCAAACATGGGCTCGAGCCGCTCGGTATCATCGGCGAATGGCCCTGGTCGCGGGTATCGGGCGCGCGTGACGGCGACGGCGATTTCCGGCTGATCTATTTCGGCGAACATCAGCCGGTCATCTGGTCCACTGGCCTGCCTGTCGATGGCGACGATTACGATGTCGATATCATCGACACCTGGGAGATGACGATCACGCCGGCTGAAAAGGTGGCCGCGCCCGTTCCGCATCCGACCCGCCATGGCTCGATCGTGCGCGGCGGCAAGCCGGACGCGGCCTTCGGCGTCAAAATCCCGCCCAAGCCATACCAGGCGCTGCGCGTGCGCCGGCGCGGGAAGAACTAATCAAGGGGTCCAAAATGTCAGGCTTGAGCATCAGAAACGTCAAGAAATCCTTCGGCACCGTCGATATTATTCATGGTGTCGACGTCGAGATCGCCGATGGTGAATTCACCATTCTCGTCGGCCCCTCCGGCTGCGGCAAGTCGACCTTGCTGCGCATGATCGCCGGGCTCGAAGACGTCACCGGCGGCCAGATCAGCATCGACGGCCGGGTGGTGAACAATCTGCAGCCGAAGGATCGCGATATCGCGATGGTCTTCCAGAACTACGCGCTGTACCCACAGATGACCGTCTCCCAGAACATGGGCTTCGCGCTGGAGCTTGCCGGCGCCAAGCGGCCTGAGATCGAGAAGAAGGTCGGCGAAGCCGCCGCTATTCTCGGCTTGCAGCCGCTTCTCCACCGCAAGCCGGCCCAGCTTTCCGGTGGGCAACGCCAGCGCGTCGCCATGGGCCGCGCCATCGTTCGTGATCCCAAAGTCTTTCTGTTCGACGAGCCGCTCTCCAATCTCGATGCGAAACTGCGTGTAAAGATGCGGGCGGAGATCAAGGCCCTGCACCAGCGGCTGAAGACCACCATCGTCTACGTCACCCATGACCAGATCGAAGCCATGACCATGGCCGACAAGATCGTCGTGCTGCATGCCGGCCGCGTCGAGCAGATCGGCAGCCCGCTCGAGCTCTATGACAGGCCGCGCAACATCTTCGTCGCCGGTTTCCTCGGCTCCCCCGCCATGAATTTTCTCGAAGGGACGATCGACGATGGGGGAAAGCCGGCATTGGCGCTGTCCAGCGGTTCGCGCGTAGCGCTCTCGCGGGCGCCGGCCAATTCCGCCAAACGGCCGCTGACACTCGGCATCCGTCCCGAAGACATCGCCTTCGGCGACGAGAACGGGGTGGATGCCGTGGTCAAGGTGGTCGAACCGACAGGATCGGAAACCCATGTCGCCGTGGAAGTCGACGGCCGGGAGCTGACATGGGTCGTGCGCGAACGTGTCGAGCTCGTCCCGGAACAGCCGGTGAAGCTTTCCTTCGAAACCTCCAAGGTTCATTTCTTCGACCGGCAGACGCAGCAGCGATTGAACGCCTGACGACAGTTTGCGCGCAATCGGCGAACGCGAAATCGGTGTCGGGTGCGCTGGACGATGCCTCATCTGGCAGACGAAATGGTGACTTGTCATCTCGAAATTTCGCCGATAGGTTGTTGGCGAACGACGAGGTAGCCAAGACATGCACATCCGAAAAGCCGCCTCCTCCGACGCAGAGGAGCTGAGCGCTCTCCTGAACGAGCTCATCCGGGCAGGCGGAACGACAGCGCTCGAGACCCCGCTTTCGGCCGGCGAGTTCGTCGATTGGTTCATCGACGGCGAGTTTCCGCTTGTCTGCCATGTTGCAGAGCACGATCAGTCGCTTGTCGGCTTTCAATCGCTGAGCTTATACGGCGATCCGCCGAAAGGCGTCGCCGACATTGCGACCTTTGCCCGCCTGAGCCCAAAGACCGCGGGCGTCGGCAGCGCGCTTTTTCCCGCGACAAGAGCGGCAGCAAAAGAGCTCGGGCTGGAATTCATCAATGCGACCATCCGCGCCGACAATATCAGCGGACTTGGCTATTACGCGAAGATGGGCTTTGAGACCTATGACAGGCTGGTTCAGGTTCCGCTTCAGGACGGAACGCAAGTCGACAGGATCAAGAAGCGTTTCAGCGTAAACGCCATGGGTCGCGCGACGCCGCACGGCTGAATGCCTCGACGACGTTATGGGGAGGTGTCGACGCCACGCGCCGGTGATGCCCGCGTGCAGGTCGGTTCTGACCTGCGGCGGCGGGTTCGAATTATATAGCGTTGCCATGTTAAGTCTATGACGTAACAACGTAGTTTTCTGTAATGGAAGCAAACATGGGCTTAACTTCCGCCATACGTGCAGACTGCTGCAGGATGCTATCCGCCGTCGACAGCGGCCAGGTGTCGAGCGTGGATAGATTTGCAGGCGCAAAGACGGAGAAAACGGCACAGATCAAAGTCATGTCCGGAGATTAGCCATGTCCGCTGCGATGTTCACGACCGACGAACTTGCGTTGATCCGCCGCGCTTACGCCCATCAGGTGGCAGCAACCGCCGGAACGACGAACCCGCGGATCGAGGCTGCCTTTGCCGCTGTCCCCCGCGAAAAATTCCTCGGTGCGCCGCCATGGCAGATCGCCAATCTCGGTGGCGGATATCGCCCCCTGCTCTCCTCAGATGTGGTTCTGGCCTATTAGGATGCGCTGTTCGCCTTGCAGCCCGACAAGGGCGTCAACAATGGCAGCCCGTCGCTGCATGCCCGTCTCCTGGCGGAATTGGACGCCCAGATCGGTGATCGCATCGCTCATATCGGTGCCGGCACCGGTTATTATAGCGCCATTCTCGCGGAGCTGGTGGGCGCCACCGGGCATGTCTATGCCGTAGAAATGGACCCCGATCTGGCCGGCCATGCCCAAGCAGCGCTTGCCGACCGGTCCAATGTCAGCGTCATCACCGCCGACGGCAACCAATGGCCGCAGCAAGAAGTGGATGCGATCTGCGTGAATTTCGCCGTCGGGCGTCCCGCAGCGCCGTGGATCGAAAAGCTGCGAGCCGGAGGGCGCCTGGTGTTGCCCCTCGGCGTACCGCGCCAGGGCCGGCCGGCGAATGGCGGTCGTCATGCCTCTCACGGCGCCGCACTTCGTATTGAGCGCGGCGCGAGTGGATTTGCAGCGCGTTGGATCGGCACAGCCTATTTTGTCTGCGCCGATGGTGGATTGATGATCGAGGAGAACGAGATCGAGGCGCTGACGACCGCCTTCCAGCGCGGCGGCATCGAGTTCATCAAAAGCCTGCTCTGGAAGACGGACCCGCGGATAGGACGCTGCTGGTATATCGGCGACCAATGGGCGCTCTGCTATGACGATCCCTGAAGCATTCCTTCCAGAGTGCCGACTGCTGCATCTCCGTTGCGAACAGCGACGCAGCCCACCACGCCGAAGATCTCGATGCCCCTCGCCCCTTCGCCCGGCGCGATCAGTCGGCCGCAGGTTTGATCAGCGACGACATCGCAACACCCGAGCATCCGGCGGAGATGGTATGGGCGATGACACGTTCGGAGTGTCGACCTTAGATCCGGCCTTCCCGAAGCTTAGCGCAAGCTCGCCAACGGCGCCTCTCCCCAGTTGAAGCGGGAAGCTCTGCTGTTGAAATTTGCTGTCGATGATCTTCGAGATCGAGCCGGAGGCGCCGAGTATTCGAGCCGCGGCCATGCGGCGAAAGTTCATATGAATTGCGCACCACCGCCGGCGGCAAGGCGGCAGCTTCGGCGCAGGTTGGCGACGCAGGCAATGAACTTTGCCGCCGGCTCCGCCGATCCCGTTTGAGGACCGGATCGATAGGAGCGGAAGAAATGGAGGATGTGGCCTGTCCGGCTACTCCAGTGGTTTGCCGAAACAGCGAAAGCCCGGCGCGGGAGAGGCACCGGGCTTCGATAGTGAGCGACAGCCTGGGAGGAGGAATGACTGTCTGTCGGACCCAAGCGGCTCGGAGGGGTGAAGCGCTTCGGTCCATCACGAGGTAGTGCCGCGACGCGGCAAATTCAAGCTTGGCGGCTGGGTGGCAAGACGGGTGACGCTGCAAGAGGGTCGAATTGGGCGCAGCTTTTGATTATTGCTCGCGGCCGGATTCGGCGGCGTTGTCCGCGGACAACTTGCGCTGCGCCGCCACTCATTCCCGAAGCGAGCAGGTCGCTGCGTCCTTTGAGGCGTTTGCGGGGAGCGCCTCAGGCTCAATTGGACGACAGCGTAAGGTGAAGTGTTCTCGAGAACTTGTTCTGTCTCGATGGTCACCGGGTTGTCCGCGGACAACCCATTTACGATCAATCCCGTATTCTCGACGCTCAGGCTTTTGCATAGCTGATCCTTCCTCACCTTTAGCGCGCGGCGCCGACGCTGCTCCTTGCATTTCCCTCGACGTCGGCGCACCCGCATCGCCCGTCGAGGCCCCGAGCGGCGCGCTTCAGGGTGAGGCTCTCGGGGGTAGTATCGGAATCTTCAACGCCTGAAATTGAGACGCAGGAAATCTACCGCCCCTTGTTGGGGGCGCATCCTCCAGCGTGCGCCTCATCTTGAGACACGCAGGCCGACAGCCGGAGCCTCGAAGGACGTGCTCAGCGCCGTTCCTTGCACTCCTTCGGCGTCGGCGCACCGGCCTCGCCCTTCGAGGCCTCTTGCGGGGCGCCTCAGGATGATGCTCTCGTGTGCGGTGGCGCGGGTTCTTCAACGCGCACTATTGGAGCGCAGATCCGCAGTGTCCCTTGTTGAGGACGGCACCCTCAGGGCGTTCCTCATCCTGAGGCGCGCAGGCCGACGGCCGGAGCCTCGAAGGGTCCGCTCCAGCGCTGCTCCTTGCATTCCTTCGACGTCGGCGCGCCCGCCTCGTCCTTCGAGGCGGTGCGCCTCGGGATGAGGCTCTCGTGGGCCACGGCACGGCATTCTCCAGCGCTCGTTGTTGGGCGCAGATTCCTGGCGTCTCCTATGGACGGCGGCACCCTCTAGGCGTCCCTCATCCTAAGGGGCACAGGCCGAAGGCCATTGCCTCGAGGGAGACGCCGCAGCGCTGCTCTTTGCATCCATTCGGCGTCGGTGCGCCCCTCGCATTTCGCTGCCATGCACACCAGTTGCGGGGCGTGTTGAATAGGCTTTGCGGCCATCGTCTGATTGGAAGTTGTCCGCGGACAACGGGCAATCAGGCAAGCGGACCTACATCCGAGTTCAGGGATTCGCCTGGTGACGCGCCAGGCCTCGTGCCGGGAAGAGCCTTTGGCCGAGGTCTGACCCGGCCGAGGCTCGGCTGTCGCACGCCCGTGACGAGGCGATCGCGTGCATCGTCGGACGTGCATTTTTCATCGGTCGATGCTTGGAGATATCGAGCCGATTGCCCTTCCGCCATGTGACACCGCATCCATCGCGCGATGGCTGGTCGAGGCGCACGGCAGGGGCTGGTTCTCAAGCAGCGCCGACCCGGTCTGCAGACGAGACTTTCGGGGGCGTATCGTGAATGCGTTGTCCGGCTGCGACCGAGGTATTGAGATCTCGATCTCGATCGCGGGCAGGCAATGCTCCGGCTTCGGCGGCGGGCAACATGGATGATGCCGGGCAGAAGCACCTCCGCGTCCGGTTCCCGATATTCGCGGTCGATAACGAGAGCAGCTATTGCAGGGGATTGCCACTGGCGTTATTGTTTTGTCGATCGCTGACAGGCGCTGTGGTCGCAACATTGCAGACGCTTGGAGCCAGAATTCGCTGCCTTTGAGACCGAAACGATGGTTGTCGGGCAGGCTTGTCGAAAAGACCGCCCAGTCAGTAACGAAACTAAAGTGCGAATTCACTTCCATAACTGGAAGTGATAATAACGAGATCAATGGCTTAGAATTTTGTAAGCTGCACCATACCCCCCGCCACCAGGCGATAGATTCCCCCGCAGCGACCGGTTTGACAAGCCCGAATCGGTCAAAATTGCCGTTACTCGACAGGCTCGAGGAACGGAATGATTTTGCCCCCCGCTCGAATGGTCGCGGGAGGCAGCGGCTTGCATCCTTTAGCGGCACTCTGCGTTATCCCCGCACCAGAGCGGAGAGCATCCTCATGCCAGATGTGCTTCACCTCAAGAAGATGTCGATCGCAGCGGCGATGGTGGCTGCGGCGATCGGCGCACTTGCGTTGATGCAGGCAACGGAGCGCAGTTCCGTTCCCCCGAGTGCCGAACCCCGCCGCGCGGTTGACGATCATGGCCGCAGCGCCGCGACGCCCGAGGCTATTCCGCTCCGCGGACTTCGCGATGTGTTCTGGCGCGTCTACCATGAAGTCCTGAACGACCGGGTCACACTCATTGCCGCGGGTGTGACCTTTTATCTGCTGCTGGCGCTGTTTCCCGCCATGGCGGCTCTGGTGGCGCTCTACGGGCTGGTTGCCGATCCGATCACCATATCCGAACATCTTCGCGAATTGGCCGGCCTCATGCCGCCGGGAGCGTTCGATCTACTTGCCGATCAGATCAAGGAACTCGTCAATAAGCGCGACAGTGCACTTGGCATCACCTTTTTCGTCGGTCTCGGCATCGCGCTATGGAGCACGCATAGCGGCACGCTGGCGATCTTCGATGCGATGAACGTCGCCTATGAGGAGAATGAAAAGCGCGGTCTTATCCGGTTGAACCTCGTCGGACTCTGCTTCACCTTGAGCGCGATGCTTCTGACGGTGGTGATGGTGGCGCTTGTCGGCGTCATGCCGGTTGTGCTTTCCTATCTCTGGCTCGATCAGTTCAACGAGCACATGGCCCTTCTCCTGCGGTGGCCGCTGCTGCTGCTGGTCGTCGCGGTGGCGGTTACCTCAGTCTACCGCTTTGGCCCCAGCCGGGAGCCTGCCAAGCTCCGGTGGATGACGTGGGGCGCCGTTCTGACGACGGTCGCCTGGGCCGCCATGTCTCTCGGCTTCTCCTTCTACCTCGATCATTTTGCCAATTATAACGCGACCTACGGCACGCTCGGTGCGCTGATCGGCCTCCTCATCTGGATCTGGCTTTCCGTCGTCATTCTCGTCATCGGCGCGGAGCTCAACGCCGAACTGGAGCATCAGACCGCGAGGGATACGACGACGGGCACGCCGCTGCCGATGGGCGCGCGTGGCGCCTATGTTGCAGACACTCTGGGCGAGGCCGTCAACTGATCATTGAGGAGCATCATCAATGACTGCGCCTCACCTGTGGTTTTGATGTATTTTATCCTTCCGCAACCCCGACAGAGGAGACGATCATGACGGCCCCGCATCCTTCCAAAACCCATATCGGCAATCATGCACTGCATCCCGAAACGCAGATGCTGAATTACGGCTACGATCCCGAACTCTCGGAAGGGGCGGTCAAGCCGCCGGTATTCCTCACCTCCACCTTCGTCTTCAAGTCGGCCGAGGATGGCCGCGATTTCTTCGATTACGTCTCGGGCCGCCGCGAGCCGCCGGCGGGGAAAGGCGCGGGTCTCGTCTATTCGCGCTTCAATCATCCCAATAGCGAGATCGTCGAGGACAGGCTCGCCGTTTACGAGCGGACGGAAAGCGGCGCGCTGTTTTCCTCAGGCATGTCGGCGATCGCCACGACCTTGTTCGCCTTCGTCCGGCCGGGCGATGCGATCCTGCATTCGCAGCCGCTTTATGGCGGCACGGAAACCTTGCTGGCAAAGACGTTCCTCAATTTCGGCGTCGGCGCCGTCGGCTTTGCCGATGGCGTCAGCGAGGGATCGGTGCAGAAGGCGGCGGAAGAGGCGATGGCGAAGGGCCGCGTTTCCGTCATCCTGATCGAAACACCCGCCAATCCGACCAACAGCCTGGTCGATGTCGCGATGATCCGGCGCGTGGCCCACACGATCGGCGCAAAGCAGGGGCATACGCCGATCATCGTCTGCGACAATACCCTGCTCGGCCCGGTTTTCCAGCGGCCGATCGAACACGGCGCCGATATCTCGCTCTATTCGCTGACCAAATATGTCGGCGGCCATTCCGACCTGATCGCCGGCGCCGTTCTCGGCCGCAAGGCTGTCATCAAGCAGGTCAAGGCGCTGCGCGGCGCGATCGGCACGCAGCTCGATCCGCATTCCTGCTGGATGCTCGGCCGGTCGCTGGAAACGCTGCAGCTGCGCATGGAACGGGCAAACAGCAATGCGCGGGCCGTTGCCGATTTTCTGCGCGATCATCCGAAGGTCGAGAAAGTCCACTACCTGCCCTATCACGATCCGGATTCACCATCCGGCCGGACCTTCGCCGCGCAATGCACCGGCGCCGGCTCCACCTTCTCCTTCGACATTCGCGGCGGCCAGCCGGCCGCCTTCAAATTCCTGAACGCGCTGCAGGTCTTCAAACTTGCGGTCAGCCTCGGCGGCACGGAATCGCTTGCGAGCCATCCGGCCGCCATGACGCATTCCGGCGTGCCCGCCGATGTCCGCCAGCGCATCGGCGTGCTGGAATCGACGATCCGCCTGTCGATCGGCATCGAGCATCCGGACGATCTGATCGCCGACCTGGAGATGGCGCTGCAGGCGGCCTGATACGGCGGGGAAATCGATGCCCGGCGGCGCCGGGCATCGTGGGGACGTCACTTGTCGTCGGTTGTCAGTTCCGTCTCGTCGGTATTCAGCACGAAGACCGCAAGCAGGCGGGCCGGCTTTGTCTTGCTGGCATTCTTGCTGACGGCGTGATGATCACCCGGAAATTCGGGAAAGCTTTCGCCGGCCTTATAGACCTTCTCCGGCCCGTCATTCACCTTGCTGGTGATCGCCCCTTCGAGAACGGTGGCGTAGATGAAGGCCGAGGCCGGGTGCGTATGGCCGGGCGACGAGCCGCCCGGCCCATATTCGACGAGCACCGCCCGCATGCTCTTGCCGGGAACATTGGGAAGCTTCTGGTCGAAAACGACGCGAACCTTCGCGTCGCCGCCTGCAGCATAAGCCTGAGTGCCGGCGGCAAGGACAATGGCGAGCGCGGCCGCCGAGATCATTTTCCTGAGCATGTGTGGTCTCCTGCGTTGATGGGACGTGGTCTCGCTGTTAGGCGCTCTTTTTCTGCGGCGGCTGCCGGCTGAGCCAATCGTCGAAGCGGATCCGGCCGAGCCGCGCCTTGGCTCCGGTTACCAGCGAGTCGTCTTCGAGCTCGACGCCGAAATAGCGGGCGTGGGGATCCGCCATCACCTGGCGCGGATCGTTCGTCGCTTTCAGGAGGCGCGTCACGATGTCGGTGAGGCGGATTTTCTCCGGTCCGCCAATCTCGATCGTGCCGTTCGCAGGCTCGGCAAGCGCCACTTCGGCCATGACGTCGGCGACATCGTCCGATGCGATCGGCTGCACATAGGCCGGCGACAGATGCACCATCTGACCGACCGTGCCCGACTGGGCGATGCCGGCCATGAATTCATGGAACTGCGTCGAGTGCACGATGGTGTAGGGGATGCCGGAAGCCTTGATCAGCTGTTCCTGGGCCATCTTGGCGCGCATGTAGCCGCTGCCCTGCAGCCGCTCCATGCCGACGATCGACAGCGCGATGTGATGCTTCACGCCGGCGGCAGCCGCTGCCTTGAGCAGGTTGCGGCCCGAAGTCTGGAAGAATTCGAGGACCGCCTTGTCCTCGAAGGAGGGTGAGTTGGCGAGATCGAGCACCACCTGGGCACCTGCGAGCGCCTCCGTCAGGCCCTTGCCGGTGATCGTATCGACGCCCGAATTCGGCGACGCCGCCAGCACCTCGTGTCCCTTGTTGCGCAATCTTTCCACGGTCTTCGAGCCGATCAGCCCGGTGCCGCCGATAATGACGATCTTCATGGGTAGTCTCCTTGTCCTTGCGAGGATTTCCTCTGTTGACCTGAGGTGGCTGCCGAAATCGCCTCCTCGGCGAGGCAAGCGACTTCATCGGAATGGGGACCGTCGCCGCGGGGATTTTCCGGCGCGGCCGGCCGGAACCGACGGGCTGCAGAATGCGCCGGATCGCGGCCCCGAACCATTCTCCCCCAGTCGCGGTCACCCTATGCGTAGGCAGTAGCCGGGCTCGCCCTGCGCTCGATCCATCCGGCCGAAATGGAGGAGTTTCACGTCATCCGGGATCGGCCGAACCTACCCTCGGAGCAGATAGGCGAGCCTGATGGCACGGCGTATCCACTGTCGGGCAAGCCGTGGCTTGCGTCATCAACCCTCTCGATGGAGACGAGAATGATCAAGCGTTTGAACTTCATAGCCCATAAGAACAGCGGCGTTGACGGTCTGGTCGCCGTCGAAGCCTGGATCGCCAAGAGCTTCGACCCGAAGCTGCTCGAACTTGTCAAAGTGCGCGTTTCCCAGATGAACGGATGCGCTCACTGCCTGCATATGCACCGTCAGGACGCCCTGAAGCTCGGCGAAACGGACGACCGGCTGCTGCTTCTGAATGCGTGGCGCGAGTCGCAGCTCTTCACCCAACGGGAGCGGGCCGCCCTCGCCTGGGCCGAGGCGCTCACAGAAATCGCGAAAAGCCATGCGCCTGATAATGTTTATGAAGAGGCGCATAGCAATTTTTCGGATGACGAACTCGTGGCCCTTTCGATCGGCATTGCGATGATCAACGCCTGGAACAGGCTGGCGATCGGCTTCCGGCTTCAGCACCCCGCGGATCACAATCGCATCGCCGCCTGACGGGATCGCAGCATGAAGAACGGACCGGGCGAAGAGCTTCGCCCGGCTCAGTTTGCTAAAAACCTGGTTTGTTACTCGGTGTGATGTTTGGTGGCGACGACACACGATACCCTTATGATCAGGAAAGCGTGGCGGTCTCGAACATGGCGGTCAGCCCGATGCCGCCGCCGATGCCGATCATTGCCAGGCCGGTCGCGCCGGCAGCTGAGCCGCTTTTATGGGCGCGGATCAGCTGGCTGTAGAGCCGGGTGACGAGGATTGCACCGGATGCGCCGAACGGATGACCCAAGGCAATGGCGCCGCCATTGCTGTTGACCGCGTCCGCGGAAACTTCGAGTTGATCCAGCGATGCCAGAACCTGGGCCGCGAAAGCCTCGTTGAATTCGATGGCATCGACGGCGGCGAGCGAGAGCCCGGGCTGACGCTGAAAGAGCTTTTTGGTCGAGGCAACCGGACCGATGCCAAGCAGGTTGGGGTCGACACCGGCCGCCGCGCTGTCGATGAAGGCGAGGCCCTTGTCGATGCCGAGACTTTTCGCCATCCCGCGGCTCATGACCAGCACCAGGCAGGCGCCGTCATTCACAGGGCAGGCATTGCCTGCTGTCACCGAACCGCCGGGGAGAAAGACCGGCCGGAGGTTTGCGAGCGCCTTGAGCGATGTGGATGGGCGCGGGCATTCGTCGCGTTCGACCAGTCCGTGGCCGGTGGAGATTTCGACGATCTCGGGCCGAAAGATGCCGGCATCGGCCGCCGCGGCGGCGAGCTGGTGACTGCGGAGCGCGAATTCATCCTGTCTCTGCCGCGATATGCCGAATTGACGGGCGACGTTTTCGGCGGCAATTCCCATCTCAGGATCGCCGACGGCATCAGGCGAAAACCGGGCGCGCCCATAAAAGCGCGGTAGTGCCCCATTGGCTTTTGGTCGTTCGACACGCCATGGCGCGGTGCTGACGCTCTCGACGCCGCCGGCCAGAAAGCAGCAGCCCGCTTTCGCCTGGATCAGGCGGGCGGCCATGATGATCGCTTCCAGGCCTGAACCGCATTGCCGGTCGATCGTCACACCCGGAACCGCCATGGGCAGGCCTGCGGCGAGTGCCGCCAGCCGCGCGATGTTGCCACCACCGCCGGCGGCGTTACCGACCAGGACGTCGTCTATAACGTCGGGCGCAATTGCCGTTTCGGAAAGGATCCGACGGATGATCGGCGCGAGCAGGTCTTCCGCCGCAACTGTCGAAAGCGATCCGAAAGCCCGCCCGATCGGCGTGCGGTAAGCGGCAACCACGACCGGCTGCCAATCCTCGTCAGGCTGATAGGCGTAGGACAAGATCGTCTCCCGAGATCACAGCCGTTTCCACGTGCCCCCTGGCAATCTTGCCGCTGCTCGTCATCGGCCAGGATCCGATATGGTAGAATTGCCTGGGGATCTTGTACCTGACGAGCTTATCCGCGCAATAATCGGCCAGGATTTTTGGATCTGTCGCCTCTCCCGACACGACCGCGACGATCCGCTGGCCGTAATAGGCATCCGGCAGCCCGAAGACGACGGCATCGTCGACCCCCGGGCAAGCTTTTAGGGCGCTTTCGACTTCGGCGGGATAAACATTATTGCCGCCGGATATCATCATGCCGCCTGCCCTGCCGATCACCCGCAGCATGCCGTTTTCATCGAGTTCGCCGAGGTCCCCGACCGTCGCTCCCGCCTCGGTGACCCGGAATGCCTGACCGTCGTCACCCCAGAGATAGCCGTCGGCGATCAGGTCGCTCCTGACGAATATGGTTCCCGGCACATCGGTCCCGACGTTGTTTTCATCAGGGTCGCGAATGGAAATTTCCACGCCGGGATAGGCTTGTCCCACCCGATCGATCGGAAAATCGACCGCGCCGCCGACGAGCGTCGAGACCGTCATGAAACCGATTTCGGATGCGCCGTAATATTCCCTTATGCGCGCCTTCGGAAAAAGACGGCGCATGGATTCGACCCCGTTCACGTCCAATTTTGCGCCGGCGGTCAGGACATCGCGCAGGGATGTCAGAGCCGGTTTGGCGGCCCAGGCCCTTGATATGCCGGCTATATGGGTGGGCACGGCGACCAGCCGCTCGATCTCTTCGGCCGAGAGCGTGCGCGCGACGGCCTCGGCATCCCATTTCCTCACCGAATAAAAGGTGCCGCCGGCATCCAAGGCTTCGACCAAGGCGTAAAGCGCCAGCCCATGCGCCAGCGCTCCCGGGCATAGGGTCGATGGCGCGTCTTCGAGCTCGAAAACGAGACGGCCCCGGTCGAGGCTGCTGCGCCATTGCTCGCGCGAGCGATAATAGGCTTTCGGCTCGGCGGTGGTGCCTGAGGTAAAGCCGATCAGAAAAATTCCCTCGGCATCATCAGGCAGGTCGCCTGCCGCTGCGCCAACATCAAAGGGTTCGGTTCCGGCGACGACGACGGGAACGCCGAACCTGCGGCCGATCTCGGCGTTCGGCCCGGCATCGTCGTCGACAACAAGCACGTCCGGCGCCAGCCGCTCGATGATGCGCTCGATCCTCTCCGGCGGCATCATCGGGTCGATCACTGCGCAGGCATTCGGGATGGCGGTGGCGGCGACAAAATACTCGGCGAAGCCGATATGATTGCCGAGGCTGAGCGCAGCAAGCTTCTCCACCGAGGGCAGCTCGAGCTTGCGGCGGCTCGAGCGCGGCAATTCCTGGAGAAAACGGTAAATCGCCTTGGCGCGCGAATAGAGCTCGCGGTAGCTCAAGGAGCGGCCGTCGATCACCAGGGCCGGTTTATCCGGCCTTTCCGTTGCATGTCGAAGAAGCTGCGCATGGATCGGCATGGACACCCGCTGGTTTGAAGATCTGCCGTCAGCCCAAAGCGGCTCTGGTCGCTTCCGGAATCGGCGTCGGGCGGCCGTCGGAAAGGCCGACGCAGACCCAGACAAGGCCGGCCGAGGCGCAATGGGCGCCGTCGCGCTGGCGAAAGAGCTCGAGCGCGAAGGAGAGGCTCGTGCGCCCGATTTTCCCGACGGCCACCTTCGCTTCGACGACATCGTCGACGTCGATGGGGCTGTGAAAAATGATTTCCGCCTTCTTCACGTGATAGGCGACACCCGAGGAGGTGTGGCGGAAGTGGCTGAGAATTTGCCGGTGCCGCAGGAATTCGACGACGGCATCCTCGCAATAATCGAGATACACCGAATTGTGGACATGACCATAGATGTCGATGTCTCGCATCGAGACCCGGAACGATGCTAAAGGCCTGTCGTCAACACTCATTCGATCACCGAAATTTCGAAGGCGTGTTCTAACCGCTGTTGTCTGGGGGATGCAATGCAATATCAGGCGGTCGTGCGAAAATTCGGGCCGGCCGAGGAGGTCGTTGAGATCGAGCGGGCCGCACTGCCGGTGCTGCGGCGCGACCAGGTGCGCGTGCGGCTGCTTGCGCGGTCGATCAATCCGTCCGATATCATCACCATATCGGGCACCTATGCCGGACGCACCACCCTGCCCTTCATTCCCGGCTTCGAAGCCTTCGGGGTGGTCGAAGCGTGCGGCGAAGAGGTCCATGGGGTTGTCCCCGGCACACGCGTGCTGCCGGTGCGCAGCGTCGGCGGATGGCAGGAATACAAGGATACCGATCCCAGCTGGTGCCTGCGTGTTCCGGACGAGCTGTCCGACTTCGAGGCTGCGACGAGCTATGTCAACCCGATGACGGCCTGGCTGATGCTGCACAAGAAGATCGGGCTGAGGCCGGGCATGCGCATCGCCATCAATGCCGCTGCCTCTTCGATCGGATCGATCCTGATCGGTCTGGCCAATGCCGTCGATGTTGAGCCGGTGGCGATCGTCCGCAGCGAGGAATCCCTCCAGCGCCTCCGCGGCCGCCTCGAGGCCGTCATCGTCGACAGGGCGGACGGCGACCTGGCAGCGGGGATGGCTGGCCGGCATGGGCTCGACGCGGTGCTCGACTGCGTCGGCGGCACGCGCGCCGGCCTCCTTGCCGTTGCGCTCAAACCCGGCGGGCATTTCGTGCATTACGGCCTGCTCTCGGGACAAAGCATCCCGCCGTCTTTCTGGTCGTCGCATCCAGATGTCGCTTTTTCCTTCTTCCATCTTCGCGAATGGGTTCATTCCGAAGCCGTGGGCGACGTCCAGCGCGCCTATGCCGAGGTGGCGGCGCAGATCGCCTCGAAGGTCATCGCGACCGAGGTGCGGGAGGTTTTTCCCTTGGAAAATATCCGCCAGGCGCTGCAATCCGCCCTTCCCTTCCGGACGGGCGGTAAGGTGCTGCTCGCCTGACACGCGAGCGCGCAAACCGCCGCCGACGGCCAACGCCCCTTCAAGATAAGGGTGGATCGACCCACGGCCGTTCCGACTTCGGCGTCGCCAGCCCGTGTCTGGCGAGCTCCAACGTCAGAATGCGAGTTTCAAGAAGGTTGAAGATGCGCAGGACCGCCTCGATCGCATCGAAGGGTTTCGTCAGGAAATCCTTAGCGCCGAGGGACAGCGCCCGCCTGCGCGTCGGCAAGGTCGCGTCGGCGGTGAGAACCAGGATCGGCTGCGCCGAGCCGTCATGCAGATCGAGCGCCACCCGTTGCCGCTCCTGCTCCTGTGCCTGGATCAGCTGCGCGACCAGGGCGGCAAGCTCGCTGCGCTGCCGTTCGAGATCGCCGAGCAGCGCCTGCTTTTCTGCCGCCTGACGTTCGAGATTGCAGGCGTCGGCGAGCTGGCCCGCCACCACCTCCAAGGTCTGCCGGTCGTCGGCATCGTATGCGCGCGCCCTCGAAGGACCGATGAGCGTCAGATGGAGAGCGGAACCATCCTGCGAGGCAAACAGGATGCCGTCGCTTTCCGAGCTCCTCGATTGCCCGACCGTAAGCTGCACGGGCGCCTCTCCCTGCAAGGGCGGAAAGACGAGCCTGGCAAGCGGCGCTCCGGCGAAATCGGCAAGCCGGGACAAGACCTCTGGGGCGGCCGTTTCGAAGGCGTGTGTGTCGAGAAGGTTCCGCACTTCGATGATGAAACGCAGACGTGCCGCCCGCGCTGTAAAGGGCTCTCATCTCCGCGACATCAGGCGAATGCGCCGTATCTGTGTTATGCTCCAGACCCAACGGGACTGCTCCTGAAATGAATGACGCGGGCACGATAGTCATTCCGGTGGGAATGTCATCTATGCCGTTCGGCAAATCGGATCGGAGCCACCCGGCAGATGGGGCCGCAGCGCCGGCCGCTTAGATATTGGTCATGCGGTTGACCGATGCGATGTCCGCCGGAGCCGCCATAAAGGAAAGTCAAACATGCGTACGATCATCGCTGCCGCCCTCGTCCTCGGTTTCGTTCAGGTCCAGTCGGCGGCAGCGGCCGAAACGGCGACTTGCGCGCCAGTCAGCGAGGAGGAAGTGGCAAAGCTTTTCGACCGCTGGAATACGTCGCTGGCGACGCTGAGCCCGCAGGAAGTCGCAAAGAACTATAGCGAGGATTCCGTGCTTCTCGCCACCCTGTCCGACAAACCTCGCCTGACCCAGGCGGAACGGATCGATTATTTCGAGCACTTCCTGGCGAAGGAGCCCAAGGGCCACATCGACAGCCGCGACATCAAGACCGGCTGCAACTGGGCAGTCGATACCGGCACCTATACATTCGCGCTGAAGGACGGTTCGAAGGTGCCGGCCCGCTATACCTACACCTATGAGTTCAAGGATGGCAGCTGGCTGATCACCTCGCACCACTCGTCGATGATGCCGGAGAAGTAACGTTTCATCGACTTATTGGTCCGGCAGGGAGATCCCGTGTTCACCCCACACGGGGTCTCCTACTGCTGACTGCATATTCGTTGTGCGCGGCTTGTGCCTCGAGCATCTGTCATCGATCGATGGCAGATGCTCGAGGCACGGAGCCGGCATGACACAGGAGGGGTGTGCCTGGCACGCCTTCTCCTTCTTTTAAAAACATGGCGCACCGCGTATATACGTTCTAATATATACAAATCGCGGAGGCTCCTATGCCGCAATATGCACGAGTGTTTCAATCCGGCAATTCACAAGCGGTTCGTCTGCCGAAGGAATTCCGTTTCGACGTTGACCAGGTAGAAGTGACGCGGGAAGGCGATGCCATAATCCTGCGGCCGCGGACCGATCACGGCAGGCGCTGGGCGTCGTTGCAGAGCGCCTTGGAGCGCGGCTTCAGTGACGATTTCATGGCGGAAGGACGCGGGCAGCCGGAGGATCAGGAGAGGCCTGGGCTACAGGACCTGTTCAAGTGATCACCCATCTCGTCGACACCAATGCAGTGATCGCTTTGATCGGCCGGAAGTCCGACATACTCTTGAGCCGCGTGATTGAGAGCGACGAGGGATCGATCGGACTGTCGACGATCGTGATGCACGAGCTTTATTACGGCGCCTATGGGAGCGCGAAAATTTCCTACAATCTTGAGACCCTGCGCCTGTTCATGGCGGATTTCCCAGCCATTGGTTTCGAACGCGAGGATGCGCTGGCCGCCGGCGAGATCCGCGCGGCATTGGCGGCAAAGGGAAGGCCAATCGGTCCCTACGATGTTCTGATCGCCGCCCAGGCGAAGGCCCGGGATCTGTTTGTCATTACCAACAATGTCGGGGAGTTCCGGCGCGTGGATGGCTTGCGCGTCGAGGATTGGATGGTCGGGCGGTAGTTCCCGATGCGCGGCATTCCATAAAGAAAGAAATGCCCGGGTGCAGCCGAAGCTGCGCCCGGGGGAATGCTTACCGATCAGATGAGGTCGAAACGGTCGGCGTTCATGACCTTGGTCCAGGCCGCGACGAAGTCTCTCACGAACTTCTCCTTGGCGTCGGATTGGCCGTAGACTTCGGCAAAGGCGCGAAGCTGCGAATGCGAGCCGAAGATCAGGTCGACGCGGGTGCCGGTCCACTTGACTGCGTTCGTATTGCGGTCGCGGCCTTCGTAAACGCCTTCTTTGCCAGCTGCGGGCGACCACTGCGTGGCCATGTCGAGCAGGTTGACGAAGAAGTCGTTCGTCAGCGTTTCCGGGCCGGAGGTGAAGACGCCATGATCGGGCGTGCCGGCTTTCAGGACTCGCAGGCCGCCGACGAGGACCGTCATTTCGGGTCCAGTCAGCGTCAGAAGCTCGGCGCGATCCACCAAGGCTTCCTCCGGCTTCATGAACTGCAGGCGCTTGCCGTTCACATAGTTGCGGAAGCCGTCGATGCGCGGTTCAAGGGCAGCGAAGGAGGCAGCATCGGTCTGTTCCTGCGATGCATCCGTGCGGCCCGGCGTAAACGGCACGCTGACGGGATGACCCCCGGCGGCTGCCGCTTTCTCCACACCGGCAGCACCGGCGAGAACGATCAGGTCGGCGAGCGAGATCTTCTTGCCGCCGGTCTGGGCAGCGTTGAAGTCCTTCTGGATGCCTTCAAGAACGCCGAGCACCTTGGTGAGCTGTGCCGGCTGGTTGACGTCCCAGTCCTTCTGCGGGGCAAGGCGGATGCGCGCGCCATTGGCGCCGCCGCGCTTGTCGGAACCGCGGAAGGTCGAGGCCGACGCCCAGGCGGTCGAGACCAGTTCCTGCACGCTAAGACCGGTTGTCAGCACCTTTGCCTTCAGCTCGGCGATGTCCTTGTCGTCGACCAGCGGATGATCGACGGCCGGGATCACATCCTGCCAGATCAGGTCTTCGGCCGGCACTTCAGGGCCGAGGTAACGGACCTTCGGTCCCATGTCGCGGTGGGTCAGCTTGAACCAGGCGCGGGCGAAGGCGTCGGCGAACTGATCTGGATTTTCGAGGAAGCGGCGCGAGATCTTCTCGTAGACCGGATCGAAACGCAGTGCCAGGTCGCTGGTCAGCATGGTCGGCAGATGTTTCTTCGAGGCATCATAGGCATCCGGAATGGAGGCGGCGGCGTTCTTGGCCTGCCACTGATGCGCGCCGGCCGGGCTCTTCGTCAGTTCCCACTCGAAAGCGAAGAGGTTTTCGAAGAAGTAGTTGCTCCACTTGGTCGGCGTCTGCGACCAAGTCACTTCCAGACCGGCGGTGATGGCATCCTTGCCGACGCCGCTGCCGAACGAGCTCTTCCAGCCGAGGCCCTGATCCTCGATCGCGCCGCCTTCCGGCTCGGCGCCGATAAGGGACGGATCGCCTGCGCCATGCGTCTTGCCAAAGGTGTGGCCGCCGGCGATCAGCGCCACGGTCTCTTCGTCGTTCATCGCCATGCGGGCAAAGGTTTCGCGGATGTCGCGCGCCGAAGCGATCGGATCGGGATTGCCGCCAGGGCCTTCCGGATTGACGTAGATGAGACCCATCTGCACGGCGCCGAGTGGCTCTGCCAGCTGGCGTTCACCGCTGTAGCGCTCGTCGCCCAGCCAGGTTCCCTCAGGACCCCAGAACAGTTCCTCGGGCTCCCACACGTCGGCACGGCCGCCGGCAAAGCCGAAGGTCTCGAAGCCCATGGATTCCAAGGCGACGTTGCCGGTGAGGATCAGAAGGTCGGCCCAGGAGATGCGGTTGCCGTATTTCTGCTTGATCGGCCACAGCAGGCGGCGGGCCTTGTCGAGGTTGGCATTGTCAGGCCAGCTGTTGAGCGGCGCAAAACGCTGCTGGCCCTGGCCGGCGCCGCCGCGGCCGTCGGTGATGCGGTAGGTGCCGGCGCTGTGCCAGGCCATGCGGATGAACAGGCCGCCGTAATGTCCGAAGTCGGCCGGCCACCAATCCTGCGAATCCGTCATCAGCGCATGAAGATCCTGCTTCAGCGCCTCGAGATCGAGCTTCTTGAACTCCTCGGCATAATCGAAGGCTTGGCCGAGCGGGTCGGCGCGGCCGGAGTTGTGGTGAAGAATCTGCACGTTCAGCTGGTTCGGCCACCAGTCACGGTTCGACCGGGCGGCTGGAGCCTTGTGATGCGCAACAGGACATTTGCCTGTGCTGTCAGCGGGGTTGTCCATGATTGTCTCCTTCATTGCTTGATCTGTCTGCCATTCAAACGTTGAGCCGAGTGGGCGCCCCGCTCTCCCTTGCTGTCTTCATATCGGAAGCATATGATAATTTTAAGTTGGATTTACTGATTGCTGCGATAAGCTGAGCTTATGAAGAACCTGACCTTGAAACAGCTGCGTTATTTTGAAGCCCTGGCGAGGGATGGCCGCTTCCGGCGCGCTGCCGACGCCTGCGCCATCTCCCAGCCGGCACTCTCAATGCAGATCAAAGAACTTGAGCAGGAGTTGGGCAGCGCGCTTTTCGAGCGCAGCGCGCGTGAAGTAAAGCTGACGGCCTTCGGCCAGACCTTCGCTCTCAAGGTCCGCGCGATCCTGCGCGGCGTGGACGAGCTGGGGGAGCTGGCGCGCGCCTCCAGCGACTCCTTCCTGACGCGGCTGCGCATCGGTATCATACCGACCATCGCGCCTTATCTGCTGCCGGTCATCATAAACGATCTGAACAAAACTTTCGCCGGAATTCAGATCGAGGTGCGCGAGACGCAGACGGCAAAGCTTGTTCAGGAGCTTACCCAAGGCCAGTTGGACACGGCAATCGTCGCCTTGCCCGTGTCGGAACCGTCGCTGACCGAGCTCGAGCTCTTCAAGGAAGAATTCGTGTTGGTGCGGCGGCCAGAAGACGAGGGCAAGCCGGTGCCCGAACGCGAGGCGCTGCGCGAAATGCGGTTGCTGCTGCTGGAAGAAGGCCATTGCTTCCGCGACCAGGCCTTGTCGTTCTGCAAGATCGGGTCGGCCCGCCCCCGGGAAGTCATGGAAGGCAGCTCGCTCTCCACCCTGGTCCAGATGGTCAGCGCCGGCATCGGCATCACATTGATCCCGGAGATGGCGGTTCCTGTGGAAACGCGCTCGGCGCACGTTTCGATCTCCCGCTTCCAGTCTCCGCAGCCGTCGCGAACGATCGGCATGGTCTGGCGCAATTCGACCCCCATGGCCAAACAGCTCCTGCAGGTCTCCGAGGCGGTTCGCCGGTCGGCCGACATTATGCGCGAACGACAGGTCGCACGGTGATGGCCGGATGTCCTCAGGATCGCCGCTTGAACGTGTGCTCTGCTGCCGGAAACTTTCGCGATCGCACCTCGGCGGCATAGGCGGCGGCAGCCTCGGTGACCCGCTTGCCGAGCTCGTCGTAGCGTTTGACGAAACGCGGCGTGAAATCGTTGAAGAGCCCGAGAATGTCGTCAGAGACCAGAACCTGGCCGTCGCAGGCTGAGGAGGCGCCGATACCGATGCTCGGGATGTGCATGGCTGAAGTCACCTCTCGGGCGAGCGGTTCCACCGTGCCCTCGATGACAACGGCAAAGGCGCCCGAGCCGCCGATGGCGTGCGCGTCACGCCGGATCTTCGACGTCTCGTGTTCGGAATGGCCGACGGAACGATAACCGCCTGCGGTATTAATCTGCTGCGGCATCAGGCCGATATGCCCCATCACCGGGACCCCTCGCTTCGTCAGAAAGGCGATGGTCTCGGCCATCTCTTCGCCCCCCTCCAGCTTGACGGCATCACAGCCAGTTTCCTGCAGGATGCGGACGGCGTTGCGGAAGGCAACCTCTTTCGATTCCTGATAACTGCCGAACGGCATGTCGACGACGACGCAAGCCTTGCCGACGCCGCGCATCACCGCCTTGCCATGTGCGATCATCATGTCGAGCGTGACGCCAATGGTGTTCTCCATGCCGTAGAGCACCATGCCGAGCGAATCCCCGACCAGGAGCAAATCGCAATGCTCATCGAGCAGCCGCGCCATCGGCGTCGTATAGGCGGTGAGGCAGACGATCGGTTTGCCGCCCTTCATTGCTAAAATGCGGGCTGGCGTAAGGCGCTTTTGAATCCCGGCCGCACTCATCTGGTCACTCCCTTTCCCGGCAAGCCCCGCCCGCCGATCACTCTGTTACCCCCGAGGACCCGGTTGTCGAGAAGCCGTGTCGTGCCGAGCCGAACGAAGAGCGCCACGACGACGGGTTCTGTGATCGACGCGACCGGCTGCAGCGTCGAAGCATCCCTGACGGCAACGACCTCGGGCTTTGCCAGAGGCTCTCGACCGAGAAACGCCTTGAGCTTTTTCTCGAGTTCAGCTGGATCCGTCAGGCCGCCGGCGATGAGACGCTCCGCTTCGTCGAGGGTCTGAGGCACGATCACCGCGGCACGCCGCTCCGCCTCGCTGAGATAGACGTTGCGCGACGACAATGCGAGGCCGTCGCCGTCCCGAACCGTCGGCACCGATATCACCCGCACCGGCACGGCCAGATCATCCACCATGCGCTTGATGATGACGACCTGCTGATAGTCCTTTTCTCCGAAATAGGCGGTCTGCGGCTGCACGATGTTGAAGAGCTTGTTGACGACGGTGGCGACACCGGCAAAGTGCCCAGGCCTGACCGCCCCTTCGAGCTCGTGTCCGAGATCGGGAACGTCGACGACGGTCAGCATCGGCTGGGGATACATATCCTCGACGTCGGGCGAAAAAAGGAAATTGACCCCGACCTGCTTCAGCATGGCTGCGTCGCGTTCCGGATCGCGCGGATATTTGCTCAGGTCTTCGGCCGGGCCGAACTGCAGCGGATTGACGAAAATCGAGACGACGACGATGTCGTTCTCGGCGCGCGCGCGCGAGACGAGTTCCATATGACCGGCATGAAGATAGCCCATCGTCGGAACGAGGCCGACAGTCCTCCCCTGCCGCTTCAGCGCATCCAGCGTGTGGCGCAGCTCGTCAATACTCGAGAAAACCCGCATACATCCTCCCCGCGGCCGGTCACTCTATCTTGGGCGCGGATAAGGACTGTAATCGATGCTGGAGGTCAATGCATATTGCTCGATAAAAACGATTAGATGAAACGGCATTCCGAAAACACCGAGCGACATCAACCCAGGAAACGGCATTTCGCCACAGGGCTGCCGCACCGCTTCAGTGCGGCTTGCAGCCGGACCGACGATGTGCCACGTCCGTTACTCGCCCTTTTCGTCAAAATACCATCATAGTCGGTCGCTATGGACGTTATATGGAGGACGCATGGACAAGCCCTGGAAGATCAGCCGCGGACCGATTGCGGCAACCGAGCTCGACGTTGAGAAGGCAACCGCGATCAACATGCTGTTGATCCGGTCGGTCGCCGTCCTTCCGGCCAAAGCAGGAGATCCGATCCTTCCCTTTGCCGTCGGCCTTTTCAACGAACTGCGTCCGCTGCTGAAGCCCGAAGCCGGCGTGACGACGCTGCGTCGGGCGACCGCCGCCTATGTTCACTGCCGGCGCTACTATTTTGCAAGCGCCCAGCCCGATTCCATGCGCCACGGCCTCGAGGGCGAACCCGTCGAACCAATGACGCCCGAAGACCGGCTGGTCGCGCAAAAACGCTTCCTGAGTCTCAAGCAGAGCACCGGCAAGGCCGAAGCGCCCGAAGCGCCAGTACCGGTTCCCCTTCCCCTGCTGAGCAAGAGCGAACAGATCCGCGCAGCTCTTCTCGGCAAGAAGGGCGCGTCGGCCAGAGCAGGATGACATTGGGTTTGCCCATATCCGGCTTCCTTTAAGTCGTTCGTGCATCCGCAACATCGATATAAGTAGACCTGGTATTGTATTTCGCTGGGATAAATATCCGCATTGCAATGCTGGCTGGCAAAATCTTCACGTCGGCCTCAAATATATTTTGCTTTACATACCATTAATGCAATTGCGCTAATTTTAGCATCAGCCAGAAACGTTCTCCGGACCTGCTAGAATGACGCGTCTCCTGATTGCAGCTTCCCTCTTCGCATTGGCCGCAGTCCAGCCCAGCGCGGCCGCGGATCTTTCCGCCTATAAAAGACCGCTGACGGTCCCTTTCGAGGGGGTGACGGCCTATTCCCCGCAATTGGCGACGCTCGGCAAGATGCTGTTCTTCGATCCCCGGCTTTCCGGCAACAAGAACATGACCTGCGCCAGCTGTCATAATCCTTCCTTCGGCTTCGAGACGCCGGTGACGACGCCGATCGGCGCCGCCAATACCCCGTTGGCGCGCCAGGCGCCGACGGTTCTGAACGTTGCCTGGGTGTCGCCCTTCTTCTGGGACGGGCGCGCGCCGAACCTGGAGCAGCAGGCGGCAGGTCCGATCACCGCTGCCGCCGAAATGAACGGAAAGCTCGACGACGCCGTGATCGAAATGCAGGGCATACCCGATTACAAGAACTGGTTCGGTGAGGTGTTTCCCGACAAGGGCATCAGCAAGGAGACCCTGCTGACGGCGATCGCCACATATGAGCGGACGGTGGTTTCCAACTGGTCGCCGTTCGATCGCTGGGTGGATGGCGACGAGAAGGCGGTTTCGGACAGCGCCAAGCGGGGCTTTGAGTTGTTCACCGGCACTGTGGGCTGTTCCTCCTGCCACACGGGCTGGAATTTCACCGACAACAAATTCCATGACATCGGTCTGCCAGGCGACGATATCGGCCGCTACAAGATCGACGCGAGCAGCCCGAACAATAAATACGCCTTCAAGACACCCGGCCTGCGCAACACGCTCTACCGTGGTCCCTATATGCATGACGGAAGCCTGAAGAGCATGGACGAGGTGATCGCCCATTATGAAAGCGGCGGCGTCAGCCGTCCGTCGCTCGATCCGGCGATGTCGCCCTTCCTGCTGACGGAAGAGGAGAGCAAAGATTTGATCGCCTTTCTGGGAACTTTGACCGCGGAAAAGCAAGACATCCCCTTGCCGACGCTGCCGAACTGAGGTGCAGGCAATGAAACTCTCGATACGCATGCAGATTCTCGTGCCGATGGTGGCAACGATCGTCGTCGGCTTCGGCAGCGCATTCCTGATCGGCTACCAGGCGGTCACCGGCCAGACCCGGGTCGCCGCGGTGGTGCAGGAGGCGGTGAACGCCAAGCTGGCCTCCGCTCATATCGAACAGCAGTTCCGGCAAGCCACATCGGTGGTCGAGCGGGTGCTGTCGATGACGAACTTCGTGCCGGCGACCGAGGTCAAGGCCGAGTTTGACGCGACCGACAGCGTGCTCTCGCAATCGCTCGATGAGCTTGGCCGCATCGATCTCGCCGCTTCGCTGACCGAGGGGGTACGATCGCTCCGCCAGGCGCATGAGGTCTGGGATAAGAATGTCAGGATCAGCCTTGGACTGCAGCAGGCGGAAGAGGTCCCGACGGCCGAAAAGCTGGCGCGTTCGCAGCAGGCGATCCTGACCGGAATTGCCGCCGTCAATGCCATCGTCGATCAGATTGCGACGGAGAGTGTGGCTGACGCCGGCAGCGCGTTGGAGACGAAGATCGAAATCGAATTGGCCTTGGCGGGCCTTGCCGCCATCATCGGTCTCGGCATACTGATCGCCATCGCCCGGCACGTGTCGCGCCCGATCCAGCGCATCACGCACTCCATGCAGGAGCTCGCGAGCGGCGAGACGGACAAGGCGATCCCCTATGCGGGGCGCCGCGACGAGATCGGCCTGATGGCGGGCTCGGTGGAAGTCTTCCGCCAGAACGCCATCGCCCGCACCCGGCTCGAAGGCGAAGCCGCGGAAAACCGGCGGCTGGCGGAAGCAAACCGGCTGGCTGACCAGGAGCAGGCGGAGGCGAGCGCGGCCGAGCGGCTGACGGTTGCCACGTCGGGTCTCGCGGCCGGGCTGAAGCGGCTCGCGGAGGGCGATCTCGCCTTCAAGCTCTTGGACCGGTTCGCGCCGGAATTCGAGCCCCTCCGAAATGATTTCAACGCCTCCGTCGAGCAGCTCGGCGGCACGCTCCTTTCCGTTTCCGAAAGCGTATCGATCATCAATTCCGGCACTCGCGAGATCAGCAACGGCTCCAACGAACTCTCCGGCCGCACCGAGCGGCAGGCGGCGACGCTCGAACAGACCGCCGCGGCGCTCAGCGCCGTGACTGCCAAGGTCAACGAAGCCTCCAAGATCGCCGAAGAGGCCCGCGGTGTCGCCGACAGTGCCAATCGCAGCGCCGTAGGCTCGGGCAAGGTCGTGGCCCAGACAGTCGATGCCATGGGGCAGATCGAGGAATCGTCCAAGCAGATCAACAACATCATCAGCGTCATCGACCAGATTGCCTTCCAAACCAACCTCTTGGCGCTCAATGCTGGTGTCGAGGCTGCCCGGGCCGGCGAGGCCGGCAAGGGTTTTGCCGTTGTCGCCCAGGAGGTGCGCGAACTCGCACAGCGCTCGGCCCAGGCCGCCAAGGAGATCAAGGACCTTATCGGGCGGTCGTCCGCCAAGGTCACCACCGGCGTCGAACTGGTCAACCAGACCGGCGCAGCACTTGGTGATATCGGCCGCTTCATCGTCGATATCAATCGGTTCATGGAAGCACTGGCAGGCGCGGCGCGCGAACAGTCTACCAACCTGTCGGAAGTCAATGCGGCCATGCACCAGCTCGACCAGGTGACCCAGCAAAACGCCGCAATGGTGGAGGAAACCACAGCCGCCAGCGTCACGCTTGCCGGCGAGGCCGAGCGCCTGCGCGAGCTGGTTACCCAGTTCGAACTGGGCAGGGCGGCGTCCGGCACGCGGGCCTATCGCAATGCTGCCTGAGCGGGGTGCGAGGGAGATGAGCCCCTCGTGCGCAACTGCGCCATCAGCACCGGACCGAGCGCGAATTCGCCGCGTTCGGCGCGTCGCGTCAGGTCCCTGAGATAACCGCCGGCGGAGTTGATGCTCTCTCCCCGCTGCAGAATGCAGGCCATGACGGCGGCGGTGTTCTCCGGTCCCATCACCTTCGCCGCTTCCTCATAGGCCGACGGGCCGACGCCCAGCATCGAGCGCACGACGACCGCCGCCATCATCAGGTCCCGCCAACTGGCGATCGCGGCGCCTGGCCCATAGTCGACAATGTCAGGGCAGGCCTGCAGAACCATGCCGAGCGGGAAAGATTTCAATCCCGCAGCATTCGTCCGGGCGATGGCCCGCGATCCCTCCCCGTCCTTCCCCACCATTCTGGGTTCGCACCTTTCCAGCCCTGCCCTCGGCTCGCAATCTCGGTTCGCCTTCTGCCCCGTTTCCAAGCCCGGTTCAGATTCAGATGTGGATTCAGGGTTCGAATTCTGTATGTGGCGCTCAATCTGGGATTCATTGGTGCTCGCTATCTGAATTTTATCGTGCGATTCCAATGTGTTGATGATGTTTCGGCGCGCCGTCTCGAGCTCTTCGAGGACCGGCGAGAGGTTTTCGGGCGTTGCTGCCCTCGGAATGCGCTGCAGGAGCGCCTGGAACATCGAAGAGGTGCGCTCCCAGTCACCGGGAACCGCTTCCGCGACGGCTGCGGAAACGAGCTTGGCGATATCGCGCCGGCAGATCGTCAGCCGCTCCTTCATTGCGCGCAGCATCTGTCGGTCAGCGGCGATGCGGGCGGCGATCGTTTCGATCTCGGTGGCGCGGGCAAGAAGCGGCGCCAGGCTGAAGCCATAGGCCTCGTCGAGCCCGCCTTCCCTGTGGCGCCTGATATAGCGCTTGCCGTTCGGGCTGTCCTTGCGGGAGATGAGGCCGGCTTCAACGAGACCTGCGAGATGCCGGCGCAATGTCGCGGCGGCCATGCCGCGTGCCCTGAGGCAAAGTTGCGCGTTCGAGGGAAAGACGACCAGTCCTTTCCCACCGGACAGCTCGTCGTCGGGAAAAAATGTCAGCAGGGCATCGAGCACCGTCAGCGCGCGGTCGCTCACGCCGAGACGCGCGCGGGCCTCGCAGACAGATCTGAACAGTTTCCACTTGTTGCGTCTCGTCCCGGGCTCGATCGCTTCGCCTCGCCGCTGTTTCAGCAGCATGGCAAGCGACATTGGCCGCCGCCCGAAGGGCGTCGTCACACATTCACTCTCCATTTCCTTCACCTTTCATCAGGCAAAAGAAATCCGCTCACCAAACGGCGCGTAGCTTCAAAGCGCTACAGCGTTCCTTGCGTGTCTGAAAAAGACACGGGCGGCGCTGCAGGACTCTTGACTGGGATTCGTGAAAATGCGATTCTCTGTCTTGCTTAAGGATAGGAGAAGGGCTTCCACGACCTGGTCGTTTGGGGGCCTTTTTCTTTTGCGGTTTCAGTCTCCTTGATTGCTCTCCTCGGCGAGGAATTGCTCATAGAGCACATCCAGCCTGCTGGAGAGAAATTTTCCGAAGCGGCCGGCATTCCTGGCTTTCATCGAAAGCGAAAATGCCTTGCCGTCATTCTTCATTTCTGCCTGAACTGCCTTGTCCCGCGGCTGCCATTTGACCTTGCCTGCCGCGGCTTGGGTTTTCTTCACCGGCCGGGCGCTTTTGTTCAGCGCCGTGTAGAGCGCTTCGAAACGTTTGTCGGAGGGCGATCCAAGAAAATCGTCGTCTTCCAGGATCTTGGCGATATCGGCCGCATTGGCCGACTTGCCGGCGAGCAGCGAAAGCTCCACCCAGCGTTCACGGCCGATGCCGGGCGCCGCGCCGATCGCCTGGACGACCTCCGGCGAGATGCGATCCATTACCGTTATCATCTTCGAAATCGACGCCGCATTGGCGGCGAGTGCGGTCGAGATGACCTCCCTGTCGTAGCCAAGCTCCTCCAGCCGGCTGGCAAAGAGGGCGCGCTCGATGAAGGTAAGGTTGGCCCGGGCCGAATTCTCCTGCCCTTGGGCGATGACATGGGTCCGATCGTCGATCGCCTTGACGACGGCCCTGACATTGCGGCCGAGTTGGCGGGCCGCGCGCAGGCGCCGATGGCCGAAGACAACCTGATAGCGTCCGTCGATCTTGCCATGGGGACGCACCAGGATCGGCGTATCCTGCCCGCGGGCGCGGATCGCTTCGACCAGCGCGCGGAATTCCTCGTCGTCCTCGGACAGGCGGTCCTTGACGAAGGAGACATCGACGACATCCGGGTCGAGATCGACGACCGCCTCGCCCTCCAGGAACTTCTCCGCCTGTTTGGCCAGTTCATCCAGCGAGCGGACAAGCGACCGGCCTGCCCCGCGCATCGGATAGTTCGGCGCGCCTGCGCCCTCGTCAGGCATGTCGCCCAGCCCTTCCAGAAGATTCTTTCGTGCCATCACGTCCCCCGATTGCGGTCAATCAATTGATTCGGTTTAAGGAAACGATGAATTTGTCAGCCGACAAGTTCATCGCCCCCATGCCTGGTGAATGAGATCGGCAATCTCTGCGTTGACCGAGCCCATCGCCTCCAGCGCCCGATCGTAGGTTCCCCGGTTCATCGACGAACGCTCGACCTCGTAGAGCGTCTGCTTGGTGATCCCGGCATCCGAGATCGCCGTCGATTTGACCATCTGGTTCCGGAGCATGAACTCGTGGAACATCGTCGACATGAAGCCGACCATTTGCGCCTGCGGCACGTCGGTCGGCTCGTAGCGGGTGATCAGATAGCGGTACCAGGAGAGGTTCACTTCGGCGCCGGCCGCGCGGATCGGCTTCAGGATGCCGCCGAGCATCAGCAGGAACTGGCCCATCGACATGACGTCGAGCATCTGCGGATGGATGGTGATCAGCACGCTTGTTGCCGCCGTCAGCGCCGTCAAGGTGAGGTAACCGAGCTGTGGGGGGCAATCGATGACGACGACATCGTAGCGATCGTCGACTTCGGCAAGGGCGCGCGAGATGCGGGTGAAAAACGTCTTGCCCTCATTGGTCGATTTGTCGGCCATGGCGAGCGGCGTGTCGTATTCGTATTCCTGCAGATCGAGATTGGCCGGCACGATATCGAGGCCGGGAAAATTCGTCCTGTGGATGATGTCGGCGAGCGACTTCTTCTCGCCGTCGTAGCGGATCGCTTCGTAGATGGATGCGGCCTGGTCGAACTCCGGCTGGAACCCATGCAGGGACGAGAGCGATGCCTGCGGATCGAGATCGACGGCAAGCACGCGGTGGCCGGTCAGCGCAAGATGCTGGGCAAGATGGGCGGCCGTCGTCGTCTTGCCGGAGCCGCCTTTGAAATTGACGACGGCCAGCACCTGCAGCTTCTCATTGCCGCGGCGATGGGGAACATACATGCGGCTTTCGGAGCGGCCGTGGACATCGAGATATCGTCTCAGTTCCAGCATCTGCTCGGCGGTGTAGGAGCGGCGTCCGGAGGGCGACGTCTGCGGGCAGGGGCCTTTGCCTTCGAGATGGAGTTTCTTCAGCGTGCTTTGCGAGGCACCGACGAAATTCGCGACCTCCGCCAGGGAGAAGTTGCGCAGCGTTTTCTTCGCATTGGGCGGAAAGCGCTGCACGCTGAGCAGATGCAGCTTCTTTGAAATCACGTCGCCATGTTCGAGGATCTGATCCTCGAATTGCAACGGCGCCTTGTTCAAAGGCATCAAACTAGCGTTCATTGGCAGCAATCTCTCGGATAACGATTTTCGGGACCAAAAGCCCTTCTAACCGTTATTATCCGCGATTCTCCGATGCCAGCCAAGAATTTTAAGGTTAACGCATATTAACCTTTTCGGCGTTGGTTCAAGCACTTGGCCGGTGCTGCAGCAATTCCAAGTTACAGCGTCCTTTGCGCTGTAGTGCCTGAAGACTTAAGAGTTTTCGCGGCCGGGGGCGCGGAAAACGCGCCCCCGGCCGACACCCGGCCGAAGGGGAGGGGCAATCGGCCGGCTTAATTCACCGGGGTTTCGCCTGATGTGATGCGTTGCTCGCCGGCGGCAAACAGGTGAACGGCATCAGGGACCGGAGCAACCCTCAGCACCTCGCCGGGGGCCGCCCTGATCCGCTCCCGGAAGACGCAGGTGAGCGTCTGCGTTCCTAACCGGACGATAACCAGCGTTTCCGAACCCGTAGGCTCCACGACGACGGTCGTCACTTCGATGCCGTTGGAATCCAGCAAAATATGCTCGGGACGGATGCCATAAGTCACGGCATCATCCGGGCGGCGCTCGCTCGGCAGCAGCAGCCCGTCGGCGGTTCGGAACCCGTCTTGCGTCATGTTGCCGCTGATGAAATTCATCGCGGGTGAGCCGATAAAGCCAGCAACGAAAAGGTTGTTGGGGCGGTCGTACAATTCCAGCGGCGAGCCTGACTGTTCGATCACTCCGTCCTTCATCACGACGATCTTGTCGGCCATGGTCATGGCTTCGATCTGGTCGTGGGTGACGTAGATGGTGGTCGTCTGCAGCCGTTGATGCAGTTCCTTGATCTCTGAGCGCATCTGTACTCTGAGCTTGGCGTCGAGGTTCGACAACGGCTCGTCGAAGAGGAAGACGGCCGGGTCGCGCACGATCGCCCGGCCCATGGCGACACGCTGCCTCTGGCCGCCCGACAGCTGTTTCGGATATCTCTCCAGCAGACTTTCCAGGCCGAGGATCTTGGCGGCATTGCCGACCCGCTGATCGATCTCCGTCTTCGGCATTCGTTTCAGCCGCAGCGAAAAACCCATATTCTTTGCAACGGTCATGTGCGGATAGAGCGCGTAATTCTGAAACACCATGGCGATGTCCCGATCCTTGGGCGCAAGCTCGTTGACGATATGCCTGCCGATCTGGATCTGCCCTGAGGTGATGCCTTCCAGGCCGGCGATCATCCTGAGCAACGTGGATTTTCCGCAGCCCGAGGGGCCGACCAGAACGACGAACTCGCCGTCGCCGATGTCGACCGATACGCCTTTAATGGCTTTGAAAGCGCCGTAATCCTTGCGTGCATTGTTGACCGAAACATGGGCCATTGCAGTCCTCCTGAAATCGCTATCAAAGCCTGCTCAAGACATTTCTGAGATAATCGAGGCCGAGACGCTCGCCCTCCTTACGCGCCGACAAATCCTTGCCGGGCCAGCCATAGGCGGCGTCCTCGTGCTCGATCGACAGCGTGCCGTCGAAGCCGGCCCCACGCGCCTGGCGCAGAAAGCGCGGCCAGTCGATGAGGCCGAGACCCGGCAGCTTGTATTGCCACCAGCCCTTGCCGTGATACCCCACAGCCTCCAGCACATCTTTATCGATCGCCGTATCCTTGGCGTGCAGGATGGCGATGCGATCCTTCACTGCTTCCATCGCCTGATAAGGATCGACGCCGATGCGGATGAGATGCGACGGGTCGAATTCCAAGCCGAAGCGAGGATCCGAGATTCGCCGAAAAAGCTCCTGCCATCCTCTCGGCGTCGTGCCGATGAAATTGTCCTTCGGACCCGGCCAGTTTTCGATCGCGAAGGTCAGGCCGGCGGATTGCGTCTCTCCGATCAGCCTGATTGCGAATTCGGCGAAGTCGTCATAATTGGCGTCTTCGCTGGCGCTGTCGTCGCGGCCGGGAAAAATCACGAAGATCGGGACGCCGGCCTCACCGATTGCCTTGGCAAAATCGGCGGTTTTCGCCCGAAGCTCCCGGCGCTTGTCGCGGTCGGCGTCGAGCTGATTGCCGAAATAGGTGATCGAGGAGACGAAGAGGCCGCGGCTGCGGGCGAGGGCGACGGCGGCCTCAACCCGGTCGGGCGTTTTGATATGGCCGCCGACATCGATTTCGATGGCATCGAACCCCGCCAATGCGGCGAAATCCACCACTTCCTCCAGTGGGCGATCATTGAATGTCGAGGTGTAAAAGCCGATCTTCACCAAAATCCTCCCATCTTCACCAAATGCCTGGGGCCGTGCCGGCCGTTTTCAGCTGTTCAGGCGATCCATGTTTTTGAGCGGCGACCGGGTGCGTTGAGCCGCGTCGGCCGATGCGAGCATCAGTGCTGCCGCCATCGGCATGGCCGCCGCCCCCATCGCCGAGGCATCCTCGCCGAGCGAGGCGCGATGAAGCGAGGGCAGGTTGGTATCCTCGGGGTCGAGATGCTCGTGCACATAACGCAGCAACTCGTCGACGATGCGGATCGGCAGTCTGCCGCCGACGAGGACGGCGTCGGGATCGACGATCATGCCGATATGCTTGACGGCGACGGCCAGGTGCGCGCTCATTTCCTTCAGCCACTGCGAAACCAGGCGCCTGCCATGCGCATCCAGGCTCAGGAGGTCGTGCGGAACACTCACCTCGACGGCGTGCCGCGCAAGAAAATCGTAAAGGGAAAACAGCGAAAATATCTCGCCGAGAAGCTGGACCTTTTGGCTCTTTTCGTCTCTGCCGTCGGCAATTGGAAGCCAGCCAATCTCGCCGCTGAGGCCCATGGCGCCGCGATGACCGTTGCCGTCAAGCACGAGACCTCCGCCGGGGCAGGCATTGATGGCGATGTAGAAGAAGCTGCTGCTTTCGGCCCCCAGTCCATAATCGAGCTCGGCAAGGGCTGCGGCATTGGCTTCATTTTCGATGAAGACAGGATGCTGTGTCAGGTTTTCCAGTGCCGCGCGCACATCGAATGCCGTCCATTCCTGATAGGCCTTGGGCTTACCGAGCAGCGAAATCTCCCCAAGCCAATCCGGCATCGCCAGACCGATGCCGGCCAGGCGCGCGTCGTCGATCAGCCGGCTGCGCTGGAAATGCGAAATCGCATCTGATGTCAGCTGCAGGAATTCTACCGGCAGGATGAAGCGCTTTTCATGATGCACGCGGGCACGGACATTGCCGACGGCATCGACGGCCAGGACTGTCAGATGATCGCGATCGATATTGATGCCGATCGCAAAACAGGCGTCCGGATTGATCTCCAGTTCAATCGCCGGCTGCCCTCTCAGCCCATGCCGCCGACGGGCTTCCATGATCAGGCCCTCATCCAGCAAACGATCGACGATGCGGGCGATTGCCGGTTTGGTAAAACCCGTCTGCCGAGCGATTTCGGCGCGTGAAATCGGTGCCTGGCGATGGATGCAGCGCAGGACGACGGCCCTGTTGTGCTCGCCTGCATCTTCGACATTGGCGCCGGTCAAATCCGGGGAAAGCCTGGCGCCGAGCGTTTGGTTCATGGGGTCGTATCCTTCCTCACGCATGGAGATTGACCGTCCCTCATCCCTTCACCGCGCCGCTGGTCATTGCGCCGAGGATCAGCCTCTGGAGCGACAGGAAGGCCACGATCGCCGGAACGACCGAGATCAGGCAGGCGGCGGCGAGAAGCTGGATGGACGAGTCGGTCTGCATGCCGCGGAAGTTAAAGATTCCGACGCCGATCGGCATCAGGTCATTTTTGGTGAGTAGCAGGAAAGGCACCAGGAATTGCGACCAGCCGGCAATCACCGTGATGATGAAGACCGAGGCGATGCCCGGCGCCGACAAGGGCAGAACAATACGCCAGAACACCGAAAACCTGTTGCAGCCATCGATCATGGCGGCCTCGTCGAGGCTGCGCGGAATGCCGTCCACGGTGCTCTTTAAAAGCCAGGTCGCCAGCGGAACGCCGAGGGCGATATAGACCATGACGACGGCAAAATGGGTGTCCAGCATTCCGAGGCGGTTCATGTAGCGGTAGAGCGGCACCATGATGACAAGCGGCGAAATCATCTGGAAAAGCAGCAGACCCATCATCGACAGGCCCTTGCCGCGGAATTGAAAGCGGGAAAAGGCGTAAGCCGCGGGCAGTGCTACGATCAGCACGCCGAAGCCGCTCAAGGCCGCAAGCTTGAGACCGTTCCAGAGATAGACCGGGAAATAGCTGTTGTTCAGAACGGTGATGAAATTGTCGATGGTGGGATTCTGGGGAATATAGCGCGCCGCGCCGCGATAGATCTCGCGCTTGTCACGCATCGCCATCGACAGGAGATAGGTGAGGGGGCCGGCGAAGAAGATGAACATCACCAGCATGAAGAGATAGCTGAAGGCATCGCCGAGCCGCGTTCCGGTCCGTCCGCTCATTGCTCTTCCTCCTTCGGTAGGAATGACGCATAGACGAAAGCAAGCCCGAGGCTGATGATCAGCATGAGCACGGAGAGCACGCTGCCGCCTGATAGATCGTAGTTTCTAAAGACGATATTGAAAACGTAGAGCGAGATGACCTCGGTCGCGCGCCCCGGACCACCGCCGGTCAGCGTGATGATCGCATCGAAAGTATTCACCGTCTGAATCGTGATGAGGATCATATTGACGAGGATCGCCGCGCGCAGCTGCGGCAGGGTAATGAAGAAGAACTGCTGCGATGCGGTTGCGCCATCGACCTCGGCGGCTTCGTAGAGCGAGGGATCGATCGCCTTCAGCGCGGCATACATGACGACCATCGAAAAGGCCGTGCCGCGCCATATGTTGGAGATCAGCGTCGACCATGGGGCGATTGCGGGATCGGAAAGCCAGGCGACAACAGGCATGTGCATCAGCCGCAAAATGCTGTTCAATGCGCCGTAAGGCGCTTCGGAAAACAGCATCTGCCAGATGATGCCGCCGGCAATGCCGGGGACGACCCAGGCGATCAGCGCCGTCGTTCTCAGGATCGTGGTGCCGAACAGGCCGCGTTTTTCGCCGCGGATAACCACGACGGCAACGGCAATGCCCAGAATTTGCTGGCCGATAACGCTGCCGCCGACGAAAATCAGCGTCGCCCATAAAATGTCGGGCAGCTGCGGCGAACTCAAGGCATTGGTGATCGAGCCCAGCGTATATTGCTGATTGTCGCCGATCAGCGTCGCATTGGTAAATGACAGCCTGAAAACGTCGATGACCGGATAAAGATAGAAAATGCCGATGACGATGATCACGGGCATGATCCAGGGCAAGGGCGCGCCGGCGAAACGGCGCATGAACGTTCTGCTTTGAGGCGGGCTGTCAGCCTCGATGGCAATGGGGCTCATTAGCTCTCTGTCCGGGTTTGGCAAAGTCGGCGACGCCTGAAGGGCAGGCGTCGCCGCTGTCTGAAGTGTTACGATTGCTTGGCGCGGGGTTACAGGCGCTTGTAAGCCTCCATTGCCGCGTTGAAGGCGGCATTCAAAGCGTCCTCCGGCTTTTTGGTCCCGGAGAGCACGTCGCCCATCATGATCTGGATCTGGTTGGAGATCTCCGGATAGATCGGCACACCGGGGCGTGCCTGGCCGTCGACCAGAGCCGCGGCGAAGGTCTTGTTGGCCTCCGTGGAGAACACCTCATATTTGTCGAAGAGCGATTTGCGGGTCGGCAGCTGCTGCTGCAGCGCGTTTGCCGGCCCCATATAGACCTCGCGTGCGAGGTTGGCGCACATCTCGACCTTGTCCTTGTCCTTGCTGAAGGAGGCGATCGTCCAGCCGCCGGTGCCGGTCGAGCGCTGATCGGCACTGGGACCGGGGATTGGCGAGAAGGTCCAGTTCTTGAATTCGTCCGCGTCGAGCGTCGTCTTCAACTGCGCATATTGCCAGTTGCCGCCGATGAAGAGCGCCGTCGTCGCCGCTGCGGCCGCAGCATTCATGTCGTCGTAATTGGCGATCGTGCTGACGCGCTTGGGCGCTGCGCCGGAATCGACGAGATCCTTGAAGTAATTCAGCGCTTTGAGGAATTTCTCCTTGTTCTCGCCTTCGCCGAAGACCGGCTTGCCGGAGTCGTCGACGAGCTTGCCGCCGAGCGCCCAATAATTTGCGAGCCAGTCGAACGTCGTCCCTTCCCAGCGCCCGCCATTGAAGAGCACGCCTTCCATGCCTTCCTTGGTGGAGGCGAGCGCGGCCTTTTTCAGGTCGTCCCATGTCTGCGGCGCATCCGCGACGATCGACTTGTTGCGGTAGAGCACCCGAAGGTCCGTGTCCCACCACCATGCCCGGACCGTCTGGTCTTTGTCGGTGATGCCGCTGCGGATGAAGGGGAAGAGGTCAGCCACTTCTTCCTTCGAGAAGTAGGGTGTGAAGTCCGCAAGCACGTGATTGACCATGAACTGTGAAAGCACGAAGGAATCGACGGCGGCGCAATCGGGCGCATTGCCGGCCTTGGCCTGCTCCAGCATCTTGGCTTGTTCGGTGCCGATGTCCGACGACATGAACTGCATCTGCAGTTTCCAGTCGGGATGCTTCTTGATGAAATCGACGAAGAGCTTCTGATAGCCCTCGGCGATCGCCGGATCCGCATTGTTCGGACTGTCGTTCGTCAGACGGACGACGAGGGATTTCGGGGCATCGGCCAAGCCGATCCTGTCCTTGGTAGCGAGTTCCTGGGCAAATGAAACGGATGCTGAAAATAACATTGTGCTCAGCGCAAATGCGCTGACGGTGGCGCTCTTCATGATGGGTCTCCTCCCCATTTGGAACGAATACAGCCTGGCGGTCAGTTGACCTCTCCTCATTTCCGTGCTGCATTAAATAGATTAAGTTACTTTGATTTGATGTCAAGCCAGAGCTTTTGGGAGGATCGAAATGCTGGCGACATTCAACAGCAGCTAGCGCGCACGCTGGTTTTCGGAAGGGATATGCGCCAATTAAAGTGACGGAGCGCGTGCCTTTCGGACACGTGGCGCATCCATCCGCAATTTTCCTGAAGAAGAGCACGAGGCGATCGCGGATGGCCGCGATGGCAAGGCAAAGGTTTTGTCCGGCTGCGCGGTAGCCGGAAGCGAACTCATGGAGGATAAGATGCGGTTACTCATTCTCGGCACAGGCGGCATGGCCAACCAGCACGCCGCGAGATTCAAGGCGATCGAAGGCGTCAGCGTCGTTGGAGGCGTCGATGTCGTTGCGGAAAGGCTTACTGCCTTTTGCACCGAACATGGCATCGCCAATCAATTCACTTCCCTCGAAGAGGCTCTCGCCTGGGGCGAGTTCGATGCGGTCGCCAATGTCACGCCTGATAACATCCACCACCCGACGACGCTTCAGGCGATCGCCGCCGAAAAACACGTCTTCTGCGAAAAGCCGCTTGCCACCGATGCGGTCAAGGCGATGGAGATGACCGAGGCGATCGAGCGATCGGGCAAGGTCGGCATGGTCAATTTCACCTATCGCAACTCGCCGGCGCTGCAGAAAGGTCGGCAGATGGTGCTCGCCGGCGAAATCGGCGCGGTGCGCCATGTCGAGGCCTCCCACCTTCAAAGCTGGCTGGTCGGTCGACACTGGGGCGACTGGAAGAGCGAAAGCAAATGGCTGTGGCGGCTGAGCAAGAAGCATGGATCGAACGGCGCACTCGGCGATATCGGCATCCACATCGTCGATTTCGCCTCATACGGTTCGGGGCTCGACGTCGCCCATGTCTTCGCGCGGCTGAAAACCTTCGACAAGGCGCCAGGCCACAAGATCGGCGAATATGATCTCGATGCGAACGACAGCTTCACGATGAATGTCGATTTCACCAATGGTGCGATCGGCACGATTCAGGCCACACGCACGGCAGCCGGCCAGATGGATCAGTTGCGCCTCAGGGTCTACGGCGAAACCGGCTCGATCGAGATGATTTACGATACGGGACAATCGACGCTGCGCGCCTGTCTCGGCGAAGACGTGCATACTGCGACCTGGAGCGACGTGCCGTTCGATCCTGTCGAGACCAACTACCAGCGTTTCGTCCAGGCCGTGCGAGCCGGCAGGACGCAGGAACCGTCGTTCCGCCGCGCCGCCAATATCCAGAAGATCCTCGACAAGGCGCTGGCATCCGATCTCAGCCATGCCGACGAAGCGCTAGAACAGGATGATTTTAGGCCCGGTCGGCCTAAAATCTGATTCCTGTTCTACATTAGATAGCTAGAGCATGATGTCGTCCGAAAACCGCCCAGACTTTTCGGCATCATGCTCTAGCGTGATGCATGATACGCAATGGCGTCAGGCGGAAGCTGGCGGCAGCAGTAAAGTGTTGAGGAAGGGCAGGAGGGCGGCACCGAGTGCCACCCCGCCGCCGCTGAAGCTCGCCGGTTTCATCGGCGAAATCCATGGTGTCAGCAACGGCCTCGTCGAGGTGTCGCGCCGCTCGATGGAAAGTTGATGGATCAGGGCTTCGATCACGCCTTGTGGCAAATCGCTCCCGATCATGACGACGCTGGGCGCAAGAAAGCCGGCCATGGCGATGATCGGGTCGAGCAGATGGCCGGCGGCCTCGCGTATCCATTGCGACAATGATGGCGAGGAGAATTCTTCCCCGTCCAGCAAGCGCGTGAATTCCTGGTCGCCGATCCTCGACCGCAGGGACTCGAAACCGACGACGGTGTTCAGCTGGACATTGTCGGGGCCGGTCAGCATTTCGCCGATGCTGCCCGCCCTGCCGTGGACGCCGGAATAGGGAATGCCGCGAATGAGAAAACCAGCCTGAACGTCGTCATCGATGATGATCATCGCCAGCCCGCCCTCCCGCGTAGAGCTGCCGATCGTGCGCTCTGCGAGTAGGCTCGCGGTGCACTCGTTCTCGGCATAGGGACGGGCGATCGCCGACAGTGCGGCGATTTGATCGCTTTGCTCGTCCGTCCAATCGTTGGCGGCGATGCCAAGGCCGAGGATCGGCATGGCGGCGTGGCGATCGGCGATGTCCTTGACGGCGGCGTGCACCGCGCCGACCCTGTCTGTGGGGCCCAGGCTGAAATAGACCCGATCATGAGCCTGGCCGCTGAGATCGATGAGCACGATCTCGCCGCGCCGCTGGCGGAGTTTGACGCCGATCGAAAAGGCGCCTTCCGGACGCAAGGCGAACTCGGTGGCGGTCGCCCCGCCACCGGGACCGCTGCGGCGATGGGAGGTGACAAGCTTCTGGTCGGCCAATCGGCGAAGAATATTGGTGATGCCGGGGCCTGACAGGCCGCTATGCCGGCCAAGCTCCATCCGCGTCAACGGACCATGGCGGCGGATGGCTTCCAGAATGACGCGAATATTTCGATCGGCGATTTCACCGGACCTGAGGCCAATTGTTTTGGCGCGCGGGGCACCCATGTCCTGGGTTTGAAGCCGACGCGGCCCTGATCGAAGATACCGCATGATCGTCTTCCCTGGAGCATGATGCCGAAAAGTGTGAGCGGTTTTCTCATGACATCATGCTCTAACTATCTAATGTAGAACAGGATTCAGATTTTAGGCCGACCGGGCCTAAAATCATCCTGTTCTAAAGCACCATTTCGATTGTGTACCACGCTTCCGGTCGATGCTCGTAACAATTTTTCCTGTGGATGCGCGTAACTAACTGATTCTATTGCTCCAGAAACCACCCTGTCTCAAGGCGCAGCCCGGCAAAGTCGGAGCTGGTTTGGCAAACTGGCTCGAGCAACGGTTTGCATGTGGGTGCGGCCGCGCCTGCCGACTTTACCGTAGCAATCGTCGTCCGACAGCCCGGCCGAAGGCGATCTCGTGGAGCCATCCGACGTGGTTATCCGTTTAATAGAGCGACAAGCGATATCGGCATCTCGACCGCGAAAAAATCCATTGCCGCACCGATAATCAGCGCCCACACGACTATCAGGAAAATGAGCGCTACAATCCTGATTTCTACCGGTCGCATTGTTTGCTCCATCCCCGCATATGCGTCCCCCCCGAGACAAAAGCTCATTGTGCCTCGCGCAAATTCGCTATGCGCGAGGATGATGTGCGACCGAAGAGAGCGTGGACGCATGCAGCGCCGAAGTCTCGGCTCTCTCAATACCGATGTCGCTTTGGCCGACCAGGTCGCCGGAAATAATCCTGTTGCTGCGTTCGAGATAATGACCGTCAAGGAAAGAGCGATAGGCGTCTTCGATACCCTCCTTCAGACCGATCTTGGGAGACCAGCCGAGAGCGCGAAGCTTGTCGATGCTCAAGAGTTTACGTGGCGTTCCATCTGGCTTGGTGAGGTCGTGCTTGATCTTGCCTTCGAAGCCAACGACCTTGGAGACGAGTTGTCCCAATTCGAGGATGGAAATGTCTTCGCCGGAACCGACATTCACATGACTTTCGGCGGAATAGGTCTTCATGAGATGGAGGCAGGCGTCGGCACAATCGTCAACATGCAGGAATTCGCGCCGCGGCGTGCCAGTACCCCAGATGCAGATCTCTTGCTGCTGGTTGACCTTGGCTTCATGCGCCTTGCGTATGAGCGCCGGCATGACATGGCTTGACCCGAGGTCAAAATTGTCCTCGGGACCATAAAGATTGGTCGGCATGGCCGAGATGAAATCTCTACCGTGCTGTTTGCGATAGGCGTGGCAGAGCTTTAATCCGGCAATTTTGGCGATCGCATACCATTCATTCGTGGGCTCAAGCGATCCAGTCAGAAGGGAGTCCTCCACGATCGGCTGGTCGGCGAATTTCGGATAAATGCAGGACGAGCCCAAAAACATCAGTTTTTCGACGTGAGTTCTATGGGCTGCGTGGATGACGTTCGCTTGGAGAATCAAGTTGTCGTAAAGAAAGTCGGCCGGATAGGTAGCGTTCTCCAGAATGCCGCCGACCCTCGCCGCAGCCAGGAAGACGGCGTCGGGACGATTCTTACTCATCCAGGCCTCCACCTGCTCCTGCCGTCTGAGGTCGACCTCGGCGCGGGTGGCCGTCAAAATCTCGCAACCCTCGGAAGCGAGACGCCGCACGATCGCAGAGCCCACCATGCCGCGGTGGCCCGCGACATAGACCCTTTTTCCGGCAAGGCTGTAGATCACCTCAGGCATGAGCAAAGCCTTTGGTTGCGCCTAGCGACGGAACATTTCGTGCCATGACTTTCAGATCCTCGCGAACCATCTCCGCAACCAGCTGATCAAGGCTGGTCTCGTGTTTCCAGCCAAGCTTGGTGTGCGCCTTCGTCGGATCGCCGATCAAAAGATCAACTTCAGTCGGACGAAAGTAAGCTGGATCGATCTCCACCACACACTGACCGGATGTCTTATCGTATCCCTTTTCCTCAACCCCGTTCCCACGCCAATCAATTGGCATGCCCACCTTGGCAAAAGCCTTATCGACAAAGGAACGAACCGAGTGCGTTTCGCCTGTCGCCAGGACATAATCCTCCGGTTCGTCCTGTTGCAGCATCAGCCACATGCCGCGGACATATTCTCGTGCATGTCCCCAGTCGCGCTTGGCATCCAGATTGCCGAGATAGAGCCTTTCCTGCAGGCCAAGATGGATCGCCGCCGCCGCCCGGGTGATCTTGCGTGTCACGAATGTTTCGCCGCGGATTGGGCTTTCATGATTGAACAAAATGCCGTTCGAGGCGTGCATGCCGTATGCCTCGCGATAATTGACCACAATCCAATAGGCGTAGAGCTTGGCCGCCGCGTAGGGTGATCGGGGGTAGAAAGGCGTCGTTTCGCTCTGCGGGACTTCCTGGACTTTGCCGTAGAGCTCTGAGGTGGACGCTTGATAGAAGCGGGTCTTTTTGGTCAGCCCCAGGAGGCGAATTGCTTCAAGTAGCCGAAGAGTGCCGGTTCCATCCGCGTTAGCCGTGTATTCCGGCGTCTCGAAAGAGACTTGAACGTGGCTCTGTGCGGCGAGATTATAGATCTCGTCCGGCTGCGTTTCCTGAACGACACGGATGAGATTCGTTGAATCGGTCATGTCCCCGAAATGCAGAATAAAGCGAGGATTCTCGATGTGGGGATCCTCGTAGAGATGCTCGATACGACTGGTGTTGAAGGACGATGAGCGTCGCTTGAGGCCGTGAACGATATAGCCCTTCTCCAAGAGCATTTCGGCCAGATACGCGCCGTCCTGACCTGTTATACCGGTAATCAGCGCAACTTTTCGGTTCTCTCTCATTCTCGTATCCATGGGTCCTCCAACTTGGATGCCAATGCAGAAGCAAATTATGCTGTGTAGTTCGTGCAATTTCAAAAAATGAGCATTTAATCAGTGCGTGTGATGTATTCACACTTTGAGTTTGTAGTATTTCATCAGGGATTTTGAAAAAAGCTCCGAGTCGCTGAAATTATACAGTGCGTGCTTTTCGGGATTTACCTTGTTGATCGCGACAACGATTTCCGAGTTCCGCGAGCTTTTCATTTGCTGCAGGCTGAACTCGACGGCGCGGCGGCTCGTCTTTCCCCATCCAACGATTGCCAGTGTTCTTTCCGCCAGGGCAGTCAAATGCACGGTATCTGTCGAGGCGAGCACAGGCGCGCTGTCGAAGATGACAACCTGGCCGGCCGCGACCGCCATCTCGATGATTTCTGCGAGGCCGTTCGGACGGACGCGCCGCTGGAGACTGAAATTTCCAGACGGAATGAAATCGATACCGCTTGGATGGTGGTAGACGATGTCGCGGAAATCGGCTTGACCATTCAGGAATTCGTTCAATCCGTGCGTTAGCTCCGACCTGAAAAACGAATCGAGTTTTCCCCGCCGAAGGTCGCCATCGACCAGCAGCACCGGAATCGCGGCGGCGGCAAGTTCGATAGCCAGCGATCGCGCGACAAGCGACTTGCCGTCCCCGCTGTGAGCCGACGTAACGACGATGCTGTTCGGCAACTTACCGCCATTGGACTGCTTGAGTGAAAGCACCACGGTACGGATTGCTTCGTCAAACATCGGGACCGGTATATGTGTGAACATCGTCTTCGAATGTTCCCTTCGCGCCAGGCGCGGGATAAGTCCAGCCGGTATCGTGCGCGCCATTCCAGATATCTGGTCGAAGCTCCGGACCGTCCGGTCCCACATTTCGATCACGAAAGCGGCCGTTATGGCGGCCGAGATTGCGGCCAGGAGGGCGCCCACCAGATAGGAAAGCCGTCCACGTCCCTGTGATGCAAGCGGCACTGTAGCCGGTGTTAAAACTTCCAACTCCGCCCCCGGCAGCAGGGCCCTCGCGGCGAGGTCACGGCGCTGGTTCTCAAGCTTGTCGAGTGCCGTTTGTTCCTTTTCCGCGATCTTCTGAAGTCGCAACAATTCCGTCTGCACCAGCGCATCGCGTATGCGTTTTTCATTAGCAACAACCAACCTGGATTGTACTGCTTCAGCTTCATGATCAAGTGCGACGAGCTTGATCCGCATTGTCTGGAGATATTGTTTGGTCGCAAGTTCGAGATCGGCACGGGATTCTTGGATCTCTCCACGTAGCTCCACCACGGCGTCGGCATTGCCGTCATATGTCTCGAGAAGACGGGCGAGATCCTGTTCCTGTCCGCGAAGATCGCGTTGCTTTATGGCAATGCTGTCGGGGACGACGATGTTCTGCGCTGCGACCGAAGCGTTATCGGCTGTTTCCAGCGTCGAGATCGCCGCCTCTACCTCAACCCGGCTTTCTTCGATTTTCCCTTCTCGGCCAGTGAGTTCCAGAAATGACTTGATCCGTTCCTCCTGAGCGTCCTCTTTCGAGACGACGTCCATCGATTCTTGATAGTTGCGGGCAGCGTCTCGAGAAGTGTCAGCGCGAACCTGCTGTTCCGTGATGCGCTGTCGTATCCACTCTTCCGCCGCATCCAGGCGGCCACGGACACTCTCCTTCCGCTCATCGAGGTAAATGCCGATGACCCGGTTCGGAACCGCGGCTGCGAGTTCAGGATCAGTCGAATTGAAGCTGATCTGGATAACGTCACTCTTATCTTCATGCCACACGCCGAGCGCCCTAAAATATTCCGGGATGATGGCGTTGATGTTGTCCCGTAAAGGCGAGGTGGGGTTTTTTGTGTCGAACAGGGCGCGCACCTTTGTCCGGATCCTTTCGATGAACGAGGTCTCCCGCAGCGCTGGATTGAATTCCTCCCGCACGTCAAGCTGCAGTTCGCGGACAACTCGCTCTGCGATACTTCTGGATAGAAGCCGCTCAGTCTCCGATTTCGCGTCAAGTAGATCACTGTGGTTGGCATCGTCCGTATCAAGCGATGTTGCGAGGGGCTGGTGGACAATCAACCGGGCCCAGCCCTGGTAGGTGGGCTTCAGCCCAAAGATCATAATCGCCGCGGGCGCCATGAGCAGCATGGTTATCGTGATGATCATGATCATTCTTCGGCGAACGAGACGGTAAATGGATGCCAGATCGAAGTTGTCCGCCTTGGTCTCTACCTGAAAGCGTGGGTCATAGCGCATCGGCGAGATCGGAAGATTGCGGTCCGGCGGAAGAGTGGAAATCGTCATCGTGCGCCAACCATTGCTTGAGGTTTCGCGGAAACGGTTTCGTATAGTTTCTCGAGCGACCGCATGTAGGCCTTCATGCTGAAATGGTTGAGGTAATGCGTGCGCCCCCGGACTGAGAGGCGGATGCAGGTTTCTGGATCGGTCACCAGTTTCGCCATGGCTGCAGCCAAGGCATTCGGATCTCCGACGGGCACGAAAATCCCGGTTTCACCGTCGGTAATGACTTCGTCATGCGCTCCGACACGCGTGGTGACGACCGCGAGCCCGTGGGACAGCCCTTCGAGCAGGGCCATTGCCAGACCTTCGGCGTGCGAAGGCAGAACCAGGATATCTGCACGCGCACACAGGGCTCGCGCCTCACCGGCGTCGAGCCAGCCGGGCATCTCTACCAGATCGGAAAGCGCCATGGCGTCAGCCTGACGGCGATAATCCTCGACAGGTCCGTCGCCTGCCAGTACAGCCCGCCACTGGAGTTCTTTCATGAGCGGGTGGCTCAGGGCCAACAAAAGCTCCGTGACGCCCTTGCGTTCGCTCAACCGGCCGAGGAATACGATCAGCGGTGTCTGGCCGACGCGAATATCGTGCGCCCCGGGATCGGGGACGCAATTATGGGCAACGACCGTGCGACGCTCGTCAACGCCCAGAAGTGTGGTCAGCGTCATGCGATCGCGCCGGCCGAGCGCCACAACGCAATCGGCATTCTGAAACATCCGACGGATGAGCCGTTGCTGGCGCGGCGAGCGTTGCGCAAAGTCGCCGGCATAGTCGTAGTCGTGCAGGTGCAATATGTGGCAGCACCCGAACAAACGGGCAGCCTCGGTCAGGATCAGTTTTCGGGAGGTGCTGCCGCGGCCGGCGATATGGATATGGTGAATGCGGGCCGGCGCGACAATCCGGTCCTTTGCCATCGTCAGGATGGCGCCGAGCAGGCGTGCGGGTGACGTCACCTTGGACCATCGAGCCCCTCTGGTATCGGTGACGAAATGTTCGGTGCCGGTCTCGTTCGCTGTCTCTGTTATATAGCCGACCAGCCTGCCAATGCCGCCGCCGTTCTCGCAGCCGCCCGGAACATAGTGGCGGACGCTGGCCGTGCTCCGTAGTGCCATTCGACTTCTGTCCGTCACGGCCTCCATCAGCATGACCCGATCACCTCCCGATAAACGGCCGCGGCCTGGGCGCCGACCCGTTCAGGCGAATTCGGTCCTTTGGCCCATTCGAGCGCATTGGCGCCGAAATTGTTTCTCAGTTCGCCGTTGTCTGCCAATGTCCTGATTGCTGCCGAGAGCTCTTTGGCATCTCCGGGAGGGACCACCATTCCCAACCCGTTGGGCTGAACGGTGCCCCGCAACTCGCCGACATCCGTGACGATCACCGGTTTGCCAAATGCGGCAGCAAGGTTGAGTACACCGCTTTGGGATGCTTCAGTATAGGGAAGCACGACAATGTCGGTGTCCAGGAAAAGCTGGGCGACCTCTGCATCCTCGATAAAACGATTGCGAATGTCGTAGCGGCCGGCATCCCCCATAAGCGGCTGGAATATCAGCGGATTGTCGCCACGGCCTGCGACCGTGATGCGCAGGTTGGGAAGGGCGTCCTTGAGCATCGCCTCGGCCCGAACCAGATGTTCCAGGCCCTTGTAGGCGAAAATCCGTCCGAAGAGCAGGACGCGTATGGTACCATCCGCTTCGCGCGGTGCCATCTTCTGTCGCCGCGCGAGTTCCGCATAGCGAAGGATGGAGGGATGCGACAGGACATGGACACAGTCCGGCGATTTTGAATATCGATCGAGGACAAGCCGCTTCAGTCCCTCGCCGTGGACGACAACATGTCCGGATTGTTTCACCATCAATTCGGGGGCCCAGTCGGGCAGCGTACGCGTATCGGAATCGCCGGGATGGATTTCCACGTCATGAACGGTCGTCACAAGCGGGATCGGGCGCCAGAACGGCACGGCAAGGTTCAGCCAAAGCGTAGAATTGCTGAGGAGATGGATGAGGTTTGGCTGTTCCCGCCGGATCAGACGCGTAAGCTGGTAGAGAAACCAGGGATTGGAGAGAGAACGGTGTCTCGGCCAGTCCAGAAGGTGCAGATCGACAGCCGGATCGAAAGAAGAGGCGAGATGTGCATAGCGCCGGCGAGGCACGGCAAGCACAACGTTCAGGTGTTGGGCAACGCCGCTGGCGAAGGAGATGGTATAGTCTTCCAGTTCGGAAACCAATAGCAGCGCCTTCATTTCGCTGCCTCCGACAAGCCGACGTCCAGGCCGAGCCGTGACAGGCCGCGCGCAGAGCGCAAACTATCGCGCGTCCGTCGGAGCAGGTTCGGTTCGCCGGCAAAGAAGAGGCCTTCGACGGCAAGCTTGAACCGGGTGCGTGTATCGGCTCCCTGCAGCTTTGCCGACGCGATGCGATAGGGATGGTGATCCGTCAGACGTAGTCTTGCCGGCAGTTGATGGGTTGAGAGAAACAGGTTCGTCGCTTCAACGGTACGCTGCCAGTGCGTCATCCGCCTCCTTAGCGTGGTGGCATCCTCGGTCGAGCGATACCAGTTGTTATTGTGGATGCGGTAGAATCCAAGCGGATCCGGCATGGCAATGACGTCCCCCAGAAACGGATAGATCCCCACGAGCCAGGCGTCGGCCGATATGCGGAATTGTTCGGGAATGCTGCCGGCAGCATTCCATGCGCTACGCCGTACCGCGACGGCTGACGTCATCGGAAAAGGCCACCAGCCAGCCGATCTGGTGAGTAGCGGCGACAAAGCGCCCGAACACAGGGTTCGAGGGATCGGCTTGGAAGTCGGCGTGCCATCGACAAGCGTTGGCTGCAGTCGGTGATAGACGAGCGATGCTTGCGGGTTTGCGCGGAACGCTGCAGCCGTCGCCGACAGCTTGCTCGGCGCCCACCAGTCGTCAGCATCCAGAAAACAGAGGATCTCGCCCGTGCTTGATCTCACAGCGGTATTGATCGCAGCCGCCTGTCCTGCGTTCTCCTGGAAGATCACCTTTACTCGGTTGTCATACACTTCCAGAACAGACCGCGACTGGTCGGTAGAGCCGTCATCGACGACGATTATCTCGACGTTGCGCGCGTCCTGGCTCAACACGCTGTCTATCGCCCGCCCAACGAAGCGAGCGTAGTTGTAATTATTGATGAGGACACTGAGGGCCGGCCGCTCCATGGCGCGCGCTCAGGCGGGTTGCCGCGATGCGCTGCTGTGCAGCAGCGCAAAGTTGCTTGAGAGGTCGACCTTTAGGTAGCCATCGAGGCTTGGAGCCTCGGTGATGGTGATATTCAAAATACCATGTCGGCCGAACAGCATCTCGCGCAGAGCCGATGAGATCGCCGCTGAAAATGCCACGACGAGCAGAGCGCCGGTCGTGTTGCATAGAGAACTAGGATCATGACGCAGAAACATAGTAATCCTAACCTTCCAGGCTTCGACTGCAGAGATAGCCTCTGTCAGAATTGTTGCCTCATTGCAGTGGAACCGCGGCTTACCCACCACGCTTCACGAGAGATTCATCGCCACGGTACCGGTGAACGGACAAGCGCAACATCTGCTCTTAAGGGCAATTCGCGGGCATGAAGACCCACCTTTTGGGTAAATGCCGGCTGAAAGCTTAGGCGCAACATCGTCTTTGGGTGGAGCGAAGGTGCATTAGGCGTAGCCCGCCCTTCACTAGAACAGGTTGACCGGGGATGTGGCCGGATGATTGCTTGAGAGCAGCGCAGCCACAAAGGCCGACACCTGTTTTTTTGATCTGCCGCGATCAACAGCCGCTTGTCTGTTCAAGTCAGTCGGGACGGATAATGAGAGTAGATAGCCTCAGAACTGCCAGCGGACCAACCATCAGTTGGCGGGCCATAGAATGCTGGGGCGCCGGCATATCCCTTTTTCTTCAGGCAGGCGCTCTTCTGCCACTTATCCTGGCTGATGCGGACGGAACGCTCAGCGAATCTGCCAAATCTATACTGCGTCTTCCTTGCTTTCCTGTTTATGCATTTACAATCGTGATCCTGATACGCAATTTTCCGCAGTTTCTAACGGCGCTCAGACGAAATCTGATTCTTCCCCTGATGCTCGTCTTGCCGTTTTTGTCTGCCCTGTGGTCAATATCACCGCCAACGACCTTGAGGCGCGCAATCGGCCTTTTGTTTTGCATGCTTCTTTCCTATGTCCTGGCGATACGTTTCACGCCAAGGCAGCTGCTGTTCCTGCTATTTGTGACGCTTGGAGCCTGTATCGGCCTGAGTGTGGTTATCTCCGTGGTGTCACCAAGCCTCGCCAGTATGCCGGACGGTGCTATGCGGGGCGTCTTCATTCACAAGAACGTCCTGGGCTGGTACGCGGCTCTGATGATCTTGGTGGCGACCGCGGTGCTGATCGACGGCACGCTCGGTCTGCGGCGAACCGCGTTCATCTTGTTGGCGGCGGGTGTGATCTGCCTTGCAAGCTCCGGATCGATGACCGCGATCATTGCAACGTCAGTGGCGTATTGCCTGATCGGCTTTTATTCCCTCCTGCAAAGAAGCAGCAGCATTGGCCGCGTCGTCATCGTCCTGTTTTTCGTTCAGCTGTCTGTCGGCATTCTGATTTCGCTGCACGAATTCCTGGTTCCGGCCCTTGTAGCGCTCGGCAAGGACGCGACTTTGACGGGTCGGGTGCCATTGTGGGAGCTGGTTGACCGCGAAATATCCGATCGTTGGTTGCTTGGCTACGGTTACCAGGCTTTCTGGACAGTCGCGAACCCTGAAGCGACGCACATCTGGTTAAAAATCGGATGGCCGGCGCCCCACGCGCATAATGGATACCGCGATATCCTGTTGAGCTTTGGCATCATTGGAATGATTCCGTTCGCTCTGATGCTTCCCTACGCAATTCGCCAGGGCGCGTTCCTTCACTGTCATGATCCGCAGTACGGGTGGCTCTGGCTCAATGTCCTTACGATCATGATTCCGGTGATGAATCTGACCGAGAGTATTTTTTTCGTTCAGAATGACGCCATCTTCATCCTGTTTACCACAGCCATCATCATGTTTTCGCTATACGCGCCCGTCGTTTCGACCAGCCGTTCGCCAGCTTGGCAGGCGCCCGCGCATGGCCTTACGAGCGGGTTGCAGACATCATGAGGCGGCGTTTTGGACGGATCCTGAGCATTTTGCCTGTCATGCTCTTTCCCCAGCCCGGCAATCCGGCGCCAGTTGGGACAGAGATAGATGGGCCCGAGCGCCTGCAGGTGCTCGTCAGGGAGGCGACTTGCGCGGAAGCTTCCGCGACTTTGTCAGCCAAGTTGAAGGGGACTTCTTTAAGCGACGAATTGAGCAGCAGCACCGGGGTGCGGACGATATTTTACGTTTCTCCCGATGGCAAAGACACCTGGAGTGGCCTCCTTCCGACCGCAACTCAGCAGGGTGGCGACGGCCCTTTCGCCAGCATTGAAAGAGCCCGTGATGCTGCCCGTGAGAAGGGCGGCACCAACACCATCGCGCTGGGTAAAGGCGATTACTACCTTACTCAGCCGATCGTCTTTGATGCCCGCGATACGGGCTTGATCCTGACGGCAAGATGCAATGAAGCGCCGATTTTGCATGGGGGGCCGCGCGTGCGCGACTTCGCGCAGCAAGCCGATGGTCGCTGGACGGCGCCGCTGAAGTTGCCGCCGGATGAAGGGGTCGGTGACCTTTTCGTCGATGGGATACGCCAAACCAGAGCTCGATTCCCCAACGCCCCCGCTGATGGCGATCCACGCAAGGGATGGTTGTTTGCCGCAAAGTGCCAGCCTACCGTCGACGCGTCGGAAGGAAACACGGGCTTTTGTTTCCATGCCGGCGATCTTCCGGCAGTGGGTGATACAAGTGGACTGGTCGTGGACATCGTTGGGGGGTATCAACCCGGAAGCCAGTGGGGCAATGATACGCTCCCCGTTGTATCCATCGATGACGCCGGCCGGACTGTCCATACGAAAGGCACAGGCTATTTCTTTACCGCAGAAGGCAGCCGCTATTTCCTTGCCGGAGCCAAGACCTTGCTCGATGCTCCCGGAGAGTGGTGGTACGACCTTGTCGCGGGCGAGCTTCATTATATCCCTGTCGATCAGTCGTTGCCCAATTCCGTCGTCGTTGCTGGCATCCTGCCGACATTCTTCAAGTTGGATGGGGCCAGCGGGATGGTTGTATCAGGGTTCGAGTTTAGAGATGGAGCTCCCGAAGGCAGCGGCAAGTTCTATACGGAAACCAGAGGATTTGGCGCCATTCGGATCGAACACGCTGATGGCGTCAAGATTGTCGGCAACAGCATCGAGAATGTCGGCGTCGGGATCCATGTGACGGAAAGCAAGGATGCGTTGATTGCCGCCAATGTGATTGCGGATGTGGCTGGCAACGGGATCTACGTCGGCACAAATTATGGCACCTTCGGCAAGTCGAACGGCGCCAGGATCCTTTCAAACCATATCCATGACATCGGAAAGGTTTACATTGAAACCGCCGGAATATGGTTTCAGGCGGCTGACAATGTCAGGATCGCCGACAATCTGATCGAAAACACGGCGCAGTTCGGAATCGCCGGCGGTTCGCTGTGGGGTTCCAATGACGCCGTCTATAACGCTGTCATCGAGCACAACGTGATCCATAACGCCAATCAGCAGACGGCAGATGGCGGTGCCATCAAGATGATGGGCGAGCAGGCCGACCCTCTGAACAGCACCATCCGCTCCAATCTCGTGACCGGCACCGGTCATCTCATGAACAGGGCCGATGGGACGTTCTGGCCTCCCGGATATGAAAATACCGGTGAATGGCCGTCCCCTATCAGCTGGGCGATCTATACGGATGGGAAGGCGAGCGGGCTGCGCATCGAGGGAAATACGCTCTCGGGCAACGTCGCGGCGATCGGTATCAATGGCGGTTGGAGCAACCTGGTGGCGGGAAACGTCATCACGAACGGATCGGGCGCTGCTTTTCGCGTTGATGACGGTACCGGCAGGGGTTGGCGTCCACCGTGGGCACGCCCCAATCGTATTGAGGAGAACGTTGTATCGGTTGACAGTGACAGCGGCATTGTCGCGTACGTCAACGCTCCCGATCTTGGGCTTGGATTTGTGCAATTCGCGCGCAACCGCTACAGCGGCAACTTGAACGACAAGAGCTTCCGAATAGATCCGAGGATCATGCGTTCGGGAGAATTTGGCAGTCTAGGCGATCTTCAGAAGGCTGGGGCGGACACCGGGAGCGTGGCCGCGCCGCCCGAGTAACAAAAGGCGCGCGCCCCGCGACGAGCGGTGTTCTGCGGCGATAATGTTCGCCGGGATCTGCCGATCCGTCGAATGATCAATCGCGTCAAGGCGAAGGCCTTTTGAGGGTCAGGCGAAGCCGCAGCCAGATCGCCTCGAAGATCTGCTGGCTCCTGTCAACCAGCGTCGGCATTTGCCGGGCATGTTCGATCCGCACATCAAAGATGATGGCATTGCCAGCTCGTACGCGCAGGCTCTTCTCTAGCAAGGCCTTTACCAGACCCTTGAGATGAGATTTCGGTCGAACCTTCAATGTCGCCGGCGAGTTCATTCCGATTCTGGCGATAGAACACGATCCTCCCCGGCTTTGTTCGCGCGAGCGAATATCTTCTGCAGCTCTTCGGTCATCAAAAAGAGCAACATGGCAAGCCATGGGGTACGTAGACTTACTTCGAATATCGTACGCCATCCCGGCGTAAGACGTAAACGTGAAGTCTCTTCTACGTCCAATAGCTGGAGCGGCAAGTATGGAGGCAATCGACCTGCCGGGATATTCTGATGACAGTTTCAGTCGCGAAAGCGTAGGTCATGAGAAAACAATCAGTAGGCAGCAGCCCAACTTCAGTTCTTCATCCAGGGGGCTCTTTAGGATGGACGAATGTCCTTGGTGTTCGCGTCTCGGCAGTCAATCTCAAAAGCGCGACGGGATTTATTCAAAAAGCGGTCGAAGACGGCAGGAAGGAATATGTATGCGTTCGCGACGCACACGGCATCGTCCGATGTCAGGATGATCCCGAGCTCCGGTCGATCCATAACCGGGCGTTCCTCGTAACCCCCGACGGCATGCCGCTTGTTTGGGCGCTGAGACATGCTGGTCATGCCGAAAGCGACAGGGTCTATGGACCAGATCTCATGCTATCCGTTTTCGATGCCGGCAGCGCCAAGGGCTTGCGCCATTTCCTTTATGGCGCAACGGCCGAAACGCTCGAACAACTGCAGGCGCGCCTTCTCGCAAAATATCCGCAAGCGCGGATCGTCGGCTCCTATGCACCGCCTTTTCGCAAACTGTCGACGCGGGAGGAAACGGATATTGCTGACCGGCTCAACCGGTCGGGCGCCGATGTCATCTGGGTCGGGCTGAGCAGTCCCAAACAGGAACTCTGGATGGCGCGCATGCGCGATCGTCTGGAAGCATCGATGCTCATCGGTGTCGGAGCTGCGTTCGATTTCCACGCCGGCCTCAAGCGGCAGGCTCCGAGGTTCATTCAAAGAAGCGGCTTCGAATGGGCGTTTCGTCTTCTGTGCGAGCCGCGGCGGCTGTGGCGGCGCTATGCGCTCGTCGTGCCGACCTTCATCTCACTGTCAGCATTCCAGAGACTGGGACTTCGGAAGTTTCCGATCGAAGACGCCATTTCTGAATCGGGCGCGTCGGGACAAATGCAGTAGAGGGGTAAAAGCGTCATGTCCATATTTGTGCCGTCAGCTATGACACCGGGTCCGTCGAAGGCATCCACACCAAATGACATGACATCGCGGGCGATTCCGGCAGGGTCCGTGCCGCCCATAGCAGCCAGGACTGCCGATGCCTTTGCGCCGGCTGGACTGAATATGCCCGTCGCACTAGGGCGCCAGCTTCCTCGGCTTGCAACGTCGTCCTTCCTGGTCGCCGGCGACATTGCCAGCTATCTGACTGCCTATTTCGTTCTCCTGTTCTTTCTTCCCAGTGGTTCGGAGGGCACGCTCGTGGAGCGTGCGTTCACGATCGCCGCACTGGCTGCGATTGTTCTTTACGCATCGGCCGGCCTCTATCCTGGATATCGGCTGCATGACCACGAACATCTGCGGCGGCGCACTATGGCTGCCGTCAAGGTGGCTGTCCTGGCGGCATTCGCAGCGATTGTCCTGCCGGAGGGGGAACGACTGCTGCTTGCCACTATTGTGTTCCTCGGTCTCGGGCTGATTGTTCAGCCATTTGTGCATTGGCTTGCACGTGGCCTGTGCTGGAGACTTGGAATTTGGGGGGAGCGCGCGGTTGTCATAGGGGGGCGCAACCTTGCTCCCGCGCTCGTGGCACATTTCAACGACCACTGGCAGTATGGCATCAGGCCGGAGCCCTCTTCCTCCGATACTTTGGAGGCATTGCCGGGTGGCGGGCCATCCATTGCGGTGATTGCCGGCGACACTGGCTCGCTTGTGTCCGACTTGCCGGCGATGCGTCGGAAGTTCGCCGAAATCATTTTGCTGTCCGACACGCCGAGCCTTAAGGTAAGTGGATTGCGACCTGCGGATATCGGCGGAGAGATCGGTATTCGCCTCACCACCGGTGGGAGTTCGATCAACTCGGATCCGGTTCGCCGGATCCTCGATCTCGCAATCGCCGTCCCTGCAACGATCGTGGTCGCGCCATTCATCGCGATGGCAGCGGCCGCAATCTATGCCATCGATCCAGGCCCTGTCTTCTTTCGGCATGCCAGGGAAGGACGGTCCGGCAGGCCGGTGCACGTCCTGAAACTGAGGACGATGTACCAAGACGCGGAAAAGCGCCTCGAAGCACTATTCCGAGACAACCCTGCCATGCGCGCCGAGTGGTTGAGCCACTTCAAGCTCAAGGACGATCCGCGCGTCCTTCCGATTATAGGACATATGCTGCGCTCATCGAGCATCGACGAGCTCCCGCAATTGGCAAACATCATTGCGGGCGAGATGGCCTTTGTGGGACCACGCCCGTTCCCGGAGTATCACCTTTCGGCGATGGACGGCGAATTTCGGGACAAGCGCCGTTCCGTCACGCCGGGGCTCACGGGCCTTTGGCAAATTTCTGAACGAAGCGATGCGGACATCGAGCTGCAGCAGCAACTCGACGAGTTCTACATCGACAACCGGTCCCTGTGGTTCGACTGCCAAATTCTTCTCGGCACAATCCCCGCGGTTTTCAAGCGCAGGGGAGCCTGCTGACCACTTCCACGAGGCAACCATCAACAACGGAGCACACCAATGCACGGACACAAGAGAATTATGGTTACCGGCGGCACCGGGTTTCTGGGATCATTCCTGTGCGAAAGGCTTTTGCGAGAGGGCAATGACGTCCTCTGCGTGGACAATTACTACACCGGTTCGCGCGACAACGTGCTGCACCTTCTCGACGACCCGCGCTTTGAGATTCTTCGCCACGACATTACCTTCCCGCTGTATGTGGAGGTCGACGAGATCTACAACCTCGCCTGCCCGGCATCTCCGGTCCACTATCAGCACGACCCCGTGCAAACGGTGAAGACCAATGTGCACGGGGCCATCAACATGCTCGGCTTGGCAAAACGCACCAAGGCGAAGATCTTCCAGGCCTCCACCAGCGAAGTTTATGGCGATCCGGCCGTGCACCCTCAACCCGAGGAGTATCGAGGCAGCGTCAATCCGATAGGCCCGCGGGCATGTTATGACGAAGGCAAGCGGTGTGCCGAAACATTATTCTTCGACTATCATCGCCAATACGGTGTGGAAATCCGCGTGGCGCGGATCTTCAATACTTATGGGCCGCGTATGCAGACCAACGACGGCCGCGTCGTCTCCAATTTCATCGTTCAGGCGCTTCAAAACGAGCCGATCACCATCTTCGGCAAGGGCACGCAGACGCGCTCCTTCTGCTATGTAGACGATCTGATCGAGGGCTTCATCCGCCTGATGGGTACGCCGGCCGGCGTCACGGGTCCGATCAATCTCGGCAACCCAGGAGAATTCCAGGTCCGGGAACTGGCCGAAATGGTCATCGAGATGACCGGATCGAAATCAAGCATCGTTTACAATCCTCTGCCGATTGACGATCCCACACAGCGCAAGCCCGACATCAGCCGGGCAAAGCAGGACCTGGGCTGGCAGCCGACGGTGAACCTGCGTGAGGGGCTCGAGAAAACGATCGCGTATTTCGAGTGGAAGCTTTCTGGCGGAGCCAAGAGCGTGCCTGGCGTCCGGTCCTCGCGAACGGCTTACACCTATCTGCCTACTCCGGCCGTCGGCCTTCCTGTTGCGCAAGCTGCGCCCCTGGGAACGTGAACAGAAACGGCAAGCGAAAATCAAGGCTCGGTTTCTTCAATAGACCGAGCCCCAAATCGCGGTTTGCAAAATGAGCGGCAACCGTCGGACGTGCAAATCGCTGCAAAAACAACAATGAGGAAATGAGGCATGCGCGTTGCCGTTGTTACGCCATACTACAAGGAGCCTAACGAGCTCCTTGAGCAATGCCGGGCGAGCGTTCTCGACCAAACCGTTGCATGCGACCATGTTTTTGTTGCCGACGGGTTTCCGAACGCTATCGTCGGTGGCTGGCGCGCAAAACATTTCATTCTGCCGAATGCTCACGGCGACGCCGGCAACATGGCTCGCGTGATCGGCAGCCTCAGCGCCTTTGCCCAGGGCTATGACGCGGTGGCGTTTCTCGATGCGGACAACTGGTACAGATCCGACCACATCCAGCGCTTGCTTGAGCTTCACCGCTGTACCGGTGCTGCGGTTTGCACATCGAGACGTTCGATGCACCGTGCGGACGGCACCTACATGTTCGACGACTCAAAGAGCGACGGTCGCACGCACGTGGATACGAACTGCTTATTTCTCACGCGACCGTCCCTGCCGATCATTGCGCGCTGGGCTCACATGCCGAGGGAACTCTATCCAGTCGGAGATTCCGTCTATTGGAGCTCGATCCGAAGCTCTCGGCTGTCGCTCTCTCATGAACCGACCGCGACGGTATGCTACCGGACGACTTGGGAAGCCGACTACAAGCGAATGGGAGAACCTGTTCCTGCAGGCAGCAAGACCCTCGCGTTCACCGACCAGCCATATCACTGGTTCAAGTCTCTCCCGGCTCGGGACCGCTGGCGCATCTGGCAGGATTTCGGCTTTCCCCTCAGGCGCCGCACGGTGGCAAAGCTGGTCGGCCAATATGCGCTGTCAAGGCTTTCCCCCACCTCTTATCTCGGCGCCAAAATATGAACACCCAAAGTCTTGCCGAGCCGGCAATATCCCGTCTTCTTGCCCGGTCCGCCTTGTTGGCAACTGTCTGGCCTCGCGTGAAATCAGCCAGGCGAAAACATTCTCAACGCATGCGAGAATAATCGGAAAACAAATTACGCATAACAAAGAAACGATGCCGCGTCCGAAAGATTTGTCAAACCAGGAGTGACGCAGTGCTTACGGAGGAAGAAGTTTGCAACGTGTTGATGTCGTAGTCCCCTGCTATAATTATTCCCATTTCTTGCAGGAATGCGTTGAAAGCGTCCTTTCGCAGGCGGGCGTCGATGTGCGCGTGCTCATTATAGATGACTGCTCGCCAGACAATACGCCGGAAGTCGGGATGGCCCTGGCATCCCGCGACACGCGGGTCACTTATCGGCGGCACACTGCAAACATGCGGCACATCGCTACCTACAATGAAGGGATCGATTGGGCAGGCGGTGACTTATTCCTGCTTCTTTCTGCGGATGATTATCTTCTGCCGGGCGCGCTGGACCGCTCGGCGGAGCTGATGCGCAAGTATCCGGATGTGGGGTTGGTGTTCGGGAACGCGCTCATAGCTGAGCCAGATGGTACTACGAGCAAGCGCGCGGATCCTCTCGGCGACAATAACGTGCACCCCATGCAGGTCTTGTCCGGTCGGCAATTCATGCGGTTGAGTGGAGCGCGCAATCTCGTTCCAACGCCGACAGCTGTTGTGAGGACGGCGCTGCAAAAGCAGGTCGGCGGCTATCGCAAGGAACTGCCGCATGCCGGCGATATGGAAATGTGGCTGCGACTCGCATCACATGCCGGCGTTGGCTACATCAATGACGACCAAGCAGTCTATCGCCAGCATGCTTCGAATATGTCGCTGCAATACTATGGGGAAAATATCCTCTCCGACCTTCTACAAAGAAAAATGGCTTTTGATATCCTGTTTAACCAAGCGGCCGATAGCCTCAGGAAAGATGAGATGTTGCGACGCTTTCTTGCCAGAGATCTCGGAAAACAGGCGCTTCGACAGGCTGGTATTGCATTCAACAACTTCGACGTTGCGACGGCCGTGGCTATTCAGCGTTTTGCACTGGAGGTTTCTCCTGAGGTGCGAAATTCGTTGCCCTGGATCAAGTTGATCTGCAAGCAAACGATCGGGCCAAAATGCTGGTATGCCTTGAATTCTGTGCGGCGAAGAGTTGCGGCGTGAATGGGCAGGATCGGGCCGGGTCAGTTCATCCGCAAGTATGGTAAAAACAGGCCGTGGTTGAGCGCCCGATTGCTACTCATGCCAAAATCGCGGGAAGCGTAATAGATCGCCTTGGTATAAGAAGACCCGGTGACGCATTCGCGCCACCGGGGGTGATTTGAGCAAGAATGTGGTTGCAAGAAAAGATTTGTCCAAGCCCTAGTATCATCACTACGTATTGTTCACGCTAGTGCCGGAATTCCACTCTGGAACAAGTCGTTAAGCTTGAACACGACTTCCGTCCTGTTGGTTGCCTTGACCTTTTTCATGATGTTGCGAACGTGTACCTTGACGGTGCTTTCTCGCAGGTTGAGCTCATAGGCAATGATCTTGTTCGCCTTTCCGCGCCGCAGTGCCGCGACGACTTCGGCCTGGCGGTCCGTGAATATCCCGGCCAGCGGGTGCGCTGTCGGGTTGTTCGACTGCAGCAAGTGACGCATGGCGAACAGGGCGCTTGCGGGCACGAAGAGTCCTCCTGCTACCGATAGCGCAATCAGCTCCATGCACACGCTAATGCTGACGGAGGCAGGAATATAACCCTTGGCTCCGTAGTCGATCGCCCTGACGATTTGAGCGAAATCGTCACTATCCGACAATATGATGACCGGTGTCGACACGAATTCCGACGAAAGGCTCTTGATCTGCTCCGAAACGACAGGGTCGTCGACCGTCTTGCCACCGACGTTCAAGAGGATTGCCGAAAGCGGAGGATATTCTTCGCGCTTTTGCTTCCACTCTTCAATCGATCCGAACGCCAGAATCACGAAATCCGCCGTGTGGGCGGCCATGCATTGCGCAAGGCAGTGCCGATCAAGTTCCCTCCTGTCAAGAATGACTAGTGAGTGCTTTGACTTCGACGGTCGGGTAAACGCCGTCGAGCCATCTTCTATCTCTATCGGAAGAGATACGGATTCCTGCCTGTGGCTTATATTTATTGTATCCAACGCCCCATCCTCCCAGCCTTTTTTACGCGGTACTTCAAAGTCGAATATCAAACTCCTCTGCAAATATGGGAGTTTAATTAGCAAAAGTGCTAATTTAATACCACAGTTTCGGGGATGTTAAACTAATTAATAGTGGTTACCTCAGCACATAGGTTCCATGGAAAGATACAAATGGTTGAATCTCTAAAACTGATCAATCTGAGTCTAGTTCATTTGTATGTCGATCCATGGGGTTGCTACACATATTCAATTTAACTCGCTAAACCCATGTAAACTATGCCCGTCTTCGACGTGGAGGATCAGGATCGATCGTTGCGTGACCTGTCGCTGCTGATGATCGATGGCCATAGACGTTCGCATGCGATCGTCATCAAATTTCGTAAGCAGATACGCCTTTAGGTGGATGAGCTTCCACGTTTTGTTTCTTTACTAAAAGGAAGAAAACAATTCTTTTTGAAGCGGAAGAAATATTTGCTCTGACGAAACGAAACCTTGGATGCATTCTTGCGATTGCCGGTTTCACCCAAGTCAGGGTTTGTTGAGGAGTAGGGGGCGAGTTGGGATGATTGCATCGAACGTCAACCTGGGTGACGGCTGCGTTATCCACCATCGGGATCTTGTCAATCTCTACGGCTGCACGATCGGCGCGGGAACGCGCATCGGCACCTTCGTTGAAATCCAGAAAAACGTCCTCGTCGGAAAAGACTGCAAGATCTCCAGCCATTCCTTCCTGTGTGAAGGCGTGACGCTGGAGGACGGCGTTTTTATCGGTCACGGGGTCATGTTCACCAATGATACTTACCCGCGCGCCGTCAATTCGGACGGCAGTCTGCAGACGGAGGCTGACTGGGTTGTCATCCCCACTCTGGTCAAGCGCCACGCGTCGATCGGCAGCAACGCCACCATTCTGCCTGGCGTGACCATCGGAGAGGCCGCACAAGTCGGCGCGGGCGCGGTTGTAACGAAGGATGTGCCTGACGGCACCATTGTTGCCGGCGTTCCGGCGAGGATCACCGGTCGCGTTCATGACCGGTCAGTCAACATGCAAGAGTTGGGAGGAATGCGATGATCGGCATTGCTGTTATTGGGTATGGGTATTGGGGTCCGAACCTGGTTCGTAACATCTCGGAAGCGGCCGGCGCGAACCTCCTTTCAGTTTGTGATCTGAACGTCGAACGGTTGGCGGCTGTTAAAAGCCGGTATCCCGCAGTAACGATCACTGACAATTTCGAGGAAGTTCTGCGCGATCCGAGGGTGGATGCAATCGCCATCGCAACGCCGGTCTCGACCCATTTCAAGCTCGCAATGCAGGCTATGATGGCCGGAAAACATGTCTTCGTCGAAAAGCCGATGGCATCGACGACGGAGGAAGCCGCGCGGATGGTCGAGGAAGCCGCGCGCAGACGCCTGGTGCTGGCCGTGGATCATACCTTCGTCCACACCGGCGCCGTCCGCAAGATGCGCGAACTCGTCGAAAGCGGCCTCGGCGACATGTATTATTATGACTCCGTCCGGGTCAATCTGGGGCTCTTCCAGCACGATGTCAGCGTCATCTGGGATCTCGCGGTGCACGACCTGTCCATCCTGGACCATGTCCTGCAGGAAAGGCCGGTGGCTGTTTCTGCGACGGGCATGAGCCATGTACTCGGCGAGCCGGAGAACATCGCCTATCTGACGCTCTTCTTCGAGAGCAAGCTCATCGCGCACATCCACGTCAATTGGCTAGCCCCTGTCAAGGTCCGCCGCACGTTGATCGGCGGCAGCAACAAGATGATCGTTTATGACGATCTGGAGCCCAGTGAAAAGATCAAGGTCTATGACAAGGGCATCACCATGTGCCCGAATTCCGACGCGTATGGCGAGAAGGTGCATCAGATGATGGTCGGTTACCGCAGCGGCGACATGTGGGCGCCCAAGCTCGATATGACCGAAGCGTTGAAACGCGAACTGGATCAGTTCGTCGATTGCATCGAGCACAATTCGCGGCCCATCACTGATGGCCAGGCCGGGCTGCGCGTCGTCCGCATCCTTGAAGCCGCAAGCCGGTCGCTTGCCCAGCGCGGTCGCATCATCGAGCTTGAAGAGGCGAGGCGCATCGCATGATCCCGTTCCTGGACCTCAAAGCACAATATCAATCGATCAAGAGCGAAATTGACGCCGCCGTGCTCGGCGTGCTTGCCTCGGGGCAATACATACTGGGCGAGGAGGTCGCCAGCCTCGAGCAGGAATTCGCGGACTATTGCGATGTCAAACATGCGATAGCCGTCAATACCGGGACGAGTGCCCTGCATCTGTCGCTTCTTGCGGCAGGCGTCGGCCCCGGCGATGAAGTCATCACCGTGCCATTTACCTTCGTCGCGACCGTATCGGCGATCTGCTACGCAGGTGCACGACCAGTATTCGTCGATGTCGAGCCCGTGACGCTCACGATGGATCCAGCTCAGCTCGAGGCAAAGATCACACCCAGAACCAAGGCCATTGTTCCCGTCCATCTCTATGGTCAGATGGCCGATATGGACGCGATCAGGGCGATTGCTGACCACTACCGGATACCGGTGATCGAGGATGCCTGCCAGGCGCACGGAGCGCAATACAAAGGCGCGCGTGCCGGCAGCATCGGCGCATCCGGCTGTTTCAGCTTCTATCCCGGCAAAAATCTCGGGGCCTGCGGCGAGGGGGGTATCGTCGTCACGAACAGCGACGATCAGGCCAAAACGATGCGCATGTTGCGCGACTGGGGTCAGGAACAGCGCTATCACCATCTGCTGAAGGGCTTCAACTACCGCATGGATGCCATTCAGGGTGCGATCCTGCGCATCAAGCTCCGGCATCTCGAAGCCTGGACCGAAGCGCGGCGCGCCCATGGACGCCGCTACTCGTTGCTGCTTGGCGGTTCGGCGAATTTGAGGACGCCTGTCGAAATCACCGACCGGCGCCACGTCTATCACGTCTATGCCATCAGAAGTCGCGATCGCGATGAGCTTCAGCGCGTATTGAGCGCGGAGGGCATTCAGTCCGGGTTGCACTATCCGATTCCCGTTCATCTGCAGAAGGCCCATGCCGACCTTGGTTACCGACCCGGCGATTTCCCAATCTCGGAAGTCGCCGCACGGGAGGTCCTGTCGCTGCCGATCTATCCCGAGATGCCGGCGCGGCACGTCGATCAGGTGGCCGCCGCGCTGGAGTACGCCTATGTCAGCTAGTCGTGCCGACGAGGCCCGGGTCGTGCAGGCGGTCCATGGCCGTCATGAAAGGCCGGCGGACCCTGCCTACCAAGCTGGGTTGGCCGAAGAACTCAGGCAATCTTATGGCCGCCCTGGCCTGATTGAGCTCTACGGTCGTTTCGCGGTCGGTGACGGTGTCATCGATACGCTGATGCGAAAAGCCATCTGGCAAGCCATTGCGCGGAGCTGCGGCACAGGATTGCAGGTTGCAGGCGGTGCCGGTTTCAAACATCCGGAAACTTTCGAAATCGGCGATGGCGTGTTCATTGGCGCCCAGGCCTATATCCAGGGACGCTTTGACGGTACTTGCGTGATCGGCGACAATGTCTGGATCGGGCCGATGGCTTATTTCGACGCTCGCGATCTGGTGATCGAGGATTCTGTCGGGTGGGGACCTGGCGCCAAGGTGCTTGGCTCGACCCACACGGCACTGCCGATGGATGTGCCGATCATTCGCACGGATCTTGAAATCAAGCCGGTACGCATCTGTGCAGAGGCCGATATCGGGACGAATGCGACCATTCTACCCGGTGTGACCATCGGGAAGGGAGCGATCGTTGGAGCGGGGGCAGTTGTCGTTTCAGACGTCGAGCCGTTCTCAGTTGTCGCAGGTGTACCTGCGAAATTCATACGTTGGCGTTCGGATAATGATCCGATGACGAACATGTCGCGTGAGGGAAGATCATGAGAAATCAACGGGTGCTCATTACCGGCGGAGCCGGCCTGATCGGGTCGCATATTGCCGATCTCGTCGCATTGGAAAAACCGCGTGAGATCATCATCCTCGACAACTTCGTGCGCGGACGCCGGGACAATCTCAGCACGGCAATAGCCAGCGGGTCCGTCAACATCATCGAGGGAGATATCCGCGACAGGGCGCTTCTGGCCAAAATCTTCGAAGGCGTCGACATCGTCTTTCATCAGGCCGCAATCCGCATCACGCAATGCGCGGAAGAGCCACGACTGGCTTTCGATGTCCTTGCAGAGGGCACGTTCAACGTTCTCGAATCTGCCGTCAAGGCAGGTGTCTCGAAGGTGGTTGCTGCTTCCTCGGCTTCCGTGCTGGGGCTGGCCGAGAGCTTTCCAACGACCGAAGAGCATCATCCCTACAATAACCGGACGATCTACGGCGCGGCGAAGACATTCAACGAGGGGCTGATGCGCAGCTTTGCGGAGATGTATGGCCTGCGCTATGTCGCGCTCCGCTATTTCAACGTCTACGGCCCGCGCATGGACGTCTACGGCGCCTATACGGAAGTTCTGATCCGTTGGATGGAACGTCTAGTGGCCGGAATGCCGCCCCTCATCTACGGGGACGGTAGCCAGACGATGGACTTCGTCGATGCCCGCGACATCGCCCGCGCAAACATTCTGGCCGCGAAAAGCGATGTCACGGACGAGGTGTTCAACGTCGCCAGCGGCAAGGAAATAAGCCTGCTGGAACTCGCGAAAATGCTAAGCGACATTATGGGTTCCTCACTCGAACCGCAGCACAAGGAAGCCCGCACGGTCAACGGCGTGACCCGTCGTCTCGCCGATATCAGCAAGGCCGAGCGGCTCCTCGGCTTCAAGGCGGAGATCTCTATGGAGCAAGGGCTTCGTGATCTTGTTGCCTGGTGGCAAAAGCAGACCGATGCAGGGGGGCAGGCAGCATGAGTTCATCTCAATCCACAATTCCGGCCACAATTCCGGTCGCCAAACCCGTCCTCGGCGAGGAAGAGGCTGAGGCTGCGCGCCGCGTTATTCTGTCGGGATGGGTGACGCAGGGGCCGGAAGTCGCGGCTTTCGAGCGTGAATTCGCTGCCTTTGTGGGCGCCGTGCATGCCTGCGCCATGTCCAATTGCACGACCGCGTTGCATCTGGCGCTGAAGGCGGTCGGCGTATCCGCCGGCGATGAAGTCGTCACGGTCAGCCATTCTTTCATCGCGACCGCAAACGCGGTTCGATACTGCGATGCAGTGCCTGTTTTCGTCGATATCGAAGAAGATGGTTACAACATCGAAGCCAGTCTGATCGAAAGAGCGATCACACCCCGCACCAAGGCAATTCTCTGCGTGCATCAACTCGGCATGCCTTGCGATCTCCGCGCCATCGTCGAGGTCGGCAAGCGCCATCAGATACCGGTCATCGAGGATGCCGCCTGTGCGACGGGAAGCGAAATCCTGTGGGATGGACGTTGGGAAAAGATCGGCAAAGCGCATGGCGACATTGCCTGCTTCTCGTTCCACCCCCGGAAGGTCGTCACGACGGGAGATGGCGGCATGTTGACCACGGCCAATCCCGAATATGACCGGAAGTTCCGGCTCTGGCGCCAGCATGGCATGAGCGTCACCGATGCCGTTCGTCACGGCTCGAAACAGGTCATCTTCGAAGACTATGACGAGTTGGGTTACAATTACCGGATGACCGATCTTCAGGCTGCCGTCGGACGCGAGCAGTTGCGGCGGCTGCCGGAGTTGGTTGCCCAGCGCAGGCTGCTTGCCGAGCAATATTGCGAACAGCTGTCGACGATTGCCGGGCTATCTTTGCCGGTCGAGCCGCGCTGGGCTCGCAGCAACTGGCAGAGCTTCTGTGTGAGATTGCCCGATACGGCCGACCAGCGGGCCGTCATGCAAACCCTGCTCGATCAGGGTGTCTCGACCCGGCGTGGTGTGATGAACATTCATCTGGAGGGAGCCTATTCCGATGAGAGTTCCCACCGCGCTGCCACGAGCCTGACGCGGGGCGTATCTGCGCAGCAGCAAACGATCATCCTGCCGCTTTATGCCCAGATGACGGTGTCTGACGTGGACCGGGTTGTTGAGGCACTTCGCGCAGCCCTTGCGGAAGCGATCATCGGAGCCGCCAGCGTGCAACGTGCCATGGATGTCGCTGTCGCCTGAACCCGCAATTTGCCTGACGCAACAATCGGCATACCGAACAATGCGCGTGTCTCCGGATGCGCGCATTGTTCGTTATGCCGATTTCGTGAGCCATCCGCGGATGGTTGCTGGCACGGACTCCGGCGGAAGCAGGTCGATCAGCATGCGCAGCGAATAGAGCCCGCAGAGAACGACGGCGACGAAGCCAATCACCGTCGCCGGCCATAGCGGCATAATTGAGAACGTCAGGAAAACCACTGCCGATGCGGGCAAGAAAAGCAGCGCGTGTCTGCGATTGGCGGCGGACCAGCGAAAACCGGTCAGCTTCCGCACGATCCCATAGATCAGGATGCTGTGCCAGACATAGAGGCCAAAAAACGCCATGCCGGCTCCTTGCGTACCGAGCAGCGATACGAAGAGCCAGGCAAGCCCCACGTGCACGACTGCCGCCGCAACTTCCGTCCAGAAGAAAATCGCCTGGGTACGCTTCGCCACGACGATGAAACCCATCGGCCAGGAAATAATCCGCAGCATCATTCCAAGGCAGATCCAGCGCAGAAGCTCGACTGCCCCGTGAAATTCCGCCGAATAGAACAGGCTCATCATGAGCGGCGCGAGCGTCAGCGTGCCGAGCAGGCCGGGGCCAGCGAGCAGCATGCTGATTTCGGCCTGTTCATTGACCAGCCGATTGCATTCGGCATTGTTGTCGATCGTTGCGGTCAGGCGCGGATAGAAATCCGTTCCCATGGCCTGCAGGATGAAACCGGCGTAAAGACCGCCGAGGCCCCAAGCTGCTTGATACAATCCCGCCGCCATGACGCCGCCCTCCTTCAGCACGATGATGCGGATGGCATAGGCCGCACCAAAGGTCAGAAGTCCGCTTGCCATGAAGACGAAACCGAGCCGGAGCAGCGCCGACACCTCCCCGCTGAACTGGCGCGTCGACATGGGCGAGGGATTCGGGAAGATCCGCCGGCTGTACCACCAGGTCGGAAGGATGGAGGCAGCTGCAATTACCACGAGCGACGGTGCGATCGCCTGGATCCCGAACAGGTAGATCAGCGGGATACTCACGGCTGTACCGAAGAGCCCGGCAAGCACGTTGATGCGAGCAAGATCCGCAATGCCGCGCATGCCTTGGATCAATGCACTCTGCCCCGCAGATACCAGCCGGAAGAAAACGGCGAGCGACAGCAGCACAATGCCGCCGACGTGCTGGTAATCACCAAAGGTGAAACCTGAGACAGGATATGCCAAAGCGGCCAGAAGAAGCGCGCCAAGCAGCGCCAGCACCACCGATATACGTCTCAGTACGGTCGCCGACTGGGCAATCCTCGCTGCGTCGCCGGTGCCGGCAGCCTCCGCGACCTGACGCACGCCACTGCCGCCAACGCCCAGCCCCGCGATAGACTGCGCGATATCGACGATCGAGCTATAAAGGCCCATAAGCCCGATGCCTTCCGGCCCGAGCAGAACGGCCATCGCCTTGTTTCTGATAATGCTGAGTGCGACATTCACGAGCGAAGCGCCGCCCATCAGCATCGTCGACTTGAGGATCTGAGTGTAGGTCTGGCTGGTGGGTGGGGTGATGCGCAAAGTCATCGGAAGCCCCTAGAGCATGATGCCGAAAAGTGTGCGCGGTTTTCGGACGACATCATGCTCTAACCCTTAATTTGAAACAGGATTCAGACTTTAGGCCGATCAGGCCTAAAATCATCCTGTTCGAGCCGTTTATCCCGTGCTGGCGTTCAACGGCCCGCCGCAGGCTCGATTGCAGCACATGCTTTTCGCGTATCACCGGCTTACCTGACTGACATGCGCCTCGGTCTGAACAGGCGGGGCAGCGGCGTCTTCGGACGGCGCATCGGCGATGCGGCCTCGGGTTACCCTGATCACGTCGCCCGGCGCTAGCTCGGTCGTTTCGGAGGCCTGGAATTGATTGACTTGTCCCTTGTCCCGCCGGTTCACGACGAACGTCAGAGGGAGTTCTTCACGGCGGTCATTCACGTTGGCGCCGTTCGAAAATTCTTCGAGAAGCAGTTGTTGCGTGGTGTCGCGCTTCAATTTGAGCTGATCGAGATTGGCTTTTTCCGCCTGCACCTCGGAAGCGACCTCGCTGCGGCGAGTGTCGGAAAGTCCCTCGAGATTGCGCGTCGTCTCGTTGATCGCCTGGCGGCCCCGCATGATGGCAGTCACGAGGTCGAGCCGGTCGGAGCGATAGGTGGTGAGCAATCGTTCCAGATCCATCTGGCGTGAGGTGATCGTAAGCCCCTTCTGGACCAGCGTCTTCACGCTCGTCAGTTGCTCTTCGACCGACTGGATATTGTCATCCGAACCTTTCAGCTTTTCTTCCAGTGTATCGATTTCCGCCGTCAAGAGATTGCGCAATTCGACGAGCGCCACCGACTGCTTGTCCAGCGCGTTTGCACGGGCCTGAAAAATGACCCGCTCCTCCTGGTCGATACTCTCGGCATATTGCCGATCGGCAGCGGGCGGCAGATCGAAGGCGATCTCCTTCGCGTCGGCCATCTCCGCTTGCAGCCGCGCGAGCTTTGCCGAACCGCGCAGCAGCGAATGGTCGATTTCCTGCAAATCGCCGGCAAGCCTGATCGTCTGCGATTGCTGCTGTGCCGCAGCCCGCAACGGGCCGCCGCTCATGGCCAGGGATTGCAGGACGCTGAGGCCGGAGCGAAACTTGTATTCTCCCGGCGCCACCACGTCTCCGACGACGTAAATGGACGGATAGTCGAGGATATCGATGGTCACTGCAGGTGCCTGGGCCAGACCCATCTTCGCCTGAAGGCGCTTGGCAATCTCGTTGGTGAGGCTCGCATTGTCCAGATTTCCAACCGACAGCGCCCCCAGAAAGGGTAGGGAGACCGTACCTGCATCCGAAACCGTATAGTCGCCTCCAATCCCATCCCATCGCTCAAACTGGCCTTTGGACTGGATCCATTGGACGATCGTCAGGCGGATTCTCGTTTGTGGAGCCAAGGGGGCGCTGTCGGCAACAGCGGGCGACACAGCCCCGGCGAGAAAGACGAGTGCGCTGACGACAAACGTCGCGCGAAAGAACACGCTAGGGGCGCGGTGCGATAGATTCATGTATATGTCTCGCCTGCAAAACATTCTTACACGGACGCTGATACGATAACTTGAACTCTGCTCGAACGCCGGAAGCCAATTCCGAAGCTGCTTCGCCAGTGTGCAGTCTGGCGAAGCCTTGAGGAAGGTGGAGGTCGCCTGCTTTGCCACATCAATATTGATGAGGTGGGGAGGGTGCGGAGACTAAATTGGGTAGAAACATATATCGTCGGTGCGCCACACAGACGTCGTCACAGAAAATCAATAGGTTCTGCACGCAGAAATAGGCGCGCTCGCTTCGGTAAAGCGCAACCCCTCCGGCAGCGTCTTTATGCTCCGGATCGCCGATTTTACCGCACGATGCCCCGCCGCTTCGCCACCTCTGCGGCTTCGAGCCTTGCCCAGGAAACGGCGAATCTCTGTCCTCAGGCATCTGATACGTAGCGTGGGCGACGCAACACGGCCGCTTGCCCAAAGGATGCCGCCGGTAGAGCGAAAGGCGTAGGATATACTCTGCTAATTTCGACTATACTTCAGAGCTTCGCCTTTAAGCGATCCTCATAGATTCGACCCTGACAATCTCGCGAGAGGTACCTGCCATGTATCGCAACGCTCGCCGGTGGACTTCGCGCTCACTCCTGCTGGATTCGTTGGTTCCCCGATGGTTGACTGTCGGCGGAAAGGAAAGGCCGCGCAAGCCTGCCGGAAAGCACGGGGACGATGCTCAACTCGCGGCAGAGGTGCAAACGGCGGATGGAAACAAGCAGGCCCCCCTCGTCGGCGATCCCCATAAGGACGCGGCGCTCAACGAGCATGAGGTTGGGCAGAGCGCGGGCGTGAACGGCGACGCTGACGGTCGGGCCGACGACAGCCTCGTAGCGCCGCCCTTGCCTGACGCTTTCGTAATCAATCGCGAAATCGGAGAGCGAAGCGGTGATAGAGCCGCGTCCGTATTGTCAGTTCATATGCCGGATTTTGCCCATTTCGAGGGGAACGCGAACGGAGTTGCATTCGGGGCGGCATCACCCCTTTTACGCACCTACGCTGGGATGAACCTCATAGGCGACGATCCTTTGGCGCCGTATCTGCCGCAAAGCCCTTCACCGACAGCGTCGAGCCACGGTTCTGCCACCGTCGCTAGCGAGCGTGCACACTCGGGCAAAGTCGTCATTCTGGAATCGACGCCAACGGCGCAGACGACCGGGCAGCATGCTGGAGCAAATGCGCTGGCGTTTGGCATGCCCTTTGGTGTGTGCGGGTGCGGCTACTATACGTCCCCCACACGGATTCTCGATTGGGCCCATGGCGGCGCCTTGCTTCAGCAAGATGGTCAGTTGCCGGGAACAAGGCTGACCGAAGGACCGGACTATGTGGAGTCGATCAAGAAGGCCATCGGAGCCTCGGTCAGCGACCCGCTTCTCGATCGTAGCCTGTCTCCTCTCTCGGGCTGGCGCGGAACCGCAAATTGGACAGAATCAACGGCCCTGAACGGATCATTGCCAGGCGGCGGAGAGACCGGAAAGGGCACCACCACGAAAGGTGTCGGCGTCCTTTCCGGCTCGGTGACGACGCCGCCTCAAACTTCTGCGCAGCGCTCGTTGACGACGCAAAATCTGGCGGCCGCTGCGGCGACGGCCAGCAACGCGATCGTGCTGGAAAACCAGAAGCAGGGTAATCCGGAAAGCGAGTGGGGCATCGACGGTGCCGGCAGCACCAACATCGAGGGGTTTGCGACTGACATCAGCGTCGACAACGGCAAGACCGTCAGCTTCAAGATCAACACCAATTCCACCAACTACCGGATCGATATATACCGGCTCGGCTATTATGGCGGCATGGGCGCCCGCAAGGTTGCGACCATGCAGCACACCGGATTGCAGACCCAGCCCAATCCGTTGCGCAATGCTACGACCGGCACGGTCGATGCCGGCAACTGGGCAGTCTCCGCCTCGTGGGCGGTACCTGATGATGCCGTCTCAGGCGTCTATATCGCCAAGCTCGTGCGCCAGGATGGCACCTCCGGCGAAAATCAGATCCCGTTCATCGTGCGCGACGATGCCAGCCACAGCGACATCGTTTTCCAGACCGCCGACGAGACCTGGCAGGCATACAACGGCTGGGGTGGTGCAAACTTCTACGGCGGCAACGGTCCGGCGACGGGGCAGGGGGCGGGTCGTGCCTATGCGGTCAGCTACAACAGGCCGATTGCGACCCGCGGCGGCGTCGGCACCTATGCCGGTCCGCAGGATTACCTGTTCGGCGCCGAATATGCGGGCATCTCCTGGCTGGAGCAGAACGGCTACGATGTTTCGTACATGTCGGGTGTCGACGCCGACCGTTATGGCAGCCTGTTGCTCAATCACAAGACCTATATCGATGCCGGGCACGACGAATACTGGTCGGGACAGCAGAGGACCAATGTCGAAGCCGCACGCGATGCGGGCGTCAATCTGATGTTCTGGAGCGGTAACGAGGTCTACTGGCGCACCCGTTGGGGCAATGCCTACAGCGCCGACGGAACGCCTTATCGCACCCTGATCTCCTACAAGGAGACATGGGGACCACCCGGTACCAGCCTCGATCCTTCCGACCAATGGACCGGCACCTTCCGCGACCCACGCCTCAGCCCACCTGCTATCGGCGGCGGCAATCCTGAGAACTCGCTAACGGGTCAATTATTCAAGGTCGACGATGTCGGTAGCAATCTCGGCGCGATCACGGTCGGATATGACGACGCCAACCTGCGCTTCTGGCGCAATACGAGCGTCGCCAATCTCCAGCCTGGCCAGACGGCAACGCTCACCAAAAACTATCTTGGTTACGAATGGGACGAAGCGCCTGATAACGGCTTCGATCCGGCCGGCCTCGTCAAGCTGTCGTCGACGACGCTTCCGGTCAGCAGTTACCTGCTCGACTACGGAAACACGACCGGCAATGCGACCGCGACCCACAATCTGACGCTCTATCGTGCGCCGAGCGGTGCACTGGTGTTCGGGGCCGGCACAGTCTACTGGACATGGGGCCTGAGCGACAATCACGATAACGAGGCGACCGCGACCGATCCCCGCGTGCAGCAGGCAATGGTGAATTTGCTGGCCGACATGGGTATTCAGCCTGGGACGCTGCAATCCGGGCTCGCCGCCGCAACCGGTTCTACGGACCATGTTGCACCGACTTCCGTTATCACGGGGCCGTCAGCGGCGACGGTTGGCTCCACAGTCACGATTACAGGTACCGCCACCGATACGGGCGGCGGTGTCATCGCCAGTGTCGAGGTTTCGACCGACAATGGCGCGAGCTGGCATCCGGCGACAGGCGATGAGAACTGGACTTATACTTGGTCGCCGCAGGTCGCGGGCAGCTACACGATTCGGTCGCGGGCCGTCGACGATAACATCAACCTTGAAACACCCTCGACAGGACGCACGGTCACCGTGACCGGGGCAAGTTTTACCTCTCTCTTTGGCGCGGCGACGCCGGCGGTCGTCAATACCGACGATACGTCAGCCGTCGAGCTCGGTGTCAAATTCCAGACCTCCGTGGCAGGCACCGTCACCGGTATTCGTTTCTACAAGGGCAGCCTGGACACCGGTACGCATACAGGCTCACTGTGGTCGAGCACGGGTACGCGGGTTGCGACCCTCACCTTCACAAACGAGACCGCCAGCGGCTGGCAGACTGCCTATTTTACCAGCCCGGTGAGCCTGACGCCCGGGCAGACCTACACGGCATCCTATCACACCAATACCGGCAATTACTCGACAACCACCGACTACTTCATCGCCAATGTGACGAGCGGACCGCTGACGGCGCCAGCCAGCGGCAACGGCGTATACACCTATGGTAGCGCCAGCCTGTATCCGACGAGCACCTTCCAGTCGACGAACTATTGGGTCGATGTGATGTTCACGACGCCGAGCTCGAACACGACACCGACGGCGGTTGCCGATGTGGGTAATGCGACCGAGAAGGGCGGGGTGGCCAACGGTTCTGGCGGCGTGGTTGCGAGCGGCAACGTGCTGACCAACGACACCGATCCGGATGCCGGTGACACCAAGACCGTCACGGCAGTGATCTTTGGTGCGACATCAGGCACGCTCGGCACGGCACTGAGCGGCACCTATGGCAGTCTCGTGCTCAGTGCATCGGGCGCCTATAGTTATGCCGTCAACGAGAGCAATACCGCCGTCCAGGGGCTGCGCCAGTCGACCAACACGCTGAGCGATGTCTTCAGCTATACGATGCGCGATACCGCCGGCGCGACGGCCACGGCAAGTCTTACCGTCACCATCCATGGCGCCAACGATGCGCCGGTGCTGGCCGTCCAGACCGTCGCCCAGAATGCCACCGTGGGCTCGGCCTTCTCCTTCGTGCTGCCGACGACGACCTTCACCGATGTCGACAGCGGCGAGACGCTGACCTACTCGGCAACGGCTGCCGATGGCACGGCGCTGCCCGCCTGGCTGAGCTTCAATGCCACGACGCGGACTTTTTCCGGCACACCGACGGCATCGGGCACCTATGGCGTCAAGGTGACGGCGACAGATCTTGGCGGCCTTGCCACCAACGAGAGCTTCAATGTCGCGGTGTCGGCGACGTCAACGACCTACAGCCTGTTCTCCGCCTCCAGCACGCCGACCCAGACGAACCTCAACGATGGTCAGCAGCTCGAGCTTGGCGTCAAGTTCCAGTCGAACGTTGCCGGTGACGTTACCGGCATCAAGTTCTATCGCAGCGCCAACGACAACGGCCAGAACGTCGTCGACCTGTGGACCACGACGGGCACCAAGCTCGCCACCGCCACCTTCGCCAGCACCACAGGGAGCGGTTGGCAGACGGTGAACTTCACAACGCCCGTCACCATCGCCGCCAATACCAACTATGTCGCGTCCTACCACACCACCGGAGGCTACGTGGCAACGGATGCCTTCTTCGCCACTGCCGTCACCAACGGTCCGTTGACGGCCCAAACAAGCGCGGTCGCCGGTGGCAACGGTGTCTATGCGTATGGCGGCTCCGCCACCACAGGTCTCTTCCCGACCAACTCCTTCGATTCATCGAATTACTATGCCGACGTCGTCTTCCGGCCGCAGCTCGCCGGGTGAAGAAAGGACAAGGTTACGGACCGATTTCGAATGAGGGTAGAACAGGATGATTTTAGGCCCGGTTGGCCTAAAATCTGAATCCTGTTCTAATTTAAAGAGTTAGAGCATGATGTCATAAGAAAACCGCTCACACTTTTCGGCATCATGCTCTGATACGACGCAAATGCTGGTCGCGGCGGGAGGCGCTCCGACCCCACATTCGAGGAATGCCGATGAACAGGATCGAGCGGCTCCCGGTAACCGTGCTGGCCGGCTTCCTCGGCGCTGGTAAGACGACGCTCCTCAGCCACGTCCTGAATAACCGTCAGGGCCTGCGGGTCGCCGTCATCGTCAACGATATGAGCGAAGTGAACATAGACGCCAGTCTCATTCGAGACGGCGGCTGCAACCTGTCGCATACGACGGAGACATTGATCGAGCTCAGCAATGGCTGCATATGCTGCACCCTGCGCAACGACCTCCTGACGGAAGTACGACGGCTGGCCGAAGACCGGCGATACGACTATCTGTTGATAGAAGGTACCGGCATTGCCGAGCCGCTCCCCATCGCGGCAACCTTTTCCTTCCGCGACGAGAACGGCGTCTCGCTCGCCGATTTTGCCAGGCTCGACACAATGGTCACCGTGGTCGACGCTGCAAACCTGTTAGCCGACTACAGCAGTGCCGATCTGCTTGCCGACCGCGGCCTGCAGCGCGACGGTGAGGACCGGCGCACACTCATCGATCTGCTGGTGGATCAGATCGAGTTTGCCGATGTCGTCGTGATCAACAAGATCTCGGAGGCGACCGAAGGGATCCGCGCGGAAGTTCGCAAGATCATTTCTGCACTCAACCCGGACGCACGCCAGGTGGAGACGGATTTCGGTGAGGTTTCGCTCGCAACCCTCCTCAATACGGGCCTCTTTGATGAAGCAAAGGCGGCAGCGCACCCGTTGTGGCACAAGGAACTGTACAGCCCTGATAAGCATGTTCCGGAGACGGAGGAGTACGGGGTCTCGAGCTTTGTCTATCGCACGAGGCGCCCCTTCGACCCCAAGCGGTTTCGAGCATTCCTGGACGAGCCGTGGCCGGGGGTGATCCGCGCCAAAGGCCATTTCTGGCTTGCCACGCGCCCGCGTCACGTTGGCCTAATGTCGGCCGCTGGCGTGCAACGGCGCTGCGAGCCCATGGGGCTTTGGTGGGCAGCCGTGCCCCGGCAGGACTGGCCGGGCCATCAGCAGTTTCGTCAGCATCTTGAGAGCCGGTGGGACAGCGCTTGGGGCGACCGCCGGCAGGAATTGGTTTTTATCGGCGTTGATATGGACGAGATAGGTGTACGGACCGCGCTGGACGGATGCCTCGCCAGCGCCGATCCGCGCGACTGGGCCACCCTCGAGGATCCGTTTCCGGCCTGGTAGCACGGGGCGGCGCAGGACAACGCTCGAGTTGACCACCTCGACCAGCCGGACCGGCAAAATGATACGGAATCAGAATTCCTTTCAACCAGCGTCGGCCACTTGGCAGAACGGTGGGCAGCTTTGGAGCCTTGTCGGCCGGCATGCGGCGAGGGTCATCCTATGGGCGTAGGGGGATACCTCCCTCATACCCCGGATTGCTGTCGTACGTTCCCTTAGCAAAGGTGCCAGAATGAACGTCATGCTACAGCGGGCGAAGAGCCGGCCGATGCGGAAGGGGACGCCGCTGATGCGGAGAATTCATGTGAGTAATCGTGAGTACCTGAGTACATTTGGTGGAGCGTTGAGTATCTTTCGTGCATCCTCCGCCTGGAGCGCAGTACTTGCATCCGCGACGGTCGTATCGTCGAGAAGTACCGATGGCTCCCCAAGCTTTGCCAATCAGGGCAGCGCAACCGTCCAATCCTCCTTCACCGGCACGGTCACATCTTTCCTGATATCATCAGGCGACATGCAATCGTCCCCTGCGTCGTCGACGGCGATGCCTGCGCCTGCTGCCGATGGCGGCGCGCAGGATACGTCCACGAAGACGGCGTCGGCTGCGACGGTCTTCCAGACGCCTTCCTCGACATTGCAACGCACTGTGCTTGGCCCGGATCCGGCCGAGGAGGCTGCGACACTGCCTGCTGCTCCCGCGCTTACGGGTGTTACCAGCGATGCCGATACCGGCAGCGCCAAAACGGCGGCGCCGGTCAGTTCTTCCAGCAGTCTCGGCACGGCTTCGTTGCGCCTTCAGGCCTCGATAGCATCCATCTCGGTGGAGCCGAGCCAGGACGTTTCTGCTGAGACGACCGCGGCCCCGACGGCACTGATGGCATCGATACCGGCAGCTTCGGCTGCGGCGACGCCCAACAAGATCGCGCTCGAAAACCTGAAGCAGGGCAACCCGATCAGCGAGTGGGGTCTGGAGGGTGACGGCGGCGGCACCATTCAGGGCTTCGCCACCGAAATCAGCACGAATATCGGCCAGACGGTCGATTTCAAGATCGCCACCGATTCCACCCATTACCGCATCGATATCTACCGCATGGGCTATTATGGCGGGGCCGGGGCGCGCAAGGTCGACTCGATCGAGCAATCGCTGACCACGGCGCAGATCCAGCCGCATCCGATCGTCGATATGTCACTCGGCCTCATCGACTGCGGCAACTGGTCGGTCTCGGCGAGCTGGCAGATTCCGACGGACGCGGTCTCCGGCGTCTATTTCGCCAAGCTGGTGCGCGAGGACGGCACCGCAGACGCCAGCATCATTCCTTTCGTTGTGCGCGACGACGCCTCCACCAGCAATATCGTCTTCCAGACGTCCGACACGACATGGCAGGCCTATAATGCCTGGGGCGGCGCCAGCCTCTACTATGGCGAAGTGCCCGTCGATCCCGCAAGCATGATCGGCTACCTGCCACCGAACTGCAGCTGCGGCCTGCAGGCCATCGGCCGGGCCTCGGCGGTCAGCTATAACAGACCGATCATTACCAATACGAGCCCGATCGGCGGTTCGCACGACTACATCTTCGGCGCCGAATCCTCTGCCATCTCGTGGCTGGAGCAGAACGGCTACGACGTATCTTATATTTCGGGCGTCGATGCAGCGCGCAGCGGCAGCCTGCTGCTCAACCACGACGCCTATCTCTCCGTCGGGCATGACGAATACTGGTCTGCCGAACAGCGCGCCAATGTCGAGGCGGCGCGCGATGCCGGCGTCAACCTCGCCTTCTGGAGCGGCAACGAGTGCTACTGGAAGGTCCGCTGGGAAAGCAGCATCGACGGCAGCGGCCAGGCCTACCGCACCATGGTCTGCTACAAGGAAACCTGGGGCACGAGCACGGATCCGAGCAATGTCGGCACCGGCACCTGGCGCGATCCGCGTTATGCCGATGCGGGACAGGAGCCGGAGAATTCGCTGACGGGCACGATGTTCCAGGTGGACAGCTACCGCTCCGATACGATCTCCATTCCCTACGACTATTCGAACCTGCGCTTCTGGCGCAACACCGATGTTGCGGAGCTGCAGCAGGGCGAGAGCTACAATCTCGTGCAGAACCTGCTCGGCTACGAATGGGATTCCGATGTCGAGAACGGCTTCCGTCCGGATGGGCTGATCGACCTGTCACTCTCCTCGGTCTCGGTAAGCACCTATCTGCGCGATTACGGCACGACGGTCGGCGATGCGGTGGCGACCCACAGCCTGACCATGTACCGGGCGGCAAGCGGCGCGCTGGTCTTCGGCGCCGGCACGGTCTTCTGGTCCTGGGGGCTGAGTGACAACCATCAGGGCGCGGCGACGTCAACCGATCGCAATGTGCAACAGGCGATGGTCAACATGTTCGCGGACATGGGCATTCAGCCGACGACGCTGGATGCGAGCCTGATCCTTGCGACACAATCGACCGACACGCTGAAGCCCACCTCGTCGGTCACGTCGCCGATCGTCGGCGCAAGCTTCCTCGAAGGGCAGCATGTGACGATCACGGGCACGGCGCAGGATTTCGGCGGCGGCATCATTGCCGGCGTGGAAGTCTCGACCGATGGCGGCCAGCACTGGTTCAAGGCCACCGGCCGCGAGAGCTGGAGCTATAACTGGGTCGTCCAGGCGAGCGGAACCTACACGATCATGTCACGGGCCGTCGACGACAGCGTCAATATGGAGGCGTCATCGGCCGGCAAGCAAGTCACCGTCACCTTGCCGGGAACGACAGGCCTCTGGACGCTTGCGGAAAAGCCGGCGGTCGAAGTGGCGATCGATCGCGATTCCGTCGAGCTCGGCCTGCGCTTCCAGACGACGACAGCAGGCTCCGTGGAGGGCATCCGCTTCTACAAGGGCTTCTCCAATATCGGCGACCATGTCGTCAGCCTCTGGAGCGCCAACGGAACGCTGCTGGCATCAGGCGTGTCCGTCGACGAACCGCTCTCCGGCTGGCAGACGGTGATGTTCTCTTCGCCGATCCAGATTGCCGCCGGCACGACCTACGTGGCCTCCTATCACAGCGGCGGTTTCTTCTCGCTGACAAACAATTATTTCACCGGCGGCACCTATGCCAGCGGCGCGGTGAAGGCCGTCGATGGCGGCGGCGTCTTCGCCTACGGCACCACTGCCGGCACGTTCCCCGGCCAAAGCCCCGGCACCGGCACCAATTACTGGGTCGACGTAGTCTTCGATGCCGGGCCCAACAGCGCCCCGGTTGCGACCGACGATACGGGGCTGACCATCACCCGCAACGACAGCGTCGTCATCTCGATCGCCTCGCTCATCGGAAACGATACGGATCCGAATGGCGATGCGATGACGATTTCGGCCGTCGGCAATGCCGTCAACGGCACGGTGACGCTCAACAAGCAGAACGGCGCCGTCATCTTCACGCCAACCAACAATTATTCGGGGCCTGCAAGCTTCACCTATACGCTGTCGGACGGGCGCGGCGGCACGGATCAGGGCAACGTCAGCCTCACCGTAAACCAGGGCCCTGCCGGGGAAGCACTGTTTACCTCAAGCGAAGGGCCGACGGGCGCAAGCTTCAACGACGGTCAGTCGCTGGAACTCGGGATGAGGTTCGTCGCTTCGTCCAGCGGCATGATTTCCGGCATCCGCTACTACAAGGCGGCCGGCGATACCGGCGCCCATACCGGCTCCCTCTGGACGGCCGACGGCACGCTGGTCGCGACCGTCACTTTCGCCGACAGCGGATCGGTGAGCGGCTGGCAGACCGCGACATTCGCCAACCTGGTGCATATCGCAGCCGGCACAACCTATGTCGCCTCCTACCACACGACAGGCTCCTATGTGGCGACATCAGACTATTTCACCTCAGCCCATACCAACGGCGCGCTGACGGCGCTTGCCGGCAGTAACGGCGTCTTCGGCAATGGCACGGATTTCCCGACTTCCAGCTACCAGTCGTCGAACTACTGGGTGGATGTCGTCTTCAACCAGACAACCAATGCGGTGCCGGTCGCCGCCAATGACAATGGCTACACGACCTATTCCAACACCGCACTTTCGATTGCCGCAGCCAGCCTGCTTGCAAACGACCATGACGCCGATGGCGATCCGCTCAGCATCACCGGCGCGAATGGTGCGGTCAACGGAACCGTGTCGTTCAACAGCCAGAGCAAAACGGTGATCTTCACCCCGAACTCTGGCTATACGGGTTCAGCAAGCTTCTCCTATTCGATCTCGGATGGATATGGCGGCACGTCGTCGGCCACCGTAAGCCTCGCGGTCAATTCGCAGTCTGGCGGCGGCACGACCGCAAGCCTGTTCACCGGCGCCGACACGTCGGGCGTTACCGCCGCCAATGATGCCAACTCGGTCGAACTCGGCGTCAAGTTCATCGCTTCCGCCAGCGGCCAGATCACCGGGCTCACCTATTACAGGAGCGCCCAGGATACCGGCACGCATGCCGGCTCGCTCTGGACAGCGAGCGGCCAGCTTCTGGCTCAGGCGACCTTCATCAACGAGACGGTGAGCGGCTGGCAGACGGTTTCCTTCATCCAGCCGATCAATGTGACGGCCGGCGCCACCTATGTGGCGAGCTACCATTCGAACGGCTTCTATTCCGCAACGGCGAACTACTTCACGACGGATCATACGAACGGGGCGCTGACGGCGCCGTCGAGTGCGGCGAGCGGCGGCAACGGCCTTTATGCCTATGGCTCGGGCAACCTGTTCCCGACCGCTTCCTACAATGCCAGCAATTATTGGGTCGACGTGCTCTATCAGCAGGGCGGCGCGCAGAATGCGGTTCCGGTCGCCGCCAATGACAGCGGCTTCTCGACCAATACCGGCACGCCGATTACCATCCAGGCCTCCGTGCTGCTGGCAAACGACGTGGATGCCGATGGCGATCCGCTTGTCATCACCGGCGTCAGCGGCGGGGTCAACGGCTCGGTCGCCTACGATGCCCAGGCCCAGACGGTGACCTTCACGCCGACGGCAGGCTATTCGGGACCGGCGAGCTTCAGCTACGCGATAGCAGACGGCAAGGGCGGCACGGCGTCGGCGCAGGTTGCCCTCACCATCAACGGCGGCCAGACGGGAGGGCCGGAGCAGAACCTCTTTGCCGCCGGTGCGACGCCGTCGATCGTCTCCATCAACGACAACCAGCAAATCAATCTCGGCATGAAATTCCAGGCCGATACGTCAGGCTGGATCACCGGCGTCCGCTTCTACAAGGGGGCCGACAACACCGGCCCGCATAACGGCTATCTCTGGACCGCCTCGGGCACGCTGCTCGGCAGCGTCACCTTCAACAACGAGACGGCCAGCGGCTGGCAGACTGCGCAGCTCACCCAGCAGATCGCGGTCCAGGCGGATACGAGCTATGTCGTTTCTTATTCGAGCAACGGCAATTACTCGGCGACCGGCAATTACTTTGCCAGCGATGTGACGAACGGCGATCTCAAGGCGCCCGGCGGCAGCAACGGCGTCTATGCCTACGGGGCGGGCGGGTTGTTCCCGACAGCCAGCTACAACAGCACGAACTACTATGTGGATGTGGCGTTCAAACCGCAGCTCGCGGCGTAAAGCCCGCGAGGATGCAAGGCCAAGCATGCCGTAAAGAGTGAGAGTTTCGATGATGAGTGCAGACAACAGATTGCCCGTAACGGTTCTCGCCGGGTTTCTCGGCGCCGGCAAGACGACTGTGCTCAATCATGTCCTGAGTAATCGGGAGGGTCGCCGGGTTGCTGTCATCGTCAACGATATGAGCGAGGTCAATATCGATGCGGATCTCGTGCGCGAGGGCGGTGCAGACCTCTCGCGCACCGACGAGACGCTGGTAGAGCTTACCAACGGGTGCATCTGCTGCACCCTGCGCGACGATCTTCTGAGCGAAGTGCGCCGGCTCGCAGCCGCCGGCCGTTTCGACTATCTGCTGATCGAGGGAACCGGCATTGCCGAGCCGCTGCCGGTCGCAGCCACCTTCTCCTTCCGCGACGAGAGCGGGGCTGCCCTCTGCGACGTGGCGCGTCTCGACGCGATGGTCTGCGTCGTCGATGCGGTCAATCTTCTCACCGATTACCAGAGCGCCGAATTCCTTGCCGATCGCGGCGAAAGGCGTGACGGGGACGATGAGCGCAAGCTCGTGGACCTGCTCGTCGAGCAGATCGAATTTTCCGATGTCGTCATCATCAACAAGGCAGGCGATGTGCCGTGCGCCGACCTTGCCGAGGTTCGCCGGGTCGTCGCGGCGCTCAATCCGGATGCCCAGGTCGTCGAGGCGGTTTTTGGCCAGGTGCCGCTTGGCGCGATCCTGGATACCGGCCTCTTCAGCGAAGCGAAGGCCGCCCGCCATCCGCTCTGGCACAAGGAACTTTTCGGCTGGGGCGATCATGTGCCGGAGACCGAGGAATACGGCATAACAAGCTTCGTCTATCGCAGTCGCCGGCCCTTCGATCCCCTGAGGCTCAAGGATTTCCTCGACCGGAAATGGGCGGGCCTCATCCGCGCAAAGGGCCATTTCTGGCTGGCGACGAGGCCGGACGAGATCGGCCTTCTGTCGATTGCCGGCACCCAGTGCCGCATCGAGACCAGGGGGTACTGGTGGGCCTCGGTGCCGCGGGTGCAATGGCCGCGCTTTCCGCAGTTCCGCCAGCTCATCGACCGGCATTGGGACGATGTCTGGGGCGATCGCCGCCAGGAGATCGTCTTCATCGGTTCCGGCTTCGACGAGGAAGCGATCCGTGCTGCGCTCGGCGATTGCCTGACCGGCGAGGAGGCGGGTTTCGATCCGCAAGCCGCCGTCGGCCTCCGCGATCCGTTTCCGGCATGGCAGCACGTACATATCCTCGCACATTCAAATAGTTAGAAGTGTCATGATGGGCGTAAGACGGCCTAGTGTGAAGACGTTTTGATTACCAACCAGAGGAGAGAACAATGAGTGACGAACTTTATGCAGATGGCATCGGCGAAATCACCATTACCGGAACGATCGTGCGCATCGACCTGATGTCGCTTTCGGCAACCGATCGTGACGCCAACAACAACCCGAAGCCGGTCTTCCGTCAGCGCATCATCATGCCTGTCGATGCCTTCGCCAATGCGGTCGACCTCATGCAAAAGGCGCTCGGCGGGTTGGTCGAGGCGGGTGCGGTCCGTCGTATCGGCGATATGTCAGCTGCGGCGGCTGCCGATATCCAGTCGGTACAGCCCGGCGCTTCGAACGCTTCGCCGAACTTCAACTGATAAAGCAAATAGTGACTGGGTCTCGTATTGTTTCGGGTGGGCCATGAGTGGTTTTCTGCATACCAACCTGCACTGTCTAGCGCTCGTCGCGCGTCATCACGGCGTCGATCTCGCGCCTGAGCGATTGCAGCACGACTATGCCGTCGGCAACGATCCCGTTGCCGTGCGGCAGCTGCTGCGCATGGCCAAGGATGCCGGCCTCAGAGCCCGGCATCTGACGCTCGGCTGGCGATCCCTGTTTCAGCTCGGCGAAGCCTTTCCGGTGATCGCGGAACTGACGAACGGCAACTGGGTGGTCATCGCCGGCGCCGTCGGGGAGGGTGAGGAGGAGAGAATTCGCGTTCTTGACCCGCTCGCGTCACGCGCCGAAGTGATGATGCTCAGCGAAGAGCAGTTCGCCAAGGCCTGGCTCGGATCGGTGATCCTACTGAAGCGCAACTATCGCATGTCCGACGAGGACCGGCCCTTCGGATTTCGCTGGTTCGTGCCCGAGATCATCAAGCAGCGTAGCTTCTTCCGCGATGTCGCGCTCGCTGCCTTCGTGCTCTACGGGCTGGGCCTGACGACGCCGATCTTCTTCCAGCTTGTCATCGACAAGGTGCTGGTGCACCAGAGCTATGCGACGCTGACGGTTCTGACTATCGGTATTGCTATCGCGCTCGTCTTCGACGCGACCTTCAGCTTCCTGCGTCGCTATCTGCTGCTCTACGCGACGAACAGGATCGACATCCGCGTCGCGACACGCACCTTCGGCCATCTGCTCAACCTGCCGATCGCACTTTTCGAGCAGGCCTCGGCCGGCGTTCTCGTCAAGCATATGCAGCAGACGGGGCGCATCCGCGAATTCCTGACGGGGCGCCTGTTCCTGACGCTTCTCGACGGCGTTTCGCTCTTCGTCTTCGTGCCGATCCTGCTTCTCTACAGCGTCAAGCTGACGCTTGTGGTGCTCGGTTTCGCAGCGCTCGTCGGCCTCGTGGTGATGATGCTCGTCGGGCCGTTCCAGCGCCGGTTGCAGGCGCTTTACCAGGCCGAAGGCGACCGGCAGGCATTACTGGTGGAAACCGTGCACGGCATGCGCACCGTCAAATCGCTGGCACTGGAGCCGCGCCAGCGCAAGGTGTGGGACGATTATTCAGCCCAGTCGATCTCCGTGCGTTTCCGGGTCGACAAGATTTCGACCATCGCCCAGTCGCTGACCGGGCTTCTGGAGAAGCTGATGAGTGTCGCGATCATCGGCCTCGGCGCGCTCGATGTGTTTAACGGCTCGATGACCATCGGTGCGCTGGTCGCCTTCAACATGCTCGCCGGCCGGGTCTCCGGACCGCTGGTGCAGATCGTCACCATGGTGCACGAATATCAGGAAGTGGCGCTCTCCGTGCGCATGCTCGGCGAGATCATGAACCAGCGGCCGGAGCAGGCGGGCCGCGGGCGAGGTGTTCGGCCGCATCTGAAGGGCCGCATCGAATTCGACAGGGTCACCTTCCGCTATGCGCCTGATAGTGCGCCTGCGCTCGACAATGTCTCATTCGCCATTCCGGCGGGCTGCGTCTTCGGCGTGGTCGGCAAGAGCGGGTCGGGCAAGACGACGATCACAAGGCTCATCCAGGGGCTTTATCAGAGCCAGGAAGGCCTCGTGCGCATGGATGGCTATGACAGCCGCGAGATCGACCTGGTGCACTTAAGAACCAGCATCGGCGTGGTGCTCCAGGATAGTTTCCTGTTTCGCGGCTCGGTTCGCGAGAATATCGCCGCCGCCAAGCCCGATGCCAGCATCGAGGAGATCATGGAAGCCGCCCGCATCGCCGGCGCCGAGGAGTTCATCGAGCGTCTGCCGCGCGGTTTCGACACCATGCTGGAAGAAAACGCCGCCAACCTGTCGGGCGGCCAGAAGCAGCGCCTGGCGATTGCCCGCGCGCTGATCACCGATCCGAAGCTGTTGATCTTCGATGAGGCGACGAGCGCGCTCGACCCTGACAGCGAGGCGATCATCCGCGACAACCTCAGCCGCATCGCCGCCGGCCGGACCGTGGTCATCGTCTCGCACCGGCTTTCGACGCTCGTCGATGCCGATGCCATTCTCGTCATCGATCGCGGCAAGGTCGCCGATATCGGCCGGCACGATCAGCTCGTGTCGCGCTGCATGACCTACCGCCACCTGTGGTCCCAACAAATGAGGCAGGTCGCATGAACGCGCACGCCAGAAAATCCAGCGAAAACCTGCCGGTTCCTTCAGACAAAGGCTCCACAGGCCAAGGCCTCTCAGACAAGGGCCCCTCAGACACGGGAAGGCAACTGACTGCCCGGCCGCCGCTGCCGCCGGCAATAGCGGAATTTCAGTCCGATGCCGTCGAGCTCGAGGAGCGCGCGCCGCCGCGGGTGGCGCGCATGACGCTCTACTGCGTGACGGCGCTGCTTGCCTCAGCGATCATCTGGGCCTCGGTTTCCTCCATCGACGAGGTGGTGATTGCGCCCGGCAAGCTCGTCACCACCCAGCCGACCATCGTCGTCCAGCCGCTCGAAACATCGATCATTCGCACGATCGAGGTGAAGGCCGGCGAGGTGGTGCATGCCGGGCAGACGCTGGCGACCCTCGATGCCACTTTCAGCCAGGCCGATGTCGACCAGCAGCAGGCGAAATTCTCCGCACTCGACGCCCAGGTGAGACGCATCGAGGCCGAGCTTGCCGGCGTCGACTATACGAAGATGGCGGGAGATACGCCCGACCAGATACTGCAGTCGCAGCTCTTCGGCCAGCGACAGGCCTTCTACGCGGCGCAGCTGCAGAATTTCGAGCAGCAAATCGCCGGCCAGTCGGCGTCGCTCACCGCCAGCAAGAACCAGGAAGCGGTGTTGACCCAAAGGCGCGATGGGCTCTCGCAGATCGAGGCAGCGCGGGAGCGGCTTTATAACACACAGAGCGGCTCGCTGATCACGCTGCTCGGCTCCCGCGACGCCCGCCTCGACGTCGAATCCGATCTGACCGCCGTCCGCGGCCGGGCCGACGAGGCCGCCCACTCGTATGCCAAGCTCCGAGCCGACCGCCAGGCCTTCATCGAGGATTTCCGCCGCGCTGCAATGGAGCAGCTGGTGGAGCTGCGCGGCCAGCGCGACATGGCTGACGAGGAACTGAAAAAGATGGAGCTGCGCCGCAACATGGTGGCGCTGACCGCACCCGCCGATGCCGTCGTGCTCGACCTGGCGCAACGCTCGGTCGGCTCCGTCGTGCGCGAGGCCGAACCGGTGGTGACGCTGGTGCCGATCAACGTGCCGCTCGAAGCCGAAGTCTCGATCAACACCCGCGACATCGGCCGTGTCGCCGTCGGCAAGGAAGCGCGTGTCAAGCTCGACGCCTATCCCTTCCAGAAATACGGCACCGCCTCGGGCGAGGTGAGAACCATCAGCCAGGACACGTTCCTCACCGGCCAACAGGAACAGAGCGCCACCCCCGGCCAGCCGGCAGCCCCCTTCTTCAAGGCCCGGATACTGCTTGCCGATACAAGGCTGAATGCCGCAGATGTGCCGGTGCGGCTGCTTCCCGGCATGACCGTATCCACGGAAATCAAGGTCGGCAACCGCACGGTGATCTCCTATTTTCTGTATCCGTTGCTGCGTGGCCTCGATAACGCAATACGCGAACCGTAGGACGCGATGGATCAGTTCGCCCCGAACGAGATCCCGAGTGACTTCGCAGGTCCTCGATCCGGGTGACTTCATGCCCACGCCCGCCCCAGGGAGACCATATGCATCGAAACCGCGGTCACGAACCACGCGTCGCAGTATGGCCAGACGATTTCCGACGATATCGCGTCGAAGGAGCCGGTCAGCGGGAAAAGAGGGGACTATTCTGGATTTGCCGTCGCCGGGCTGATTCTGGTTGCGGACTTCGTGTACGCCAGACGTAGGGCTAAGAAAGCACTTGGATGAGCGGTACCCGATGTGGCCTTCACATATTGACGAAATGATTCCGATCTCAATCCCCGAGAGCGTTTCGAAAGTCCTGACAGTAAACCGACAGCTAGTGACCTCTATTGATCGGAGGTCGCCCGGACGGGTTACTCAAAGGATAAAAACATCATGTTGAAACTGATCGCCGCTGTCGCAATCATCGCCGCCACGCCGATATTGGCATCGGCTAGCCCAAGTTGCACCAAGGAGCCGAAATCAAAGTGGATGTCCGAAGACGCCATGAAGGCCAAGGTCGATACGCTTGGCTACAAGGTGAAGACATTCGAAATCACTGGCAATTGCTATGAAATCTACGGCAAGGACAAGGACGGCAAGCGAGCCGAGGTCTATTTCAATCCGGTATCCGGTGATATTGTCCAGAAGGGCGAATGAGGATGACGGTGATCTCGCTAAGGAAGGAGGGCGCATCGCCCTCCGACGTCGCTCCGAAAAGCGTCAAGGTCTGGGATCCGGTTGTCCGGGTATTCCACTGGACCATCGTCGTTGCCTGCACCCTCAATCTTTTCATTTTGGAAGAGGGCAAATACTGGCATCGCATTACGGGCGTGGTGGCCGCTGCGATCGGCATTCGCTTGATATGGGGTTTCGTTGGCACGAAGCACGCGCTCTTTAGCGATTTCTTTCCGACGCCGCGTAAGGTCATGGATCAAATCCGCGGCATTGTCGGTCGGAACGAGAAGCGCCATCTCGGCCACAGTCCCCTGGCATCTGTGATGATGCTGTTGCTGATCGTGCTTCTTGTGGCAACTGCCACGACTGGTTGGATGACGACACTGGATGCCTTCTGGGGCGAAAAATGGTTGGAGCGATTGCACGGCACGATTGCCAACAGCATTATAGTGCTTGCTTTCATCCATGGCGGCGCTGCTATTTTGGAAAGCTGGCGGCATCGATAAAATCTCGTCTGGTCGATGGTTACAGGTCGAAAGAAGGCATGAGAGTTCTGCTCATCGAGGACAGCGCCCGGCTTCGCGATCTTCTTTGCGAGGCGATCAGGGACGAAGGTTGGAAGATCGACGCCTTCGGGACAGCGCAGGAAGGCCGGCTTGCGCTCCGTGAGGGCGAGTACGATCTCCTGCTCCTCGATCTCGGTCTGCCTGACGAAGATGGCATTGACGTCTTGAAGTCTCTTCGGGCCGCTGGCATGCAGACACCGGTGCTTCTTTTGACGGCGCGTGGTGCGATCGACGAGCGGATAGTCGGGCTTGATGCAGGCGCCGACGACTATCTGGCCAAGCCGTTTCACAATGGCGAACTGGTTGCCCGGATACGCGCAATCATGCGCCGGGCGCCCCTCACTTCCATGCCAGTGCTGGAATATGCGGCAATTCAATTCGATGTCGCTTCACGACAGGTAATGTGCGCCGGCACAGAGATTGCGCTTGCCCCATCGGAGAAAGGATTGCTCGAGCTTCTGATGCGTAACGGTGGCAAGGTGGTCGCAAAATCAAGGATCGAGCACACGTTCTCGGAATTTGGCGCTGAAAGAAGTAGCAACGCCGTCGAGCTGGCAATCTCCCGTTTGCGCAAGAAGTTGGAAGGTCATGGGACCTACTCATCGATCGAAACAATCAGAGGGGTTGGCTATATGATGCGCGAGGTACGCGATTGAGCCGATCCCGCCCGACGCTCGGAGCCATTCTGGCGCGCCGGATTGCATTCTTCGCGATCCTGGCCATGCTCTTGCAGCTCGCCGTCGTCTTCTCGGACTACTACTGGAATGTAGGGGAGCTTTCTCGACTGTTCGTCGAGCAGGAAACGGAGCGGCTCGCATCTGGGATCGTGGTCGATGGTGCAGGCGTTCGATACCGAATTCCTGAAAATGTGCAGCAGCGTTACAGTCAGGGTAGCACCGGCTACGTGGCCCGTGTTCGTCAAGCAAGCGGCGCGCTCCTGTTCGAGTCTTGCGATGCCGCCTGCGAGGAGCGCTTTAACTCGCCCCGTGGGTCTACGAAAACAATCATTCGCTGGAAGTTCGTTTGTCAGGTCCAAGCCGCTGGGCTGCAGGGTGCCCCCACGCTGTTTAATGAAGTCGCAAAAGATCCTGACATCTGGGATCGCCCATGAAGTCCGAACGCCGCTTGCGGCTTTGAAGCTGGAACTCGGGCATATCGACCATCCTCGTGCGAGGCAGGCGGAGGCCGACGTCGATGATCTCGTCCGTTTCGTTGGCCAGCTCACCGCTCTCGCGCGGCTCGACAGCGTTGACCAGAGCATGTTCGAGGAGATCGTCCTTCCGGCCGATGTCAACCCGCCGGATTTCTGGTTGCGATCCTTGACGCCCGGCAAGCCGTTGTCGCTTGTTGGCGGCAGGGCATTTTTCATTGGAAATCAGCGTTTCCTTGTCGATATCGCAACGATCGATGATCCTTCCGACGTCATGTCCGATGTCCTTTTGGAACGAGGTGATAGAACACCTGATCGTGCCGATGAGCATTCTCCTGGTCCTCGTCCTCGGTGGAACCTTGTTGTCCGTCCGGCAGGCATTGCGTCCGGTGCGGGCCGCGGCAGAAGCGGCCGATCGCATCGACCCAATGGATTCCCGTTCGCATTTGGGTTCGACGAAATGCCGCGGGAAGTCGCGCATCTCGCGGTCGCGGTCAACCGCGCCTTCAAGCGGGTCGGCGAGCTGTTCGCTGACTTATTCGTCGGACGAGCTGCGCCCGTTTGTAGGACCTGCTGCACAAGGCCACGGCCATCAAATGGCCCTGGCCGATGATGACGCCTATGAACTTTGCGCGACCGTCAAAGGTAATCTGTTAAAGCGAGTTCCAATCAATGCGACAGGAATATCGGCGTCCTACCGTTTTCGATCATGCTGCGGGTCACGCCCCCGAAAAGCGTCTGCTGCCAGCGATGCCGAAGTTGATGTCTTTGATCTTGGTCACGGAAGGCCATCGTCTCAGGAGCGCCTGGCATCCATTCTGGGCACCGTTCCAATGCTGCCAATTCAACGCCGCTGCAGAGGTCTCTCCCGCCGCCTGAATCGGCACGCCCCTCGCGCCTTCTAGTGCGCGAGAAGGACCGGCATGTCAGCATTGCAAAGGAGTTCCCGAGTGACGCCGCCAAGGATAAACTCCGAAGCCGGGAGTGGCCAAATCCGCCCGCCACCAGGAGATCCGCATTCCGTTCGAGCGCGGCCGCTTGAAGGGCGGCAGCCGGGGACTGCCCGCCGGCCTGAATCGATACGTCTTCTACCTCGAACCCGGAGTGCCTCAACGAGGATATCAGGAGCGAACGGTTCGCTTCGTCGACCTGCTTGTCGTCGATCACCGAGATGACCTGCATCTTCGTCAGCCGCTCGGCGAATATACGGGCGCAGGAGATCGCTCGTGCCGCGGTCGCGCTGCCGTCCCAGGCGATCGCAACGGTATCGACGCGACCACAGACGCTACTGGCAGGAAACAGAATCAACGGACGGCCGCTCTCGAGCAACAGCGTCTCCGAAAGCTGGCGAGAGAGTTCCGATGCCTCCACTATGGACAGGTCGTGGCTCCTGGCGATTTTCGCGAAGCACTCAAAGACGAACGGCTCCCTGGCGTCGAAGCCATGAATTCGCACCTCGACGCCGCTCTCCGAGGCCGCGTCGGCAATGTATTTTCGAAGCGAGGCCCCACTGTCGCGGCTATACCCTTCCGCTTGCCCCCGCCATGAGTCTACATCGACCACCGTTGGAAACGGCGGGTGGATCGGTGGGATCCGCACCTGCGGGATACTGGCGAGGAGGTCGGCGCCAATCTGGCGGGCGAGGTCGATCGCGTTGTCAACGATGGTGAAGGAACTTGCATCGGGATAAGTTGACAAAGGGAGATGGAATTGTGGTTTCATGCTGACCTCCTGAGGTTATACCTCCGCCATGATGCATCCCGAGCCGAACTTCGCATTGCGCTTCGTCAAAGCACCGCCGTGTCCGGTCGGAGCGCAACCCGGACAAACTGACGTCGGACCGCAGACGACGATGTCTGCCAAACCAGTCCGGGCGGTACTGCGCGTGCTGACTGACTCGCAGCAACTTTGACATAGGGAGGCCCTTGTGAATTCCATGGTCGTTGCAAGATTTGCATTAGCGCTTTCCATCGGTCTCCTGGTCGGGCTGGAACGTGGCTGGCGGGAGCGGGATTCTCCTGCAGGGAGCAGAACCGGGGGCATCCGAACCTTTGGCATCTCGGGGTTGCTTGGAGGTGTAATTGCGGCCTTGGCCAACGCGACCGGGTCCTCGCTGCTCCTGGCTTGCGGCTTCATGAGTTTTGCCGCCGTATTCGGACTCTTCAAGCTGCGGGAGGCCTGGGACGACGAAGACTACAGCGTCACCTCGATCATTGCCGCGCTATGCGTTTTCGGACTCGGCGCTCTTGCAGTCGATGGCGATCCCGTCGCCGCGGCGGCGGGCGGCACTGCCCTTGCAGCCATACTGGCGAGCCGCGACGTTCTTCACGCCTTCCTCAGGCGTTTGACTTGGGTCGAGCTGCGCTCGGCTCTGATGCTTGCGGTCATGACGGCCGTCATACTTCCTCTTTTACCAAACCGCGATGTAGGTCGGGCACTGACGGTGACCCCTTTGAAGTATGGCTTTTCACCGTCTTGACCGCGACCATCTCTTTTGCAGGCTATATCACCGTACGCCTATTCGGCGAGAGGAAGGGCACTTTGATCGGCGCAGCCGCCGGCGCCTTGGTCTCGTCCACGGCCGTGACGCTAACGCTGGCTCGTTCCGCCAAGGATGGAGCGGAATTTTGGAGACTTGCCGGCGCCGCGTGTTTGGCGGCCACGGTGTCTATCCTGCGCGTGGCTGGGCTGACCTTGATCGTTGGTCCCGCAGTCTTGCCGAAGATAGCGCCTGTGGCAACGGTCGCGGCAGTGGTTTTCGCCTGCATGGCCGTGTTCTTGACGAGGTCTGAACACAAGCGGGCCGCCGTCGACGTCTCGGCCCGCAACCCCTTCGAGGTCCGCTCGCTTTTCCTTTTTGCGACGATATACGTACTGGCGCTTTCTGCGAGCGAAGTCCTGGTCGCATACCTGGGAAATTCTGCGGTCCTGTTGGCCTCGATCATCTCTGGCAGCTTCGACGTCGACGTCGCAGTGTTGACGGCGCTGCGCCGGACCGACCTCCAGGCTTCGGACATCGTCGTCCACGCGGTACTGGGCGCCATGGCTGCAAACGCAATTGGCCGCGTGATACTGGCAGCATCCGTCGGTCCCGCCCGGTTCACCATGCTTTACGCCGCCACCACGACAATGGCGATCGCTTTCGGCTTCATTGTTTTCATCTGGAATTCACAATGATCGCTCGCGCGGACGTGGCGATGACGCGACGGATCAGAGACGGGACGCTGCCAGCCAGTTAGAAATGCGACGCTGAGCATCTCCACTCAGGACCTGCGCAGTTGTCGCGACGCTAAAGCGTGTCGCGATCTTTCAGATTCGCTTGTCACGCTTTAGGTCTTTGTTTTTACGCATGTCTTTAACGCAAAACCGCAGCACACTTTTGCGAGACAGGCTCTAGCTGATGTGATTGTCTTGAGGGCCGCCGGTGCGTTCTTCCGCGCGAATTTTGGGGGCGAACGCCGTCCACCGGGGTTGCTGCTTGACGCTCCACACACGCGACCTCACACTCGCGGTATCGAAGGTGAGTCGGACAGACTGTACCGTTGTTCACATCCGTTGCCCACCTCAGAAGGAGTCGCCAGCAGGAGCTTTGGCTCACGCGCCGACCGACGCCGGTTGGTCGCAAACAGGATCGAGGTTGATTGCGTTCGAACTCGCATCCGCTGCTATTTTTCTCGTGAGGTCGCGCCGTGGATAAGGTGTTATCAGCAGTCGATCCGCCTCGCGACATCCCGTTTTGGCACTGGAAATTCCTATTGCGGAGCGACCGCCGCTGGCTGCGTTGGCCAGTGCTTTTGATATCCGTTTTGCTTCTTGCAGGCGTTGTTTTTTACCGTGAAATCCACCGCGTCGAAGATCCGGTCGGGCTCTCCGAAAATCGAGCTCTCCATAACGCTGCCCGATCGGCGCCCATAGCCGTCCGTCCTGATACGGCGGCTCCCTCTCTTCTCCCGCCGATGTCTATATCGCCGCGGCTGATCGAGGTCCCGAAGCCGGAGTTGGCAAGTCAATTTCTGCGGACGTGGCGCGTCTCGGGGCCGGTTATTTGCGGTGCTCTTCGGGAGGCCGGCATCGAGATGAGCGAATGGAAAGCCGCATCGATGCGCAATCGCAATTATGAATGTTATTTTCAGCGCATCTACGAACGGGACGAGGTGCGTCCCCTCAGTTCCACCTTCCTCAAGGTTCGTGGCAATGAAACCGGCGATATTCTTGAGATCCGCGCCAAGATCGTTAAGCCGACGACAGACGCGAAGGGGCGCCTAGCCCCCGCCGTCCTGCACCTTTTCGCGATCATTGTGAAGCAGGCATGCTGGCGTGATTTCGAGGATACTCTTGAGGCGATCCAAAACCTTCGAAATGTCGAATATGAACGATTCGGGGCCTATCTCAGCTTCACGCGCGAAGCCGGCAGCGGAAACAATTTTGATTTTGTTCTTGGCCTTAAGGCGACTTCAGCTTCGCAGGTGAGGACTAAGGCGTATTTTTCGACAGAGCGCTGGCTGGCCACAAACCCGCGCAACGTTTCTGCGAATTTCATCCTCATGGATCCCTTGGGCACGCCCATATCAGCCAATTGCGCTCAATGACGGCGGGTGGCCTTTGAGATCGGCGCCGTCGATCCTCCTGTCTTCGACTATCGGCGGAACGGCTGCGTTCTTTGCCGAGTTGGCATGGCGCCTTCTGCATCAATCGCCTCCCGTTGCCCCAACCCGCCGACACTCGACAGGCTAAGGGCCGCCCAAGCTGCGACTCAATCGTCGCGCCTAACTCCTTGATGTAGAACAGGATTCAGATTTTAGGCCGATCCGGCCAAAAATCATCCTGTTGTAGGAGCATTAACTACCGAGGCTTCAAGAACAACGGAGACGTCCAAATTCGGGATTGGTCACGCTGGCGCGCCGTGATGAACAATGGATGTTCGCGTTCCGGATCGAGCTTCAGTTCGCGCAGCAATATCTCACCCGCAAGATCTCTCGGTAGCGGTTGGTCTGTCACCCTTTCCACGATAAGGCGCAGCTCGACGCCTGGTAGATCGAGTGTGACCGAGCCCTTCGCAAGGAGATCCTTCCCATTTACCTCTAGTCTTGCTTCCGGGGCATGCACATGCGGTGGCGGCTGCAGCGGGTCGCCGATCTTGCTGTAACCATGAAGGTCCGCGGCAATCGTGATGTGAGCATCGTTTAGGTCGGAAAGCTTGAGCTCGATCCCGTCGACATCGCCATGTGTTGCCGTTCTAAAGCGGAGTTTGCCGAGTCCGGTACGCCATACGCTTTGTTCAGGGTGGTCAAAGCCAACTCCGTGCGCATCAAGAAGCCCCGCGCCGATCACAGCAACCTCGCCGCTCCAATAGGCGGCCCGATAGCGGTCCTTGATCCGCGCACCGCCGAAACGGACCCGGACGCTGCGTTGGCTGAGACCCGCCTCCACATGCAGGTCGCGGCTCCACACGAGGCGATCGCCGTCATAAAGCTGAACCTCTTCCCAGCCGACCTGGCCGAGCAGGCGGTAGGCCAGCGGCTTTTCCGGTTCGGCATGGAACACCTCGCCCATGAAATGCCGTCCTTGCGACAGAACAGCAAAACTGCGTTCACCGGTCGTGACGAAGGTGCGCCGTGCCCTGAGTGCGCTGCCGACGCCGGCACGGTCGAAGCGGTCGGCGATGACGCCGGTCAGACCGCCGCGCGACCCGAAGGTGCCGGTTGCCGGTGCGCCGCCACCCCATCGGCCCTGGTGCTCGTCACTCGCCGCGGAAGCTCCGACCCTGTATCCGCGCGCGAGCGCCTCGGTGTAGAGCCAATGGAATTGTCCCCAGGCGGACCCAATCTCGATCAGCCGCTCCAGCTCGGGATGGTTCCAATCCAGAATGCAGCGCCGGCCGCCCACATGTGGGATCAGCAAATGGCCCTTTGGATCGTCCTCATAGGCGGTATGGAGCCGCTCTACAGGCCAGATGCCGGGTCGGATTGTTCCGGCCGTCGTCTCATTCCATTCGAAAGAGCGAAGGGACCGCCCCTCTTGATCGAAGGGTTTGCCATCACGAAGGAAGACGACGTTGCGGTCGCCGCCGGCTGCCGAGTTGCCGCACCATTCGGTGCCCGGATAACAGACGAAGCGGCCGGGCTCGTTGAGGCTATGGATAGTCTCCACGGCAGCGTCCCACGAGTCGCTGAAAGTGCAGGGTTTCGATGCCACGATGCGGATCGTCGCACTGACGGCGATTGACACACCGTCGGCGTTTGTCCCGTTGTTCGGAGCAAAATGCGCGCTGTTGGAGCGTCTTCACATGGTGGATGACGAGCCCATTGCCTTGGGTCGGAGCCTCCTGCCCGCCGTCATGTCCGAGCTGGCTTTGGAAACGGCCGAACAACGGCCGACCTATGCCCTCCTTAAAGAGAAAGCAGGCGCCGATATTGCCTCCGCCGAGATCGCGATAGGCGCGCGCGCCGTCCCGCCGCAAATATCGTCCTTTATCGGTACTGCTGCACATGCGGTCTTGCTCGTCCTTGAACGAACCTCATATTTCGATCATGGCGCCTGCGCCGAGTGGTCGGAATTCTTCATCCGACCCGAGCGATACAAATTTTTCCTCGGTAATCGAATGTCCGTCTAAGTCGACCACCTCAAGAAACGAAGATCGCTTGCGAGCGCGGATCGGGAATTCAGGCGTTCAGTGCGCTTTCATCTAAAGAATTTCTAAGTGCCTCCGGCGCCGTGGGCCGGTTCAGGCCCAAGATCGCGGGCGACGTCGCGTCTGCAATCAACGTTCTTCTGGAAGCCTTGAGATCCAGTTATGCCGCGCTTAGAAGTTCAGCGCTAACCGGCATCCCCATATGAAAGCCCTGGACGCGGTCAATGCGAAGATCCTTGAGCAGCGACAATTGTGCTGCAGTTTCGACGCCTTCCACCAGGATCGTATTCCCACGATTGCGGATGAGAGCAATCATGTCCTGAAGCATCGTCAACCCGCGCGGGTTGGAGCAGTCGTGCAGGAAGGTGCGATCGACCTTGACCGTCTGAAACTCGATCGCCCTCAGCCAAGAGAGGCCTGCGAAGCCGGAGCCGAAATCGTCAAGCCAGATCTCGACGCCGAGAGCCCGCAGATCTGCAATGCATTTGAGCACCTCCGACTGCATATCCATGTCCAGGCCCTCGGTGACTTCTAAGGCCAGTCGCGACCCGCAGACCCCGCACCGGGCAAGAATATCAGCGACACTCGCAGCAAAGCCGGGGGAACGTAGTTGTATGGGCGACACGTTGACGCTGACGGTCGCCATGCGATCGGTCATCAGTATGTCACGGCATGCCGTCTCGATCGCCCACTTACCCAATTCGAGGATAGCGCCCGTCCGTTCTGCAACCGGAATGAAAGTCTTCGGCGAAACCGCGGTGCCGTCCGGCATCCTAAGGCGCATCAAAGCCTCGACAGCTCTTGCTTTCTCGTTGGTCACATCGAAGATCGGTTGGTAAACGAGCGAGACCAGTTTGCGATCAATGGCGGCCGTCAGCAGCGGGACGAGTTTACCAGCATTGTCGTCGGGGCGAGGCAACAACGGATCAAACCTGCGAATGCAATTTCGGCCACTTGCTTTGGCATTGTAGAGAGCAAGATCGGCCTCACGCACTATTCGTTCGACTTTCTCTCCAACTTTCTCGCGAGTGAACGCGACGCCAATGCTGACGGTTACGATCGGGCTATCATCTGGTCGCCCGTCGTGAGCAATCGCAAGAAACTCGACTTCCATTCTGATCTTTTCGGCCAGGCTCATCGCGATCTTAGGAGTTTCAACCGGCAAGACCACGATAAACTCCTCGCCGCCATACCTGCCGATCATGCCGCCGGACGACTCCACAACCGCCTTCAGCGCATTGGCGATGACAGTCAGGCATCGGTCTCCTTCCTGATGCCCGTAGCGGTCATTGAAGCGTTTGAAAAAATCGACGTCGATCAGGAAGACGACGAAGTCGCGGCGCTCGTCTTTCCAGATGGCCCAGCATTCGTCGAGTCGCCGATCCAGCGCGCGTCGGTTGCTTATGCCTGTCAGGTAATCGGTATTTGAAAGCTCGAGCAGTGATCTTCCACGCTCGGACGCTTCCCAGTGCTGGTAGCGAGCCTCTGCCGCGTTCAGCAACACGTTTCGACGCTCCACGTTCAATCGCCAATTGACGAAAGACGTGAAGACAAAGCACGAAATGTAGAACATCCCGAAGGCAAGCTTGTAGGTTTGGCCTGAAGGAAAGAACTCCTCGATGGTAACAAAAAATGCGCCGAGAACGAAGCTGGAGGTGATCACGGAGAGCCGAAACGGAAAACTGAAAAAGAGGTTGGCGCCCATCATGAAGATGGCGCCAAATATCATGTAGTATGACATGGCAGTGACATCGCGGGTGCCGATCGCCGGGTAAAGCCAGCCCACATAGCCCACAAGCAATGCAGAGGCGCATGTGATGTCCAGCCAGACGGTTTTCGCTTTTGCCAGTCGCAAGGCTTCGAAAGCCAGCAGCGCGATCGTTGCAACAACGAATCGCGCGGCGATCGTCACAGGCGCAACATCGGGGATGAGCCATCGGTCGGGAAGTGCGAAGGCCACATAAACGGCAACCGCGATCCAAAGGCCATGCCGTGAGCTTCGCCTTCGGACAGTATCATTCTCAATTTCCAGAGAGTTACGAGCCTCGGCGAATGAAAAGCTGGCGGTTGATTCGTCGCGCTGAACATTAGCGTAAGCCGCGATCATTCAACAACACCAGCCCGACAGCGAGCTAACGAGCGTAAAAAGTAAGCCATGCTTGGGCGCCCTCCAAAATTACGTTCGGCAACCTGCAACCGGTTTGTCTTATTACTTAACATTCGTAGAGGAGCAGGTTCCCACCCGCAACAGTAGAAATACCCTTATCCCGTGCAGATTCTAGTCGCATCTAATTTCGAGGGTGATTATGCTTAACGCGAGGTCAAGGGAGTCTCGAAATGGCACGAAGTCTTGTCTTGGACGGTGAAAGTCTTGTTGCGCCGGGTGAAATTCGTCAGGCAACAAGGAGGTTTGCTGCGCCAAATCCCTGCGACTTTACAGTTGCCAAAGCCGACCTTGCTGTCAGCCTTGACGTGTCGATCCGTCAGTTCAAATCCGGCGTCGAGGCAAGTGCGATAATCGAGCGTCTTACCGACGCCTTGCATCGGTTACGGCGTCGCGTTCATCCAGAGGTGTGGGATATCATCGTTCCTATCGCGCAATCTCATCCAGTTGCTCACTATCTAAATCAGGATCCGTTGACCCGCTGGTCGTTTGAAAAACCCCGCGGCTATTCTGGCGACGCACGTCTTCTCGACTTCATCTACGGCAGGCCCGAGATCGAGGACGCCGTCGCATCATCGAGCACCTTGGGACGTTCAATCTATGCCTACACTCGAAATGCTTCGTCATCCGTCGCGGTAAGGGAGCGCCGGGACATTCTGGCGCGCAGAGTAGACGAAATCGCTTCGGCTCGGCCCGGTTCCGCCGAAGTCTTGGCCATCGCGTCGGGCCATCTTCGCGAGGGGCCTTTGTCGCGCGCTCTCGGCGCCGGCGCGATCAAACGCTGGGTGGCTTTGGATCAGGACCCGATGAGCGTTGGAACCGTAGCCCGCGATTTCGCCGGCACGTCCGTCGAGTCAATCAACGGGTCGGTCAAATCCTTGCTCGGTGGAAGGCATGCGCTGGGAATGTTCGATTTCGTCTATGCCGCGGGTCTTTATGACTATTTGCCGGATGCCGTAGCCGTAAAGCTGACCAAGAAGTGCGTCAGCATGCTCAAGCCCGGCGGCACATTCCTGTTCGCCAACTTCTCCCCGGAGACGGACGTCGATGGCTATATGGAGACATTTATGAACTGGGAACTGCTGTTGCGGTCAGAACGCGAGATGGGCTTGATCGCCAGTGAAAGCGCGGCTGGGGCGGATCTGAAGGTGTCTGTTTGGCCCGGCTCGAATCGGAGCGTTGTCTATTGTGAAATTGAAAAGCAGCCCTAAACCGCACGCATGTCACCGCTCTGACGGGAGATGTGCATGAGCCTCGATGACGAGCGAGACAAACTCCCGGAGTTTTACGCCCTCCTCGGCAGTGCGCTCGATTGAGCTGCATGAGCGATTATCTTCTTTTTCTGGCGTGATGCCAATCATCCGGCCGAAGTAAACCCGCTCGTTCGCGCCTGCTGCATGTTCCAGTTCCATAAATACCTCTTACGCCACCGACACTTGTAGCGGCTATTTAGTAATGCGACAGTTGGGCCAGTTAGAGATGCGACAATCTTGCCTCTTGGTGCACTGGTTAATGCCAACGTTGGGAGCAAGGATGACGATCTTCAGCCTGGTCGAGACCAGGAGCGGTCGGAGTCGTCATGTCCTTTATGATCACCATGTCGCAGAAAGAATTGCATCGCCTCGAAGTTGTCCAGAAGATCCGCGATCGGCGCCTTAGCGTTGTCCAGGCCGCCGAACTGCTGGGCCTTAGCCGAAGTCAGATGCACAGGCTGCTGCAGGCGTATGACCATGCCGGTGCGGCCGGCCTGGTTTCGAAGAAGCGATCGAGACCAAGCAATCGGCGCCATAGCGAGGAGTTTCGCAATGCGGCGCTGGATCTCATCCGCGAACGCTATCTGGATTTCGGTCCGACGCTGGCTCGCGAGAAGCTGATCGAACTGCATCATATTTCGGTCGCCAAGGAGACGCTGCGGCAATGGATGACAGAGGCCGGCATCTGGATCTCGCGGCGTGAGCGCAAGAAGCGGGTTTTCCAGCCGCGCGGCCGGCGCGATTGTTTCGGGGAGCTGGTTCAGATCGATGGATCGCATCACTGGTGGTTTGAGAACCGCGGTCCTAAATGCGCCCTGCTCGTCTACATCGATGATGCTACCGGCAAGCTGCTGCATCTGCGGTTCGCCGGATCAGAGAACACGTTCGACTATCTGCATGCGACGAAGGCGTATCTGCAGCAATGGGGTAAACCACTGGCGTTCTACAGCGACAAGCACAGCGTCTTTCGCTCGACTAATGCATCGGAGAAAGACCGGACGAGCGGGCTAACGCAGTTTGGACGTGCGCTCTATGAGCTGAACATCGACATCATCTGCGCCAACACTCCGCAAGCCAAAGGCCGCGTGGAACGCGCCAACCAGACGCTGCAGGATCGGCTGGTGAAGGAGTTGCGGCTTCGCAGTATCGACACGATCGAGGCTGCCAACGCCTATGCATCAGAATTCATTGCGGATTTCAATTCCCGCTTCGGCAAATCGCCGCGCAATCCGAAGGACATGCACCGGCCGCTTGCCGATCATGAGAACCTTGACGGCGCCATGTGTAGGAAAGAAGCTCGCACGCTGTCGCAATCCCTGACACTGCGCTATGACAAAGTCCTCTTCGTTCTCGAACCCAGTGCCGTCTCCAGGCCCTTGGCAGGCAAGAAGGTCGTGGTTTGCGACTATCCGGATGGACGCCTCGAGATCATGCATGAGAGTTACGTCCTACCTTATAGAACCTTTGACACCTTGCGCTCGGTTCATCGGTCAGTTGTTGTCGAGAACAAGCGTCTGGATGACGTGCTCTCGGTCATCATAGAACAGCAGGCAGGGCGGGACCAGCAGCGCAGCAAAAGCGGCCCTCGTCGCACTGGACAGACAGATCATATGTTTGGCATTCGCGACGGCAGCACGAGCAACGGATATCAGAAGCGCGGGCGCAAGCCGGGTAAAAGGAAGGATTTCATGAGCGATCCGGACGTGATTGCTAAGCGACAGAAAGCTCTGGCTCGTATGGAAGCTGCAGAATGAATGGTGGCGAGCATATCTCAAAGCTAAAGCCGAAGGCATCTCATCCGCCCCCGCTCCTCCCTAGCAACCCGGCCCAGCCGGTCGGATCGGGGGCTGATCCGAGGAACAAGTGTCGCGTTTCTAATTGGCTGGAACCGTCGCGGCTCTAACCAGCTTTGACAGACCGACGTCCAAAGATCGTGGTCGTTGGTTCGTATCGTTTGAAGCCGTGCAGACCTTCAATATTTCTTTTTGCGAACGATCTTGTTGCCGCGTGGTCCGCTGAGGACTGGTGTTCTATCGCCGTTTTCAGCCACAAGGCTTCGCCACCGTTCGAGGCGGTGGTCGGCCAAAGTGCCGCTTTTGACAGCGCCCTGAACTGCGCAGCCCGGTTCATGCGCATGGGTACAATCGCGAAATCGGCAAAGCAGTGCCAGTTCCGTTATGTCGGCAAAAAGCGTATCGATCCCGTCGGTCACATCACTGAGGTAAAGTGTTCTTATTCCTGGATTATCTATGACCCAGCCGCCGCCTGGAATAGCATGCAGCGATCGCGCCGTTGTGGTGTGACGGCCTTGGGCGTCATATTCGCGAATAGTCCCGGTTTTCTGCACTGAGTCAGATGCAGGTCCGGTCAGCGTGTTCACCAGCGTCGATTTTCCAACGCCGGAAGATCCCACCAGGGCAATCGTTTGGCCAACGCCGCACCAGGAACTCAAAAAAGAGCTTGCAACGGCAGGTAGGTCACGCTGCAAAGCCTCGGCTTTGGCCTGAAATAGGCTAACGTCGTCCACAGTGTCAGCCTTCGTCAACACGATCACCGCTTTGCTTCCTGCCTGGTTGGCCATGATCAGGTAACGTTCTAGCCGGTCAGTATTGAAGTCGGCGTTGCACGACGTCACGATCAACAGTGTATCGACGTTGGCAGCAACAAGTTGTTGGCCACGTCCGACTTCCGGGCGTCGCCGAAACACGGTTTTTCGCTCGAGCCTGGTGACAAGCATGTCGGACCGGGGATCGGAAAAACACCGAATACAAAATCACGTCTCTCGAATAGTGGCTGCCCTTGAAATCGACCATGACCGAGAACTCAACCCGCCGGTGCATCTTCACCCCGGGTCTATGCCATCATAAATCAGGTTGCAAATGACCGGAAAAATTTGCGACGAAACCCTTTGCTGTCCGGCTGAAGAAGATAACGGCATCGGAAACCCAAAGCGTGGCAAGCTTACCGGTGGCTCGTCGCCCTGAAATCCGTCGGACTTGCGCCCATCAGTTGACGAAACTGAGTCGAAAAGTGAAACGCCGAATGAAAACCGAGAATACCGGCGATCTCCTTGATCGATTTGTCGGTGTTTACTAAAAAATCTCCAGCCCGCTGAATGCGCACGGTCATTTGATATTGCTTGGCCGACATGCCGGTCTGCTCCCGGAACAGGCGCCGGAAGTAGGGATAGCTGACGCCTAGCTCCTCGGCGAGTTGCTCGACAGAAAGCGCATGGCCGCAACGCTCCATCAAGGTCATACGCGCGCGATCGACAAGCCTGCCTGATGCGTTGCTGCTGATGTCGGTGGGCCGGCATAAGAGAGCAAGCAGTTGGAGGCCTAAGGTCGAAATCAGCGGCTGATTGCGCAAGGTATCGTCCTGCGCCAGCGCGTGGATCGAGGCGAAAACATCGGAAACTTCCGCGCTGCTCTGATGAACTGGCCGCTCCGGTTGCAGCAGGCCTGCATCGCAGGCAAAGTCGAAAGCACTTCCCCGACATTCGATCCAGTGCTCGACCCACCCCGTGCGACGATCGGGGGCAAACCGGTGCCATACCCCTGGAAAGAGCAGGAAAATCGAGCCTCCGGCGATCGTGACCTGTCGACGTTCATGCCCAAATTCCAACCGTCCGCTTCCGGCGCTAATGCGCACCACCTGGTAGGCGTTCAGGATACGGCCGCGCGACCAACTGAAATGATGATCGTCCGGATGACGGCTCGGTGGGTAGTCGGAATGGGGCGCGATTTCTGTATAGCCGGTAGAAACGGCCGTGCATCCCCAGGCGGCGCAAAGACGATTGTCTGGCATGTAAACGAAATAGTTCTGCATGTTCCTTGCTGCGCCTGAGGATCATATTTTGTATGCAAAAGATCATTTTTGCGGAATATGCTGTCGTGTCAACGAGAATGCTTGGTGTTAACGTCAATAGGTAAGGTCAGTTTTCGGATGACCTGAACATCTGCGCTGAGATCATCAGCGCTGCCGTTGCCAGGGAGGGCAGGGGCCGGGAGGAGAGAGACATGAAACATCAAGCCAGACTGCTGGTGGTGGCCGCTTGCCTTGCGGCTTCTGCTGCCTATGCCGAGGATTTCCACGGGTTCGATCCGCTAAAATTCGGCGGCAACATGCTGTCGGCCGATAATCTGAAGGCGATGGCGGCAGATGCCGCCAAAATCACCCCGCCGAAAAACGGCAAGACCTACAGCATCGGTTTTGCCAATCTGCAGCGCGATATTTCCTTCGGCGTACTTGTCGAAAAAGGCATTCAGCAGAATGCGGATGCCGCAGGCGTCGAACTCCTGATCGCGGATAACCGTCTCGACGGGCCGACGGCGCTGGCCAATGCCAAATCGTTTGCCGAGCGCAAGGTTGACTACGTCATCGAATTCCAGACCGATGCCAATTTCGGCCAGACCGTAATGGACGTCTTCAAAGCGGACGGCACGAAGGTGACGGCAATCGACATTCCGATGCCGGGCGCGAGCTTCTTTGGCGTCAACAATCCGAAGTCCGGGTTTATGGGCGGGTCCTATCTGGCAACGGCGGCGCAGAAGAAATTTGGCGTCGATGCCGTCAAGACCGGCTATCTGGTCATCGGCGCCCTGCCGCAATCGGGCGTCATCCCGCGCATGCGCACGGAAGGCCAGCGGGCCGGTTTCCTGGCGCTGACCAAGGACTTCCCGGCCGATCACATCATCGAAATCGATACCAAGAACACGCTGCAGGAATCCTTTGCGCAGATGAACAACGTCATCGGCCGCATTCCGCCGGGCGTGCCAATTCTGCTCATCGCCATCAATGACCAAGCGACGATGGGGATGCTGCAGGCCGTGCGGGCTGCGGGCCGCGCCGATCAGGCGATTGCGGTCGGCAACGGGGCAGACGAGGCCGAGGCGCTTGCCACCGATCCGAACCTGGTTGCCGCTACCGGTTCGTTCCCCGGCAGCTACGGAAACTACCTGATCCCGATCGCGCTCTCGGCCCTTGCCGGAAAACCCGTCCCGGAGGCGACGTTCGTCACCCACCAGATGGTCACCAAGTCCAATATCTGCCAGTTCTACAAGGAATTTCAATGCGTCGGCGAGGCTGATGCGTACGTGTTTCCGGAAACGGAATTCGCAAGTTACCTCGCAGACCTGAAGAAGCAGGACTGGCTGAAAGGCTACGAGGCAATTCTCCCTCAGCAGTAAGAGGGATGCCGTCAAGGGAGCGTCACGTGATGGACGAGAGAACTGAAGGGAGCCGCAATCAGCGGCTCCAGATCGCCAATGTCACGAAAGCGTTTGCTGGCGTGACGGTTTTGAAGAACGTGTCCCTTGCGGCCCATGCGGGCGAAATCGTTGCACTTCTCGGTGCCAATGGGGCCGGCAAGTCGACGCTTATGAAAATTTTGTCAGGCGTCTACACGCTGGACAGCGGACAAATCCGAATCGACGACAAAATCACGACGATCGCCACCCCACAGGATGCGATTGCGGCCGGCATCCGGCTGATGCCGCAGGAGCTTTCGGTGCATCCGGACCTGTCTGTCGCTGAAAACATCGCGCTTGGCTTCATGCCGAAGCGGAGGTTTGCGGGCATTCCCATGATCGACCGGCCGGCAATGGACGGACAGGCGGAGACGCTGCTCAAGCGATTGCGGCTCGATCATGTCGCGACCGGTCGGCGCATGGGCTCGCTGCCTTTGTCCGAACAGCGAATTGTCGAAATCGCCCGCGCGCTTTCCGGCAAGGCGCAGATCCTTATCATGGACGAGCCGACGGCATCGCTGGGCGAGGCTGACGCCAACAATCTATTCGAGGTGATCGAGGCGCTGAAAGCCCAGGGTGTCACCATCATCTATATTTCGCATTATCTGGACGAGGTCTTCCGGCTCAGCGACCGTATCGTCGTGTTGCGCGACGGCGAGGTTCGTGGCGCGTTCAAGACGGCGGAGACCTGTCGCGACGAGGTGCTGACGGCAATGCTCGGCAGCGATCTCGGCGACCTCTATCCGGCCAAATCAGCAGCGCGTTCGGATGCCAAGATCGTCCTGTCCGTCGAGAGCCTGTCTCTTCCCGGGTGGCTTAACGGCGTGTCGCTTTCCGTGCGGCGCGGTGAGGTATTTGGTGTTTTCGGCCTGATCGGTTCCGGCGCCGAAAAGATCGGCCCTGCCATCTACGGCGCCGAGTCTGCCGCGCGTGCCAAAGCCGTCCGGCTGAACGATATCGACATCGGCCTGTCCGGGCCGCGAAAGAGCGTACGCGCGGGTATCGGCTTTGTCGCCGCCGAGCGCAAGCGTCAGGGGCTGATCGGCAATCTGTCGGTGCGCACCAACACCACGCTGCCCTATCTCAGCCTTTTCACGCAATCCGGCGTCGTCGATCAGAAGCGCGAAGACGCGAGTACCAGCGACTGGATCAAAACCTTGCGGGTCAAGACATCTGGCCCGGATCAGGAGATCCGCCTTTTGTCCGGCGGCAACCAGCAGAAGATCTGCCTGGCCCGCTGGTTGCTCGGAAGCCCCAGTTTCCTGATCCTCGAAGAGCCGACACGTGGCGTCGATCTTGGCGCCCGGCGCGAGATTTACGCGGAAATCCGCCGCCTGGCGGAAGCGGGACTTGCGATCCTGATCGTCTCCTCCGACGCGGAAGAGGTGGCGGGGCTCGCCGATCGCAGCCTCGTTCTGGAGGATGGAAAGGTCGTGGCCGAGCTTGGACAGGATGCGACCGCGACGGACCTGATGCGCGCAGCCGAGCTTCGGCCTGCCGTCCGCGATACGAATGAACCGGAGAAATCATGAGCAAGTCGTCCTCCATTCCCGCAGCGCCAGGTGTTTCGAAGAAGCAGCCAAGTTCGCTGACCGACTTTCTCGGCCGCCCGGCCGCCGGCATCGTGCTCCTCCTGGTGTTCTACATCCTGCTTCTGGCCGCGTTCTCGCTTCTCTCGCCCTATTTCCTGACGCTGAGCAACCTGTCCAACATCGGCACCAACATGGCCTTCATCGGCTTGATGGCTGCCGCCGGTACGCCGCTGATCATCGGCGGCGGACTCGACCTGTCGGTTGCCGCCGTTGCCGGTCTTGCCGGCGTCATCGTGGCGCTGATGCATGCCAACGGCATCAATATCTGGGCTGGCTGCCTCACGGCGCTTGTTATTGGCTGCGCGGTTGGCGTACTAAACGGATTTATCGTCACTCGGCTGAAGCTCAATCCCCTCATCGCCACGCTCGGGACGATGAGCATATTTTCCGGTCTCTCCATGGTCATGACCGGCGGCCTGTCGAAGCCCCTCTTCATTCCAGCCTTCAACTGGCTCGGATCCGGCCGCCTGTTCGGCATCTCGTTTCCGATCATCCTGATGCTGCTCGTGTTCGTCGCGCTGTGGCTAATCCTGTCGAAGACACCGTTCGGACGCTTCGTCTATGCGACCGGCGGCAATCCAGAGGCTAGCAGCTTGCTCGGCGTGCCCGTCGAGCGGACCCAGATGGTGCTCTATATCGTCTCCGGACTTTCAGGCGCTGCGGCCGGCATCATCCTTGCCGCAATGCTTGGCGCTGCAGCACCGAATGCCGCCGGACAGCATCTGCTGACCATCATTGCTGCCATCATCCTTGGAGGCACCAGCCTGTTTGGCGGACGCGGCAGCGTCTGGGGCACGCTGATCGCAGTCCTCATTCTCGGCACACTCAATAACGGTCTGACGCTGATGAACGTGTCCTCCTTCTGGCAGGATGTGACCCGCGGCGTCGTTCTCTTGATGGCTGTCGGCCTCGATCAATTGCGCGTGCGCCTGCAAAGCTGACGCCATTCCATATTGCATCGGAGAAATACAAATGTCTGAACGCCCATTGAAGGCCGGCCTATTCGGCATCGGCCTGGAGGCCTACTGGCCGCAATTCAAAGGTCTTGAAACGCGTTTGCGCGGCTATGTCGATACCGTCGAGGAAAAGCTTGCGCGCCCCGGCGTCGAGGTCGTCAACCTTGGGCTGATCGATACGCCCGAAAAAGCGCTGGAAGCCGGCCATCAGTTTCGTCAGGCCGATGTCGACATAATCTTTCTCTACATCACCACCTATGCCCTCTCGTCGACCGTTCTGCCGGTGGTCCGTCGTGCAAAGGTTCCGGTGATCATTCTCAATCTGCAACCGACCGCAGCCATTGACTATGCCAGCTTCAACGCGCTCGGCGATCGCACCGCGATGACCGGCGACTGGCTGGCGCATTGCTCGGCCTGCCCCGTCCCGGAAATTGCCAATGTCTTCCACCGGGCGGGCATTAGCTTTCATCAGGTGACCGGCGTTCTCACCGGCGATCCGATCGTCGAGGAGGAGATCAACGACTGGATCGAGGCTGCGCGCGTCGCCCATGTAATGGCGCATAATCGGCTCGGCGTCATGGGCCGCTACTACAATGGCATGCTCGATATCTATTCGGATCTGACCGCGCAAGCGGCAGCCTTCGGAACACATATCGAAGTGCTGGAAATCGACGAGCTGGCGCGGCTCCGCAATGACGTAAGCGAGGCGGATGTCTTCGCCTGTCTGGCGACGATCAAAGCCGAATTCGATGTGCAGCCCGACTGCGACCCCAAGGAGCTGGCGCGTGCGGCAAAAACCGCAGTGGCGCTGCGAAGACTGGTGATCAAGAAATCGCTCGGGTCGCTGGCCTATTATTACGAATCTCAGCCCGGCAACGAATACGAGGACATTATCACCTCGGTCATCGTCGGCTGTTCGATGCTGACGGCCAATGGCGTGCCGGTTGCCGGTGAGTACGAGATCAAGAACGCTCAGGCCATGAAGATCATGGATAGCTTCGGTGTCGGCGGCTCGTTCACGGAATACTATGCCATGGATTTCGCCGCAGACGTCGTGCTGATGGGGCATGACGGGCCCGGGCATACCGGAATTGCCGAGGGGCGCACCAAGATCCGCCCGCTGCAGGTTTTCCACGGCAAGGTCGGCTTCGGCGTCAGCGTCGAGATGTCTGTCAAGCATGGACCGGTGACGCTGCTTTCGGTCGTCGAGAGCGCCGGCAAGATCAAGCTGCTCTGCGCAGAGGGCGCCTCAGTCGCAGGCCCGATCCTCGAAATCGGCAATACCAACAGCCGGTATCAGTTTCCGCTGGGAGCGCGGCGCTTTGTCGAAGCGTGGAATGCGCAAGGACCGGCCCATCACTGCGCCGTCGGCGTCGGGCATATTGCCGGGCGCATCGAAAAGCTGGGAAAGCTGTTGGGTCTTGAGTTCGTAGCGGTATGTTAGCGTGACGGTGAGATGAGCGAGGCCTCACGGCCGCCTTCAATGCAGGCCCTGCGGCAACAAATTCGTCCCAGGTTGGTGAAGCCCGTCATTCGGGTGGTTGAAAAGACGTTAGGACTTGTGTTTGGTCGTTACCATGTTAATGGAATCAGCATGTTGATGCGAGCGGATCGCCAAAATGCAGCAAAAAACAGCTGGTAGCCACACTCAACTTCCGTCTGAACCCTCGTCCGACGAGACGACTCAGCCGCAGCGCGCCCGCCGCTCTCTGGCAATTTCACTTTTGCGTGCTCGCGAAGGGGTGATGAGCCATTTTCGGCCGATCCTGGCAGCGCATGATGTGACAGAACAGCAGTGGCGCGTCATTCGTGTTCTGTACGAGGCGGACAAGTTGGATGCGAGCGAGGTGGCAGATAAGGCCTCAATTCTCGCCCCGAGCCTGACGCGGATGATCAGGTCGCTTGAGGAGCGCGGTTTCATTACCAAACATAGGGATGACGACGACGGCCGACGGGTGCTGTTACAGATTACTTCGGCAGGACAGGCTATCGTCGAAGAAGTTATGCCGGAAAGCTTGAAGGTGTATGCTGACATCGATAGGCGATTTGGAGCCGAGCGAATGGAGAGACTTCTCGACATGCTGGAAGAGCTCACCGCTTTAAGGCTCGAAGAAGCGCCTGATACCTGAACTAATTAATATGTTAAATAAAATTGACGATCCGTATGAACTGTAGCAGTCTCCAATTATGCTAACGCTGTTTGGGAGGCAGAGTTGGATCTATTGCAGAATCGCAGCCTCGTCGATCGGGCACAATTGCTGTCGAAAGCCTTGTCTGCCAGCAACCCGCCAAATTCGATGCCGTCAATGAGGGGCGCGACACCAACTGTGTCGTGTCGGTTGCCGGGCAGGAGTTCGAAGCGAACCAGATTTCCTAGGGCGTCTGTCAGAGCCAGTATTTTGGTGGTCAATCACGGCGAGATCCCAGGTCTCATCCATCATGCTGACCGTCGGCCTGACCCCGTGGCCACCGGCATTGGCAATCAGGATATCGAGCCCGCCGAAAGTCTCGTTGACCTTCTCGACGGCAGCCTTCATCGCCGCACCATCGGCCGCGTCGGCGGCAACGACGGTCGCGCCGATTTCATCGGCGACGGCCCGAAGCGGCTCGGGACGTCGCCCGACGAGCGTGACATTGCCGCCTTCCTGCCGGATGCGGCGGGCAACCGCCGCGCCGATGCCCGTGCCGCCGCCGGTGATTATGGCTGTTTTGTTCTTGAAACGCATGCTGCCTCCTCTTGACCTTCGCAATCATGATCGAAGCATGCCGAGGCGTAGCGTCTATTTGTGCAGTTGGTTTTGACTGAGCGTGCAAAATGATGCAGGCCGTGCAAAACAATACAGGCGGAAAGTGTCAGTAGACCTTCGCATCGGTTGCGGGTCTAGAAGGTTCCGCTTTCTTGAAGTCGTCGAGGAGCCTGGTCGTCGCATTGGTGAGCAGCGTGACATCGTTGCCGATGGCGACGAAGGTGGCGCCGAGCTCGAGATAGCGCTTGGCCAGAGAGAGATCGCCGATGAGAATACCGGCGGCTTTGCCGTGCGACTGGATCCTGGCAAGTGCCTTTTCAACCTCCGCCTGCACCGCGCGCGCGCCCGGCTTGCCGAGATGCCCCATATCGGCGGCAAGATCGGCCGGGCCGATGAAGACGCCGTCGACGCCGTCGGTCGAAGCGATCGCATCGAGTGCGGCAAGCCCTGCACGGCTCTCCACCTGCAGCAGCAGGCAGATCTCGTCATTGGCGGTTTGCAGGTAGTCGGGAATGCGGTTGAAAGCCGACGCCCGGGCAAGGGCGGCGCCGACGCCGCGCACACCCTGCGGCGGATAACGCATGGCGCGGACCATGGCCTCCGCCATCTCCTTGCTGTCGACCATCGGAATGAGCAGCGTCTGCGCGCCGATATCGAGCATCTGCTTGATGATCCAGGTCTCGCCGACCGGCGGGCGGATCACCGCATGGCTCGCCGCGCCTTTCATAGCCTGCAACTGCGAGACCAGAAGCGGTACGTCGTTCGGCGCATGTTCGGCGTCGAGCAGCAGCCAGTCATAACCGGCGCCGGCTGAGATTTCGACCGTGTAGGGGTTGGCGAGCGCCTGCCAGAGGCCGATCTGGGCGCGGCCTTCCTTCAGAGCCTGCTTGAAGAGGTTTTTGGGCGCGGGCATGGTGCTGATCCTTAGGCAAAGAAGAGGCTGACGGAGCCATAGGGGCCGAAGTCGGCGACGATGGTATCGCCGTGCCGCGCCTCGATCGGACGAATGAAGGAACCCGCCAGCACGATCTGGCCGGCGTCGATGCCGTCACCATATTGCGCCAGGCGATTGGCAAGCCAGGCGACGCCGCGGGAGGGCTGATTGAGAACGCCGGCCCCGAGCCCCGTCTCTTCGACCTCGGCATTGCGGCTGACGATCGCGCCCATCCAGCGCATGTCGATCTGGTCGGGCTTTACGGCGCGGCCACCGGTGACGATGCCGGCATTGGCGGCGTTGTCGGAAATGGTGTCGACGATGGTGCGCGCCTTTTTTGTCCCAGGATCGGCGCGCAGGATGCGGGTGTCGAGGATTTCGAGCGCAGGCGTCACGTAATCGGTGGCGTTCAGCACATCGAAGATCGAGATCCCAGGCCCCTTCAGCGGCGCCTTCATGACGAAGGCGATTTCGGCTTCGATGCGCGGCTGGATGAAGCGGTCGGCGGGCACTGTCGCGCCGTCCTCGAATAGCATGTCGTCGAAGAGCACGCCGGAGTCCGGCGTGTCGATGTTCAATGCATACTGCATCGCCTTCGAGGTCAGTCCGATCTTCCAGCCGATCGGCTTGCGGCCGGCGGCGATCTTCTTCTTCACCCAGGCGGCTTGTACGCCGTAGGCATCGTCCATCGTCATGTGCGGATACTTCAGCGACAGAAGCTCCGTCTGGACGCGCGTCCGTTCTGCTATATCGAGCCGCTCGGCGGCCTGCCTGATCTCGTCTGACGTCAGCATCTCACACCTCGTCGGCGATCGTGTTCGTGAGGACGCCCATGTCGTTCGCCTCGACTTCGACGACGTCGCCGGGCTTTAGCCAGATCGGCGGATCGAAGCGGGCGCCGGCGCCCGTCGGCGTGCCGGTGACGATCACGTCGCCGGGAACCAGGGTGGTGAAGGTCGAGACGTAGTTGATGATTCTGGCAAAGGAAAAGATCATCCGACTGGTGCGGTCGCTTTGGCGCACTTCGCCGTTGACCCGCGTCTCAAGCTTGATATTGGCGAGTTGGCTCTCATCCGTGAACGGGATCAGCCACGGACCGATCGAGCCGGTCCGATCGAAGTTCTTGCCCTGGGTGACGTTGAATTTCGCATGCCGCACCCAGTCTCGGATCGTGCCCTCGTTGCAAAGCGACAGGGCGGCGATGTGGGAAAATGCATCCGCTTCGGCAATCCGCCGGCCGCCTTTGCCGATGACGATAACGATCTCGCCTTCATAGTCGAGCTGCGGGCTTTCCGGCGGCCGGATCAGCGGCTGGCCGTGGCCGGTAAACGACCGGGGAAAACGGATGAACAGGGAGGGATTGGAGGGGGCCGCCTGGCCGTCCTTATATTCCTCGTTGCGGTCGGGGAAGTTGACCCCGACGCAGATGATCTTTTCCGGCGACGGAATGGGGATCTCGAAGCGGATCTCATCCAACGTATAATCCGGCTTCAATGTCTTGCCTTCGTTGGCGAGCTGAGCGAGGCGGCCTGCCTCGATGACCTCGCGCAGGCTCGGCCAGGTCGCGCCGTGGCGGGCCGACAGGTCGACGACACCGCCGTCGATGGCAAGCCCGTAGCCATGACGGCCGTTTCTGGAGAAGGACAGGAATCTTGGATGGGTCATGCTTTTCTCTCGGGCCTTGCTTTGGCCTCAGGCGATGCCGCCGAGGCAGACATATTTGATTTCGGTGAATTCCTCGATGCCGTATTTCGAGCCTTCGCGGCCGAGGCCGGAGAGCTTGACGCCGCCGAAGGGGGCTTCGGCCGTCGAGATCAGCCCGGTATTGACGCCGACCATGCCGTATTCCAGCGCCTCGGCGACCCGGAAGACGCGGGCGAGATCCTTGGCATAGAAATAGGAGGCGAGACCGAACTCGGTGTCGTTGGCCTGGGCGATCACGTCGGCTTCGTCCTTGAAGCGGAAGAGCGGTGCCAGCGGACCGAAGGTCTCCTCGCGGGCAACCGCCATCTCCCTGGTGACATCGGCGAGGATGGTCGCTTCGTAAAAAGTGCCCCCGAGCGCGTGTTTCTTGCCGCCCTGAACGATGCGGGCGCCCTTGTCGACGGCATCGGCCACGTGCTCCTCGACCTTATCAAGCGCTGCCTTGTCGATCAGCGGCCCGAGGATCACGCCCTCGTCGTAGCCGTTGCCGGTCTTGAGCTTGGATACGGCGGCAGCGAGTTTCTCGGCAAAGGCGTCGTAGACCTTTTCCTGCACATAGATGCGGTTGGCGCAGACACAGGTCTGACCATTGTTGCGAAACTTCGCGATCAGGGCGCCCTCTACCGCCGCATCGAGATCGGCATCGTCGAAGACGATGAACGGCGCATTGCCGCCGAGCTCCAGGCCGAGCTTCTTGATGGTCGGCGCGCTCTGCTTGTAAAGCTCGGCGCCGACCTCGGTCGAGCCGGTGAAGGTCAGCTTGCGCACGACGGGATTGGCGGTCATTTCGCCGCCGATCTCCCGTGCGGAGCCGGTGATCACACTGAAGAGGCCCTTGGGAAGTCCGGCGCGTTCGGCAAGGATGGCGATGGCGATCGCCGAAAACGGCGTCTGGCTGGCCGGCTTCAGCACCATGGCGCAGCCAGCGGCCAGGGCGGGCCCGGCCTTGCGGGTGATCATGGCGTTCGGAAAGTTCCACGGCGTAACCGCGGCCACCACGCCGATCGGCTGCTTCATCACCATGATGCGCTTGTCGGGCTGATGGCCGGGGATCAGGTCGCCGTAAATCCGGCGGCCTTCCTCGGCGAACCATTCGATGAAGCTCGCGCCATAGACGATCTCACCGGTGGCCTCCGCCAGCGGCTTGCCTTGCTCCAGCGTCAGGATGCGGCCGAGATCGTCCTTGTTCTCGATCATCAGCTCATACCATTTGCGCAGGATGCCGCAGCGCTCCTTGGCGGTCCTGGCAGCCCAGCCCTTCTGCGCGATCCGCGCGGCCTCGATCGCGGCCCGGGTCTCGGCGGCCCCGAGCTTCGGGACGTAGCCGATGGTCTCGCCCGTGGCCGGATTGGTGACCGCGATACCCGTCTCCCGGTCAGCCTCAATCCAGTGATCGCCGACGAGGGCTGCCTGGCAGAACAGACTGATATCTTTGAGCTGCATGGTGACGGTCCTTTATCGATGGAGTTGATGCGAAGCCGACGCGCGGCGTCGCATCATGGGCTGATGCCGATCATGGGGCAACGATCGGCTGCGCTTTGAGATCGGCTTCCCGTATCGGCGTCCCGGCAAACAGGCTGCCATGCTCGAACCAGGATTTCGGCGCCGTGGCGCCCCAGAGCGTCTGGCGCTGCGGATCTTTCAGATCCCACTTGATCGGCTCGAGGTCGGGATCGACCGTTTGATAATCCGAGCAGTAGATCTCGATGCGGTGGCCGTCCGGATCGAGGATATAGAGGAAGAAGGCGTTGGAGATGCCATGGCGGCCGGGGCCGCGCTCGATGTTGGACACCCAGCCGGTCGTCGCCATCAGGTCGAGCAGGTCGATGATGTTGAGTGGTGTCGGCACCCAGAAGGCGGTGTGGTGCAGCCGCGGACCCTTGCCATTGGTAAAAGCAATGTCGTGCACGCCGCCTTTGCGATGCGTCCAGGCGGCCCAGAGCCGGCCGGTTTCCTCGTCGGCGGTGTATTCGGTGACGCGGAAACCGATCTCGTTGTAGAAGGCCACCGATTCATCGACATTGGGCGAGAAGCAGTTGAAGTGGTCGATCCTGAGCGGCTTGACGCCCTTGTAGAGCGCATATTTCTGGTGGATCGGCGGCAGGCGGTCCATCTTCGAATAGAATTCGAGCGGAATGCCGAGCGGATCGCGGGTGCGGAAGGTGCGCGCCTGGTAGGGCCGCTCGACCCATTCCACCGGCAGGCCCTTGCCCTTGAAGAAGTGCGCAGCCTTGTCGAGATCCTCGTCGCCAAAGACCTTGAAGCCGAGGTCGCGGGCCTCCGATATCTCCGACTTCCTCAGGACGATACAGTGGTGGCCGCGCTCTTCCATGGCGCGCAGATAAATGGTGTCGGCCGTCTCGTCGGTCACCTGAAGGCCGAGCGTATCGACATAGAAGGCGCGCGATTTGGCAAGATCCTTGACGCCGTATTCGACATGGCTGAGGCGCACGATGTTGAAGGGCGGGTAGAGATTGGGTTGCGGCAAGGGCATGGGGGTTCCTCCTCTTTATACCTGCTGCTGTCGTTCAGCCGCCGAGCTTCTGGATGGCGTGCGGCTTGGTGGCAAAGGCGACGTTCTTGGTTTCCATGTAAAAGTCGAAAGACCAATCGCCGCCGTCGCGGCCGATGCCCGAGTTCTTCACTCCACCGAAGGGGGTGGGCAGGTGGCGGACGTTTTCCGAGTTCACCCAGATCATGCCGGCCTCGAGATGATCGGTGAAACGGAAGGCGCGGGTGACGTCCGATGTCCAGAGATAGCCGGTCAGGCCGTACTGGACGTCGTTGGCAAGGGCGAGCGCCTCGGCTTCGTCCTTGAACGGAATGGCGGTCAGCACCGGCCCGAAGATCTCTTCTTGGGCTATGCGCATTCCGTTGTCGGCGCCGATAAACAGGGTCGGCGAGACATAGCAGCCGCCGCCCGGACCGTCATATTTGGCACCGCCGGCCGCGACCGTTGCGCCTTCCGACTTGCCGATCGCGATATATTCCAGCACCTTCTTCTCGTGTACCGGATGGATCAGCGGTCCGATGACCGTCTCGGGATCGAGGGGATGGCCGACGTTGATGCGGCTCGCCTTTTCGGCGACGAGCGCAGTGAACCTGTCATAGACGCTGTCCTCGACCAATAGGCGCGAGGACGAGGTGCAGCGCTCGCCGTTCAGCGAGTAGATCATGAAGACGGCGGCATCGGCGGCGCGCTCCAGATCGGCATCAGCGAAGACGACGACCGGGTTCTTGCCGCCAAGCTCGAAATGCACCCGCTTCAGCGTGTCGGCGCCCTGCTTCATGATCATCGAGCCGGTGCGGCTCTCGCCGACGAAGCCGATCGCCTTGATTAGCGGATGTTCGGTCAGCGCCTTGCCGGCATCCTCGCCGAAGCCGTTGACGAGGTTCCAGACCCCCTTCGGCAGGCCGGCCTCTTCGGCGATTTCGACGAGCAGGCGTGCCGTCAGCGGCGAGAACTCGGCCGGCTTGTGGACGATGGTGCAGCCGGCGGCGAGTGCCGGCGCAATCTTCCAGGTCGACAGCATGAACGGCGTGTTCCAGGGCGTGATGATGCCGACGGGGCCGATCGGATTGCGGGTCGTGATGTTGACCTGGCCGTCGGCGCGAATCGATTTGCCGTCGCGGGCTTCAGGGGCGCGATCGGCGAAGAAACGGAAGTTCTCCGCACCGCGCAGCGCCGCCTTGGCCATGAACTTCAGCGACTGCCCCGTGTCCATGCATTCGACAAAAGCGATCTCTTCGGCCCGCGCGACGATCGCGTCGGCGATCCTGTGCAGCAGCTTCTTGCGGGCATCGCCCGGCATGGCGGCCCACTCGGCAAAGGCTGATTTGGCGGCCCTGGCGGCCCGGTCGATGTCGGCGGCCTTGCCGCGCGCGACGGTGGCGAGCGGCTGCAGATCGACCGGCGAAATCGTCTCGAAGGTCGAGCCGTCATCGGCCGTCACATCCTCGCCGCCGATCCGGTTCAGGACACCGCGTTCCTTCAGCCGCGCAAGATAGGTTTCGGCCTTTGCGATGTTTTCCTGCAGTTTGGACATCGTCTATTTCCTCGATGTTGTCTCATCCCGCGACGCGGGCGTTGTCACTTGCCGCGAAGCCGCGGATGGATGGCGTTCTTCTTCCAGCTCAGCTCCGCATCGATCTCGCGGATCTCCAGCGACAGCGCGAAATGCGGCGTCTCGAAGAGCGGGCCGAGAACGTCCGCCGCCGCCGCAAAGATCGCTTCGCCCGTGCCCTTCTTCTCCTCAGCCGTGCGGCCCTTGCCGATGCGGAAGTTCAGGTCGACGAAAGCGTTTTCCGGGAGCTGGTCGGCAATCGCATAATGATCGGCGCGAAGGGCGCGGACGCGCACCGCGCCGAGTTCGAAGAGGCCCGTCTCCAGCACGGTCTTCAGCAGCGCCTCGCAGAGCGCGCCGATATCAGCGCGATCGTCGAGATTGGCCGAATATTCGATGGTGAGATGTGGCATCGATCCTCCCCGATCTCTATTTACTTAACATGTTAATAAATTGACCGTGGATGTCAAGCTCCGGTATCGAGCTTTCTTGCGAGTTCCAGACTTTCGGCGACATAACGCGACAGGCGCTCGGCGGCGTTCGGGATTTCGGGCCGCTCGGCAAGCCAGCCGATATAGGTGAGGCTCCTCAACACCATGAACAACGGCAGGCATTCCAGCGCCGCATCGGAAAGACCGCGCCGGCTGCGATAGCCTGTGATCAAGGCATTCTCGATGGCGGGGTAGGCTGGCTCTTGGCGGTTCTTCAGCAGTGCCGTGGCGAGATCGAACAAGAGGAAGCCATATCCCGCATCGTCGAAGTCGATAAAGGCGACACGATCTTCATCTCCCGTCAGGAAGATGTTTTCGCGTACAAGATCGGCATGGATCAGGCCGTAGTCGAGGCCGTGTCGCTGCGCATTGGCGAGGCGGTGCCGCAAGTCGTCGCGCAACGCCGAGAGCGCCGAGGCCTCGTCGCGTGAAAGTCCCGGGCAATCCCAGAAGCGGCCCCAGAGGGGTTTTTCTCCGAGCAGGCCTTCGGCGTCCCATGCCGGACGGCGGAAATCTGCCGGCAGAGCCCACGCGTCGGCCAGATCATGCATGGTCGCCATGGCATGGCCGATGCAGAAGAAGATATCTGCCTGCGTTTCAGCCGGTTGCGACAGCGGCGTACCGCTCTGCCCAAGGGCCGCGCCGTCGACCCAGCTGACGACGTCGGCATATTGCTCGGGAAACCGGCAGCTCTCCGGAAGGCAAATGAGGTTTTGCCCGTTTCCGGTCGGCACGGGGCACGGCACATCGAGGCCGCCGAACCGCAGCGCTGCCATAAGGTCCAGTTCCGAGCGCAGGCTCGTCTCGTCATGATAGCCCGGCCGATGCAGCCGCAGGGCGGCAGATCGGCCATCGGCAAGCGTGATACGGAAGACGGCGTTTTCCCGGTATTTCAGCAGAACCGGGTCGTCCGCCAAGGCCGACCAGTGGCCGAGCGCTTCCAGCGCCCGTTCCTGCAGGGCATCCCGGATGGTTTGCGGCAGTTGATCGCCCATCCCTGCCTCACAAGCTGCCAAGGACGTCGTCGAAGACCGACAGCATCAGGTCGGCATGATCCCTGGAGAACGGCATCGGCGGGCGGATCTTGGTGGCGCATTGATGGATGCCGATCTTGCCCATCAGCACGCCACGCTCGCGCATCGCATTGACGATCCGGGTCGCCTGCGTGACGGCCGGTTCCCTGGTCGTCTGGTCCAGCACGAATTCCATGCCCATGAACAGGCCGCTGCCGCGCACGTCGCCGATGATCGCATGTTTTTCCGCAAGCCGCTTGAAGGCGCCGCGTGTATATTCGCCGACATGGCGGGCGTTCTCGACGAGCTTCTCATCCTCGATCACATCGAGGACCGCCATGGCGGCGGCGCAGGAGACCGGATTGCCGCCGAACGTATTGAAATAGCGGAACGCCTTGCGGAAAGCGTTCAGCGTATCGGCATTGGCGACGACGCCGCCGACGGGATGACCATTGGCCATCGGCTTGCCGAGCGTCACGATGTCGGGAACGATGCCGGCGCGCTGATGGCCCCACATATGCGAGCCGGTGCGGCCGAAACCCGGCTGCACCTCGTCGGTGATGACAAGGCCGCCGGCCTTGCGCACGGCAGCCACCGTCTTGACGAGGAAGCCCGGCGGCAGATCCGGAAAACCTTCATTGGCAAAGAACGGATCGATGATCAGCGCCGAAAACCCGTGCGGGCCGTCCTGAAGCGAGGCGATCGCCTTCTCGACCTCGGCAGCGAAGGCCGCGGCAAAGGCATCGCCGCCTTCGCCGCCGAGCGGACGGTAGCTATCGGGCGCCGGCACGTGCCTGACATGACCGCCGAAGCCGCCGACCGGCGGCATGCGGGTCGACAGCTGCGACACGGCAGCTGTGTTGCCGTGATAGGTATGGTCGGTGGCGATCACGCCGGTCTTGCCGGTGACGGCCTGCGCCATGCGCAGCGCGATGTCGTTCGCCTCGCTGCCGGTGCAGGTGAGGATCGCGGCGTCAAGGCTCCTATCGAAGGTCGCGGTCAGGCGTTCGACATAGTCGAGAATGCCTTCATGCAGATAGCGCGTATGGGTATTGAGCGTCGAGGCCTGTCGTGTGATCGCCTCGACCACGCGCGGATGGCAATGGCCGACATGCGGCACGTTGTTGTAGCAGTCGAGAAATTTGCGGCCGTCGGCATCCCAAAGCCAGACGCCCTCGCCACGGACAAGGTGGACCGGCTCCTCGTAGAAGAGCGACATGTTCCGGCCGAGAAGGCGCTCGCGACGGGCGATGAGGGCAGCATTGTTGGACATGATCAGGCTCCCGCGGCGGTGAGACCGGCGTCAAGCGCCGTCAATATCGTCTGCACGTCCCCGGCCGTGATGACGAGCGGCGGCGACATGATGACATTGGCTCCCGAGGTGCGGACGAGGGCGCCGGCATCATAGGCAGCATCCTGCACCTTTTGCAGGACATCCTTCGACGCCGCGCTCTTCTTGCCTCGATCGCTGACGAGTTCGAGCGCGCACATCAGGCCCTTGCCGCGCACGTCGCCGATCAGCTCGTGCTTCTCCTGCAGTTTTTTCAGGCCGGCCAGCAGTTCGTCGCCGCGGGCGGCGGCATTGGCGGCGACATCCAGCCGCTTGGTCTCCTTCAGCGTCGCAAGTGCGGCGGCGGCGCCGACCGGATGGCCGGAATAGGTATAGCCGTGGCCGATCGTGCCGACCCCGTTCTTGTTGCTTTCGAAAACTTCGGCGACGTTGTCGGCGATCATGACGGCGCCGAAGGGGAAGTAGCCGTTGGTGATCGCCTTGGCGGTGGACATGAGATCGGGTTTGACGCCCCAAAGGCGCGATCCCGTCCAGGCGCCGGCACGACCGAAGGCGGTGATGACTTCGTCGGCGATCAGCAGAATGCCGTGGCGGTCACAGATCTCGCGCATCAGCGGCAGGAATGTCTCATGCGGGACGATGACGCCGCCGGCGCCGAGCACCGGTTCGACGATCAGGGCGGCGATGGTGTCCGCCCCCTGGAAGGCGATCTCGTCTTCGAACAGCCGGCCGATGGCCGCCGCGATCTCTGCGGCGTCGCTCATACCGAACGGATTGCGATAGGCAAAGGGTGCGGGCAGGTGAAAGACGCCCGGCAGCAGCGGCTCGTAGTTGCGGCGGAAATTCTGGTTGCCGTTGACGGATGCCCCGCCGAAATGGGTGCCGTGATATCCCTTCTTCAGCGCAACGAATTTGGTGCGCTCGGGCTGGCCGTTGATCTTGTGATATTGCCGCGCGAGCCGGAGGCAGGTTTCGACCGAATCCGAGCCGCCCGACGTGAAGAAGGAGCGGTTGAGCCCGTCTTCCCGGAACCATTCGGCAAGCTCGTAGGACAGTTCGATCAGCGGCGAATTCGTCGTGCCGCGGAACGTCGAATAGTAGGGCAGCTCGTCGAGCTGGTCGCGGATCGCCTTCTTCACCGGTTCGCAGGAATAGCCGAGATTGACGTTCCAGAGGCCGCCGACCGCATCCAGCACCTTCTTGCCCTGGATATCGACGATCTCCACGCCCTCGCCGGCGCTGATGATGCGCGGCGGATGCGCTTGCATTTCGGCCGGGTGGGCCATCGGGTGCCACATGTGACGGGCATTGTTTTCGGCTATGAAATTGGTTTCACGCATCTCTATTCCCTTCGGTTCAGAGCCCCAGCATCGCAAGTGCGCGGGCATAGCTTTCGGCAGGCCGGGTGACGTCGAAATGCACATGCGGCAATCCGACGGCTTCAGCGCCTTCGATGTTCTTCTTCTGGTCGTCCACGAAAACGCAGGCTTCGCGCGGCAGGCCGAGCTCGGAAAGCACCTGTTCGTAAGCGCGCGGATCGGGTTTCAGGATCTTGGTGTAGGTGGCATCGACGATGACGTCGAAGAGTTCGATCAGCGGGAAGCGCTTGCGGAACTCGACGCCGTAGAAAAGATCGAGCTCGTTCGACAGGATCGCAAGCTTCAGCCCTGCGTCCTTGACGCGCAGGATGGCGTCGCGGGCTTCCGGACGCAGCACGAGTTCGGGCTCGGCGCCACGGGCCCGGCGCACGAAAGTCCGCATATCCGTCCAGGTTTCGCCGAGCAGGGCGCCGACTTCACTGGTGCGACTCAGCCAGTAATCGCGCTCGGTGATCTCGCGGTTCTGCATCGCCACCCACAGCGGATCGGTTGTGGTGTCGAAAGGCCCGAGCCAGCCGAGCGAGCCTTTCGCAAGCCCGAGCGTGCGTTCTGTGATGTCATGCGTCTCGAACAGGGTGCGGGTGACCACGCCGCCGAAGTCGAGGATGAGGGCGCGGTTTGCAGTCATGGCCGTCCTTTCGGGATCACGCCTTCGGCGACCCAATTGTCGAAAATGGCGAGCGCGGCGGCCGAGAAGGACGGCGCATTGATATGGGCATCGACCTCGTGAAGGGCGACGGAGGCTGGGAGGGCCCGGCGCATCTCGTCGAGGAAGGCGGTCAGCCCTTCCGGATCATGCAGCGGCTCGTCGGCTTTGTCCCATTCCTGCAGCCCTTCGGTCGGCAGCAGGAAGGCGACCTTCGCATCGGCGCGCTCGAGCTTTCGCCCGATCAGCCGGGCGACTTCCCGCCGTCCCTCGGGCGATGTCGTCACCGATCCGATCAGCCGGTTGTGAGCGTGATACGGACGGTCAGTAAAGATGTCGGGCAGGGGCTGCCAGGCCTGCAGATCGACCATATCGATGGCTCCCGGAGCGACGATCTGAGGGATGCCGGCGCGGCCGGCATTTTCAAGCCTGTCCGGTCCCGAGGTGACCACCGTGCCGTAATGATGGTTGCTGACCTCCTGGATGCAGAAATCGAAGACGGCGGCAAAGCCGCGCTGGGAGGCAATGGCTTCGAAGGCGCGCCCGCCCATGCCGGTGGAATGGAACACGGCGACGTCGTAGCCGCGCTTTTCCAACTCGGGCCTCAGATGCTTCATGTATTTCAGGCAGGAGGAGCCGAGCGAAGTCATGCCGATGAGCGGGCGTTCGCAGTCGGGCTTGCTTCCGTGCTTGGCGGCCCCGACAACGGCGCCGCAGGCCTGTGACAGGACTGAGCGGCAGATACCGTTGAGGCCGTAGAGGCCGCCGGCCCAGAGGATCATCATCAGATCGGGCGCGATGCGCTCGGGCGGGATCAGATGGGAGTAGGCGATGGTCGAAACCACGAATTTCGGCACGCCGAGCGGCAGGACGGCTGCGACGTCAAGCGCCAGATCCGTGCCCATGGAGCCGCCGAGCACGATGATGCCGTCCACCAATCCTTGATCGTAGAGCTTACGGACAAGTGCAGTCGCCCCCTTCGCCATGGCGGCCATGGCACTGTTTTCGTTACCGCTTTCGGTGATCGCCGCAATCGAGGTCGCGGCGGCTTGCGCGATGTCATGTTTGGAATAATCGGGTAGGTAGGGCGGGTCGCCGAGAACACTGACATCGACCATGACCGGTCGGCCGCCGGCTTCTTCTATGACGGACGCCATGAATTGCAGTTCGTCGCATTTGGTGTCACCGGTTCCGATGACGAGTATTCTTGGCGAAGGAGCCACAGGGCTCATCGATCCGTCCTCCTGATTTTTACACTGGTTCCCATGGGCCTTTCCGATCCGTAGTATTTTTCTGAAATCGCATCGGCGGCCGTGATGGCCTGAGCCCCGAATTCGTCGATCGCCGCCTTTGTGATGCGGGCCAGCGGGGCGGCGATGGCGACGCAGCCGACCGGATGACCGCCGGGTGCGCGGATCGGCGCAGCCGTGCTGACGACACCGGCTTCGAGACCTTGATGGCTGATGGAAAAGCCTCGCGCAGCCGTCTCCTGGAGCAGATCGCGCACCCGTGCGGGATCGACGACGGTGTGGTCTGTGAACTTTTCGAGTGGCTTTTCAAGCGCTTCGTCGATCTCCGTCGGCGGGCAGAAGGCGAGGAAGGCCAGGCCGGATGCGGTGGCGTGAAAGGGCAGGGGGATGCCGACTTCGACGATGACGCGGTGAGCCCGCGGCGAATCCTCCACGTGGATGGTCGAAAGCTGGCCACCGGAGAACTCGGAGAAATGCACCGTTTCCATCGATGTTTCGGCGAGCGCCTTGATGAAGGGAATGGCAACGCGCAGGAACGGATAGCGGGCCTCGCGAATGCGTGCGAGACGAACCGGCGCCGATCCGATCCGATAGCGGCGGGTATCGGGATCCTGCTCGACGAAACCGTGTTTTTCCAATTCCACCAGAAAGCGGCGGGTCGTCGCCTTGTCGAGCGCGCACAGGCGGGCGATGTCCGTCAGACCCGCCTCCTTATCCAGTCGCGACAGCGTATCCAGCAATGAAAGCGCCTTTCCGATCGTGCTCATCGTTCCTCCTCTTGGGTCGGGTCATGCCCAGGTTTCCCCGCGTCGGCTCGGCGCCATCGGTCAAATCAGGCCGCAGACCCTGCGCCGCGGCACGATGGCGGCGACCCAAGATACTTAACATGCGAAATAACTTGACAGACGCAGGGATTGTTTGCAAGTCTATATTTGAAGCTGCGGTTCAAATAATGAACCATAAGCGCTGACGGCGGTAAAATCAACAAAAGCATAAGCGCCCGTTTGTCAGTCCGGTTCTGGTGGAGGTCGCCTGCGCGCAATCGCAGGGATTATCGGATGTTCTTAACAAGGGGAACGAAGGCAGATGAATACGCAAAACTCGCAAGGCACGGCTGAGAACCAGCTGCGCAAGAACAGCCTCGGCGTCGGTGCCGTGACCTTCCTGGTGGTTTCGGCCGCAGCCCCTCTGACGGCGGTTGCCGGCGGCGTGCCGCTGTCGATGATGCTTGGCAATGGACCGGGCATTCCGCTCACTTTTCTGCTGGTCACGCTGATCCTGCTGCTCTTTGCCGTCGGCTACGTCGCCATGGCCCGGCACATCCGCAATGCCGGCGCATTCTATGCCTACACGGCCCAAGGTCTGGGCGGCATGATGGGAGGAGCAGCGGCGTTGATCGCCATCCTGGCCTATAATGCGATGCAGATCGGCGTCTTCGGCCTGTTCGGCGCAGCAACCTCGGGCCTCTTCGCCGGCCTCGGCCTGCAATTGCCCTGGTGGGTCTGGACCTTTATCGGTATCGCGATCGTGGCCGTCTTCGGCTATCGCCGTGTCGATCTCTCGGCCAAAGTTCTGACCGTTCTCGTCATTCTCGAATATCTGGTCGTCCTGGTCATCGATGCGGCGATCTTCTTGAAGGGCGGCGACAGCGGCCTTTCGGCCACCCCCTTCACGCCAGCTGCGTTCATGAGCGGCACGCCGGCAATCGGCATCCTTTTCTGCTTTGCCGCCTTCATCGGCTTCGAAGCCACCACTATCTACAGCGAGGAAGCCCGCGAGCCGCACAAGACCGTGCCGCGTGCGACCTATATTTCCGTGCTGATCATCGGCCTCTTCTACATGCTGACCTCCTGGCTGATGGTGGCCGGCAGCGGCGCCGACAAGCTTGTTCCCGAACTGCAGGGCCTTGCCGATCCGACGACGTTCCTGTTCGGCCTCGCCGAGCGCTATGTCGGCCACTGGATTGTCGTGGTCATGAACATCCTGTTTGTCACCAGCCTGTTTGCCGGCGTGCTTGCCTTCCACAACGGCGTTGCCCGTTACATGTATGTCGCCGGCCGCGAAGGCTTGCTGCCGAAGTCTGTCGGCGTCACCCATCCGGTATTCCAGAGCCCGCATGTCGGCTCAGTGATCCAGACAGTCATTGCGGCTGTCGTCGTCGCTCTCTTTGCCTTCACCGGGCAGGATCCGGTGCTGGCGCTGTTTTCCTGGCTCACCAATGTCGGCACGCTGGCAATCATCCTGCTGATGGCGTTTACCGCATTTGCGATCGTTGCCTTCTTCGGCCGCAATCCAGGTCTCGAAAACAATATGCTGGTGACCAAGGTGCTCCCGGTTGTGACAGGCGTAATCCTGATGGCGCTGGTGGTCTATATCACCATCTATTTCGGCAGCATTGCCGGAGCGAGCGGCGTTCTGGCCGTCTTCCTTCCGGGTCTCGTGCTGATCGCAGCGATCATCGGCTTCATGGCTGCCGCGCGGTTGAGATCGGCGGATTCAGTGAGCTTCGGACGTCTCGGCGCGGGCCAGGAAGCCTGATGAAACTGGTTAGATTGGCGGGCGGGGCGCATCGCCCGCCGATCTAACGCGCGCAAAATCGCTGCACAGTTTTGCGCGACATGCTTTAATTTTGCGAGGATTGAGATGCAGGACAAGATCAATCAACTCCGGATGCTCGACATTGCACCTCGGTCGCTGTTCATCGGCGGCGCATGGCGACCGCCTGTCAGCGGTGCTGCGATGGATGTCATCTCGCCGATCGACGGAACCCGGTTGACGACGATCGCCGATGCCGGCGCCGACGATGTCGATCTCGCCGTCAAGGCAGCGCGGCGTGCCTTCGAAAAGGGCAGTTGGTCGAAGGCAGCACCTGCTGAGCGCAAGAAAGTGCTGCTGAAGATTGCCGAATTGATCGAGAAGAGCGCGCTCGAACTCGCCGTGCTCGGCGTGCGCGACAACGGCACGGAAATCTCCATGGCGCTGAAGGCCGAGCCGGGCAGTGCCGCCGGCACCTTCCGCTACTATGCCGAGGCGATCGACAAGGTCTATGGCGAGATCGCTCCGACGGTCGACAATATTCTCGGTCTCGTTCACCGCGTGCCGGTGGGCGTCGTCGCCGCCATCGTGCCGTGGAATTTCCCGATGATGATCGGCGCCTGGAAAATTGCACCGGCACTAGTGGCCGGCAATTCCGTGGTCCTGAAGCCGGCCGAGGGCGCGTCGCTGACGCTGTTGCGGCTCGCCGAACTTTGCGCAGAGGCGGGATTGCCGGATGGCGTGCTCAACGTCGTCACCGGGCGCGGCGCCGTCAGCGGCGAAGCACTCGGGCTGCACATGGATATCGATGTGCTGGCCTTTACCGGTTCAGGCCCGGTCGGGCGCCGGCTGCTGGAATATTCGGCGCACTCCAACCTGAAGCGCGTTTATCTCGAACTCGGGGGCAAATCTCCGAACATAGTCTTTGCCGATGCGCCGGATCTCGATCAGGCGGCCACGGTGTCGGCCCACGGCATCTTCCGCAATTCCGGCCAGGTCTGCGTCGCGGGCTCCCGCCTGCTTGTGGAAAAATCGATCCACGAGGAATTTTCGGAAAAGGTCGCCGGCATTGCCGCCTCCATGAGGGTCGGAGACCCGCTGCAGCTTTCCACCGAAGCGGGCGCGATCTCAAGCGAGATCCAGTTGCAGAAAGACCTCGGCCATGTCGCCCAGGCCGTGTCGGAGGGCGCTCTGCTGCGCACCGGCGGCGCCCGCATCCTGGAGGAGACGGGCGGCTATTACATGCGGCCGGCGGTCTTCGACGTGACGCCATCGATGGCGCTTGCCCGTGAGGAGGTCTTCGGGCCGATCCTGTCGGTCATTCCGTTCGAGACGGAGGCGCAAGCCCTGCAGATCGCCAACGCCACGGAATACGGCCTGGCCTCCGCCGTCTGGACGTCGAACCTGTCGCGCGCCCACCGGATGGTGCGCGGAATCCGCGCCGGCGTCGTGCATGTCAATACCTATGGCGGGTCAGACAACAGCGTTCCGCTCGGCGGCGTCAAGCAATCGGGCAATGGTCATGACAAATCGTTGCATGCGCTGGACAAATATGTCGATCTGAAAACCGCGTGGATCCAGCTCTAAAACAGGAATTTCGGCCAGCAGTCAGCACCGAAATCACCGTGACGCCCGTGATGCAGAAGCTCATCGAAGAGCCGGACGATTCCGCCTTGTCGCTTATGCTGCATGACCGCATGCCCGAGGACCAGACTCGCACCATAGAATTCGTGCTGCCGACACTCAAAATCGTGCAGCTCGGCGGCATGCAGGAGCCTGGCCACGGAGCGGGTTCGATCATGGCAGGCCCTTTGCAGAACCCGGATCAGTTCGCGGAAGTGAAGGGCGATCTCGATGCGCTTCTTCCGCGCTCCGTCGACGAAGCCTTGCGCTGGATCACGCCGATCGCTACGCAGACGCGACAGACGACACAGGCCGTCGAAATCGGTGGCGTGACGATCCCGCCAATCAACCGGTCGCCGCCGTGCTCGCCTCGGCCTCGTATTGCGAGAGCGGTTCACGGATCCGGGACGCTTCGACATTCACCGTACGAGGGAAGTCACGCGGCCTTCGGCTTCGGCCATCACTTTTGTGCAGGGCGCTGGTTTGCCCGGCAGTAGATCACTTCGGCGTCCCCCTATCTGATCGACAAACCGCCGGAGATCGCGCTCCGTGATGACGGCCCGGTGCAGATTCGCGGCTGGGAATTCAGCGCTCCCTCGACATCGAACGTCACGCTGCGATAGGTGGTACAGCGCAGGAGTTTTTTCAGGCGCTGTACCACTTTGACGCCAGGCATCGGCCCGATGCACTAGCCACCGAAACTGCCCACCTGCGTCGGCACGTTGATATAGTTGCGGTCGAAGTAAAGCAGTGCATTGCCATCCGCCCGCGAGCGAATGCCAATGACCTGGCCGATGAAGATATGGTGCGTGCCGACCAGGCGCGCCTCGGCGAGCCGGCAGTCGAAGGAGACCATGGCGCCGGCCAGTGCCTGGGTTCCCGATGGCATATCGACCCATTCCGCCGCGGCATACCGGGCCGCCATATCCGCCTGGCGGCCGGCGAAATAGCCGGCCAGCTCCTGGTGATCATCTGCGAGTACGTTGACGCAAAAGCGGTGGTTTTCGAGAAAGACGCCGCATTGGGCTGAGCGACCGTTCATGCAAACGAGCAGTGTCGGCGGTTCGTCGGTGACGCTGCACATGGCGGTGGCGGTGAACCCGCCGCGCCCGGCGGGTCCGTTGGTGGTGATGACGTTGACCGGGGCGCAGACCCTGGCCATCGCATTGCGGAACTCGGTTTTCGAGACTTGCTCCTCCATGGTCGTCGCCTCATTCGGCCGCGTTACGCACGGGAGACGCTGCATCGAGCGGCGGCAGCCAGGTGTCGCTGGTCCAGCCATTTTCGTCGTAGTCGCTCATGCATTGGTCGACGAGCGCTTCCATCTCCTTCAGCCGTCCGCCGCGCTCGGCGCCCTTCAGCACCTGCAGCCGAACTTCCTCAGGCGCGCCGGCATAGTTAAGTTCGTAGAGCGCGTGACGCCCACCGAATTCGGTGCCGGTCGCATCCCAAAGCAGTTTCATGATCTTGATGCGCTCGATATGGCCCATGTCGTTGGAACCGCGCACATATTGGGCGAGATAGCGGTCGATCTCGGGATTGCCGAAATCCTTGGTGGAGGAGGGGAGATAGATCAGCCCCGAGGCTACGACCTTGCGCACCGTCTCGATGACGCGCGGATAGGCCTCCGACATGAAGGTGCGGTAGGAAAGCGCCGCTTCCATGTTGGGCAGCACGGCGCCGTTCGCCCATGGTTGCGGATTGTGGGCCATGGCGTTGGAAAAGGACCAGAACATGTGGCGCAGCGCAATGACCTCGCCGAGCGCCGCCTGATTGCCGCGGAAGGCATCACCGCCGGTGGCCCGCAGTGCCTTTGCAAGCAGCCCCGCCATAAAGTCAAGCTTGACGGCAAAGCGCGTGCAGCCTTGGAAGCAATAGCCGTGCATGAAGCCGGAGGCCGGATGGAAGGACAGGATCTTGGCCGCATCGCGCAGGACCAGCACGTCCTCCCAGGGGACGAAGACGTTGTCGAGCACCAGGATTGCATCGTTCTCGTCAAAGCGGGAGGACAAGGGATAGTCGAAGGGCTGGCCGATCGTGTTGGCGGTCTGCTCGTAGGAGACGCGGCAGAACATCTTGATCCCGGGCGCATTCATCGGAACGATGAACATGACCGAGAGCGAGGGGTCTTCCGTCACCGTCGCCGAGCTTTGGGCGAGAAAGTTGTAATGCGTCAGCGCCGAGGACGTGGCGACCACCTTGGCGCCGGACACGTAGATGCCGGCATCGGTTTCCTTGGTGATGTGGACGAAGACATCCTTGACGGCATCGGCCTGCTTGTGCCGGTCGATCGGCGGATTGACGATCGCGTGGTTCATGAACAGCGCTGCTTCCTGCGCGCGTTTGTGCCAGGCGAGTGCATTGTCCTTGAACGGCCCATACCAGTCGGCATTGGCACCGAGCGTGTTCATCAGCGCCGCCTTGTAATCGGCGGTGCGGCCCATCCAGCCATAGGACATGCGAGCCCAATCGGCGATGGCGCCCTGCTGGGCGACGAGCTCAGCTGAAGATTTCGCCACCCGGAAATATTTGTGGGTATAGCCGCCATTGCCGGTATCGGTCGGCGATGTCAGCCGGTCTTTGGTCTTTTCGTTATGCAGCGCATCATACATCCGCGCGATCGAACGCGCGGAATTACGCATCGACGGATGGCTGGTGACGTCGGCGATGCGCTCGCCGTTGATATAGACCTCGCGACCGTCGCGCAGGCTGGCGAGATATTCGGCGCCGGTAAACGGACGGGTCTTGTCGCCGCGGTGGTCTTCAGCTCGCATCTCAGGTTCCTCCCTTGGAATATTGTCAGAAGCTAAAACGGGAGCCGCGGATAGACCATGGACAAAGAAGGGAATTCGCTGGTACTTTTTCCGGCATGGCGACACGAAGCGACGTTCCGATTTTTTTCGTCTATGGCGAGCCGAGCCGCTCGCTCGATGTGGGATTCCTGCATGTCGAAACAGTGATGGAGCGAAAAACCCTGCATTTCGGACATGTTTCGCCGCACAAACATCCGCTGATGGGGCAGATCACTTACTGGTTTCAAGGTGGCGGAGCCTATCGGATCGAAGAGGAGACTTGGAATTTTTCCGCTCCCGCCGTGAGCTTCGTGCCGAGCAACGTGGTGCATGGTTTCGATGTCGACGAACAGTCCGACGCGATTGTCGTGTCGATCTCGGACGACATGCTGAAGGCGATCGTGCCGCAGGTCGCGCTCAATCTCGACGTGCCGACCTTCCTGGCCGGCCAGCCGTCGGACCCGGTATGGTCGAAGCTCGGCACACTCCTCGACATGATTGCCGAAGATTATCGTGATCGCGGTACGGAAGACGAGAAGGTGCTGTGTGGTCTGATCGGCGTCGTGCTGTCACTGATGGGCCGCATCGGCGGTCGCGTGGCGTTGCCGTCCACCTCGACGACGGTCTCACTCGGTCTTGCGCTACGCCGTGTCATCGACCTTCACTACAAGGAGGATTGGCCTGTCAGGGCCTACGTGAATGAGCTTGCGACCACGCCACATCTGCTCGACAAGGCGGCCCGCGAAGTCTTCGGATTGTCCGTCAAGGAGTTGCTGCTGGAGCGGCGGCTGCTGGAGGCGAAGCGTCTTCTGATGTTCACCGTCCGATCGGTGGAAGACATTGGGCGCGAAATCGGTGTCGAGGATCCGGCCTATTTCACTCGCTTCTTCCGCAAGCGTACCGGCGAGGCGCCCGCTGCCTGGCGCAGGCGCCATCTGCAGGAGACGGCCTCGTCGACGACCTGAACATGAAGCGCGAACTATTGCCGCGTTACCGGCTCAGGTCGTTCGGTTGATTTCCATCCGGAACTGAGCCGGTTCAGTTTCGGGGTGGAATTCTTTGCCCGATCGACCGTTGCCCCTGATCTTCCTTCTCATAACTTGACCAATGAGCGCCGCCACATCGTTGCGGTTCATGATATCAGGCGCACACAGCTCGAAAAGTTCCATAGGCCAGGCGATCTTCGGTGAGCGCGATGGCGGCAACCTCCGCGACGTCCCGGTAATCCACGCGGCTGAAACGGGTCTCGGCTGACCACGGCTCAGCCAGGCAACTGGTCTCGACGATCCGTTCCCATGAAGGGGCGCGTAGTTCTGAAACTACACGCATGGGAAGTATCGTGTAATCGAGATCCGAGTTGATCAGTTCGTTCTCGACCGGCGTCTTAGCCGCATGGTTGGGCAGGCTAAGGATCGGGTGGATCACCGACGAGAACACGAACTTGCGCACGCCAGCGCGCTGAGCCGCCGCGATCATGTTTAGTCCAAATTGGACTTCATTCGGCTCGAACACAGGGCCGATGTAGAAGACACCGCTCACGCCTTGCAAAGCCGCATCAAGGCTTTTTGGGTTAGAGAGATCCCTGCGGCCACCTCATGAGCGCCGCGATCTTTTGCGGTTTGAACCTGCTCCGGTTTGCGAACCAGGCCGCGAACCAGTGCACCGCGATCGACGAGCGCGGGGATCACGAGCCCCGCCAGGTCGCCGGCCGCTCCGACTGCCAGAATAGTCACACTCATCACCTCCCCGACGTGCGCGTGCTGCCTTCTATCCGAATGCGATATCGACCCGAAAGGCATGTGCACTCGGCATTGCCGCGATTGATCGCGACAATCCGCATCATGTATCAGGAGCGGCTGTTCATGCGCTCGAACATGGCTTCACCCAATTTGCGCGTCTGAACAGAAACCCCGACAAGAACCTCGTCATTGCCAGCCTCCAGTTGGGCCAGCGCTTCGGTTGCGAACGCTTCGGGAGTGACCATCATATTGTTAGCCGTCCCCTCGCTGCGCTTGTCGCCGCCAAGACCGGTATCGACGATCGGTGGGGCGACTTCCACCACACGTATCCCCGTCGCCTTCAACTGGTGGCGCAGGCTGAGCGTGAAAGAGTGGATCCCTGCCTTGGTGGCACAATAGACGGGGACATCAGCCATCGGCGAAAAAGCGAGACCGGAACTTACGTTGACGATCAACGCGTGGCTTTTTTCCTTTAGCATTGGCAGGAGTTCGGCGATCAGGTGGATCGGTGCCGTAAGATTGATGGCCACTTCCTGGTCGAGTGTCTGCATACCGGGATCGGAGGTGAAGTCGCGGTGGTTCTGAACACCGGCGTTGTTGATGACTGCGTTGAGATCGCGATGTTCCGCCTTCAGCCATTCGACCATCGAACGGCGGCTCCCGGCATCGGCAACGTCGCAAACCCGCGTGACCAGCGCCGGCAAGTCCGCCTGTGCCTTGGCCAGCGCATCGCCACTTCGCCCGCAGATGATGAGTTTGTTGCCCCTCTCGGCAAGGCCCCGCGCAAGCGCCAGACCGATGCCGGTCGCGCCACCGGTGATAAGAATTGTGTTTCCTGTAATAGTCAAAGTCGTGCGTCCTTCCATCGAGTTTGAAAGGTGAGCCGACAATGACCTCAGGGTTATCAGCGGACACACCTCGACGACCGGCGAGCCGGTCCAGGTGTCGCGGATACCCAAATGGGAGGAGTTGCCGTCCAAGGGGACGGCGACCGGGCTACCATCCGGCCAGCACTCTTTCGACAGCGATTTCCTAGCAAAGTCGGAGACAAAAGGCAATCCGTGGGCGCAGCCAAGGTCAATGCGGGGTAGACTGCAGTTCCGCCTTGCGACTTCCGATTAGATCTCGGCAAAGAGTGGAAATAGCCGCGGTTCTGTCGCAAATTTCTCAGCACATTTGCCGCCAGGTTGGTGATGCCATAGATCTGGGTTGAAGATGAGCAGGCAGGTTGAGTTCCAGATCATGGTCGATTTCAAAGGCAGCCATTACCCGAAAGAGGTTATTCTATACGCGGTATTTTTCTACGTCCGATATGCAGTCTCCTATCGTGATCTGGAAGAGATCATGGCCGAGCGCGGCGTTACCGTTGACCACGCGACGCTGAACAGATGGGTGGTGAAGTATTCGCCGCTTCTCGCCTGCC